>NZ_PEBA01000023.1:0-317656 GCF_002734235.1 Sphingobacterium sp. 1.A.5
GGACCAGGGAAAAATATGTTATCGGAATAGTGAAATGACGGTACTTGGATAGACACATAAAATGGGTGACCGCTATACACCCCTTGCGGCATTGCGTCCGCTCTCATTGTAGTTTGCGGCACCCATACTTTACAAACTGAAAAAGACACTGCAGCCATAGGTCTGCTCATAGAAGGCTGTTTGAAAAGTAACTGTCATTTGGCTACCGGCGGAAAATCCGTCGGGCGGAAGGTCTATGGCCCAA
Organism: Sphingobacterium sp. 1.A.5; assembly: GCF_002734235.1. NCBI lineage: Bacteria > Pseudomonadati > Bacteroidota > Sphingobacteriia > Sphingobacteriales > Sphingobacteriaceae > Sphingobacterium > Sphingobacterium sp. 1.A.5. The sequence continues at coordinate 245 of NZ_PEBA01000023.1, forward strand.
AGCAAGGGAAAGGGAACGGAAAAACAACCATAGAGGCAAATAATCAAAAAAAAAATTTGGAATACAACATAGAAGGGGTGTAACTATTATAGAAAACGATTATATCAACCTACAACCCTTTAGGGGTGTAACTATAATAACCACTAATTATTTTGCCATTCCATGGCATGGGATGTTACTTTTGAAGCGCAAAAGTAACCAAAAACGCTTGCTCATTTAAGGTGGCTTGTCGCACAATCCCTCGCACATGAACAAAATGCCTTATTGCCGAGGATGCCGTTCTAATCTATTATCTCTTTTTTTGGAGATAATAGATTGAAAGCATCCAAGGTCAATCCCAACGCACAATGGCCGCGGCATTTTATCCATTCTTCCGCCACTGAAAATGAGCGGGGCTTCGTCTGCTGACTTCCACTGAAAACATGACTATGTCATTTAACCCATAAAACTCATTAAAGGTGCAACAATTATAAATGTGTCACATACAGAAAGGCATTAAACCCTGTAGGGGTGTAACTATCATAGAATTTTGATGCAAAAAATCCCGATAAACGGATTGATTAATCAATCCGTTTATCGGGATTTTGAATTTATCACCTTAACGGTATTTGCTATTTCTTTTTCTTGGACTTTTTGCCTTTATCGTCGCCCACAATTTTATTGTAGATTTCAGTGAATGCATTCTTTAATTTTTTCAAAGTTTTGCCTTCACTTTTCTTGATCTTTTTGGGTGACTTGTCAGCCTTAGCTTTTACAACATCTTTTTTAGCTTTTTTCGGAGCTTTTTTGTCTTTAGCTTTTTCCTCTTTTACCTTAACGGCATCTTTTGATTTCTTGCTGTCGTTGGTTTTTGGAGCTTTAGTTTTTTCAAGCTTGTTCTTTTTAGCCTTTGACTTTTTGTCCTTAGATTTTTTATCAGGATTTTCTTTTACTGTTTTATTGTTAGGAACCTCCTCTTTATACGAAGATTCTTTTTCAATTTTAGACTCTTCAGCCTTTGTAGGCGTAGTTGCTTTTGCAGGTGCAGCTTTAGACACTGGCTTCGCTGAAGCAGTTGTAGATTTAGCAGCAGCAGGTTTTGTTGCCGGTGCTTTTGTTGCTGAAGGCTTAGCAGACGCAGAAGCGGCTGGTTTACTTGCTGATGAAGCTGGCTTTGCAGCAGTAGTTTTTGCAGTTGCAGGTTTTGCAGCAGAAGTTTTAGATGCAGCAGGTTTTGCTGATGCGGCTTTTGTTGCAGTTGGCTTAGCAGCTGTTGTAGTTTTTGCAGCTGGCTTAGCAGTAGCCGTTGCAGCAGCTTTTGTTGCTGGAGATTTCGCGGCAGCAGTAGGTGCAGCTGAAGTTTTGGTAGCAGTAGTTTTCGCTACCGCAGCAGCTGGTTTTGCAGCACGTGCTGATCTGGAAGATGTGGTTGTTGTAGCAGGTTTTTCTGTTGAGCCACCTTCATGGATCGGCTTTGTTGGTGTATCTGGATCACTGCCTTTACGGGCATTGGTATTAGAACCTTCACCCTCAGTTTTTCCAGGATTTGGAGTATTCTTAGGATCTTCTTTTACAGCAGTAGTTTTGGTTGCAGTTGATTTTGCTGGAGCTTTTCTTGTTGTTGCTCGTGCAGGCTTCGCGGGACTGTTCTCTTTGGCAGCAGTTTCCGGAGCTGTAGTTTTAGCGTTGTTTTCCTCAGCCATTGTGTATAATTTTAGTATATTTTAGTAATTTGTTCAAGTCGGAATATGTATCTATATATCCGATCATCTATTATTTCTAAAGCAATTAAATTGCCCTTTTTGTTTTTTAATCATTTGGTTTTCATCCTGGCATTTCCATTTCCATTTGCCGAATGTTAAGAACGGGGATCAATTCTTCGCAGAATTATGTATTAGAATAGGTCAAAATTTTGACTTATCATCTTTTAAAACAGTAATATAGCAATTTTGTTTATATAATCCTATCCAAAAAGCACTATAATTTAGGTATTATAGCAGTTGCTTCAATTTCAATCAACAATTCAGGTCGGAACAGACTTTTAATTTCTACTAAAGTACTTGCCGGAGGGTGTTCCTGATTGATAAATTTATCCCGAACTAACCTTACCTCATCTATTCGTTCTAAATCTTTAATGAAATAGCCCAACTTTACAATATCCTTCATGGTACCACCATGCTGTTCCACCAATTCTTTTAGATTTGTAAAAACTTGTTCGGTTTGTTTTTCCATGCTGCCCTCTCCTATTAGCTTACCATTTTTATCTATTGCTACCTGTCCAGAAATGATGACCATCTTTGAGTTTTGAAGGTCGACTTCAACGGATTTTGAATATCCGATATAAGTTTGCGGAGTATTAAAATGTACCATAGATTTAGATTTTTGAGCTGAGGAAATAAAGGGAATAAAAATAAAAACCAATGATAATACTTTAAATATGTTTTTAAAACTCTGATTGTTTTTCATGATTTCATTAAAATAATTTTTAAAGTTCTAGATTAGAATTACAGCTAATTATACAAGAAATAAACGGTCAAAAAGAATTAATATTTTCTGTATTTGATTAATTGCCAGAAACATAGGCAAAAGCCATATTTATTTGGATTGGATTAAACTTTTTAAGGTTTTAGGAGTCCAATAAATTGATTACATTTGTAGCCCTACATAACATGGGGTCGACCGGAATTGACAGGATAGCGATGGTTATGTAAGCATGCAGTGCATTGTTAGTCTAGCACTTTAATCTGAACTTTCAACTTTTCAAATGGCGAAGAAAACTACGCCTTAGCTGCTTAATTTAGAATTAAGATTTAGCTTTTGTCTCGTCAAGTTCTGTTCTACAGCTTGACATCAGAGGCACCGAACAGTAGAACTGGTCCTTGCGACGTTGCTAAACAAGGATAAGATCCAGCAAATACGGAGAAAGGTATAGGTAAGCGACTCACCTTCCCTCTCCCGACAACCAAAGAGAAGCTAAGCATGTAGAAAGCGTAAATCATACTATGTTTGGACGAGGGTTCGAATCCCTCCGGCTCCACAAAACAACTTGAAATTCAATAATTTACAAGATTAACACCCAAAACTACACCCAGTTTTGGGTGTTGTTATATTAATACAATTCAAAATTATGTTGAAGAGTTTATTTAATAATATTCATTAATCGTATTTTGCTGTAACTCGCGAAAAGTGTATTAAAAGTTCGAATCCTGCCACCCCGACAAAAGCCACTGATAATCAGTGGCTTTTGCTATTTTCGGACTTATTTCGGACAGAATATGTTTGTTTCTCAGCTCAATATTAAGATAGAATAGGTTGTATAAAATCATGCGTGTCAAGCTTTTTTGGAGAATTTATAAAAAATCAAGTGGACTAGGGGTGCGCTTTTTATCAATATCGGTAATGTGTGTATAGATCATGGTTGTTTTTATGTTTTCATGACCGAGCAGTTCCTGAACAATTCGGACATCAATACCAGATTGAATTAAATGTGTAGCGTACGAATGACGTAATGTATGTACTGTGCCTTCGGTTTTTATTTTCGCGTTAGCTAATGATTTTTTCAATACAAGTTGCACGCTACGTTCACTGTATCGATTTCCTTTTTCTCCTTCAAAAAGGTAGTTTGTAGGCTTATAAAGCAAATAATAATCTCTTAAAATATCCAGTAATTTATCTGGTAAGGATACAATCCGGTCTTTGTTGCCTTTGCTTTGGTTGATTCGGATAATCTTTTCAGAAGATCGTATATCTTCTATCTTGAGGTTCAGCAATTCGCTTAGGCGTAAGCCACAGCTATAAATGGTCATTAATATCGCTCTATGCTTAATATTGTTGGTACTATCTATTAATTGTCGAATTTCTTCTTTGGAAAAGAATTTGGGCAGTTTAGAAAACGATCTTTTGGGATATAAGTAATCGAGCTGAACCTTTTGGTTAAGTGTCAATTCGTATAGCTTCTTAATAGCCCCAACTAAACCTTTCTGATAGGAAACACTGATCTGCTCTTTTTGAACTTTTTCATTGATGAAAGATTCTATAGCTCTCACAGGCACATCTTTTAAGGATGGATATTCATTGAGATGCTTCAAAAATAGGCTAGCATAGTCCATATATGACTTAATAGTATTCTTGGCATATCTCTGTGTATTCAATTTTGTTTGAAATGTTTTCAATATAACTTCGCTTTCCATATTTACAATAACTATGAAATAATAAGATTTGTTTCGCTATTTATGATTTTTTAAATTAATTAAACGGTTAAATAATAGCGTATTGTATTATATTTAATGCTTGTGACACGCAATTCGTCTATAGAGATGGATTAGCGAATATTTTTGTATATTAGTTTCGTGAAAAAGAAATGTTAGCGGTCATTGTAGCGAACAACACCGTAGAAACCGATGAAGTACGAAAAAGTTAAGCCTTACAGAGAATTAGAACCCTTTATTCATTTCTATTGGGAGCTAAAAGGAAACGAATGTGGGACGCAATGGGAAAGGGTTTTTCCAGATGGTTGTGCAGGTATTGTAATAAATTTGGGAGATACGTGTTTGACAGACAATGGTTCTGCCTCAATGGAATTTGGAAAAACATATGTAGTCGGTGCAATGAATACATTCAAAGACAGCTTTATTGATAGTAACACACATTTATTAGGAGCGTGCCTGAAGCCTGCAACATTTGCAAATTTCTATAACTATAATTCACAAAATGAATTGACCAACGACACTATTGAGTTTGAAAAATCCAATTCCTTTAATATTGATAAAACCCTCAAAGCCCCGTTCCATTATTTTAACCATTTTTTTTCCGAAAGAATAAATAGCAAACACAATCCATTACAATCGGTTATTAATGATATACACTCAACAAACGGACAAATAAGCATTTACGAACTGTCAAAACGAAATTTCACAACTGTAAGACAATTAGAGAGAAATTTTAAAAGGCTCATTGGCTTATCCCCAAAAGAATATTCAAATATTATTCGCTTTCAGAATGCTTTGAATACAATCAAAAATTCAAATGACAATCGTAGCTTGTTAGATATTGCTTTTGAATGTGGCTATTATGACCATTCACATCTTACCAACGAAATCAAACGAAACACAGGACTTTTGCCATCGCAACTTTAAAATGTCGCATTTTTACAAAGTACCAATGTTTTCTTAAAGGTAACTTTGCAGAAACTTTATAAATTTAAGCAAATGCGAAAAATATCACTTTTTATTGCAACAAGTTTAGACGGCTACATTGCAAAACCTAATGACGACCTTAGTTTTTTAAAACTCGTTGAAAAAGAAGGAGAAGACTACGGTTATGCAGCGTTTACAAACACAATAGACACGTTAATTATTGGTAGAAGAACCTATGATTATGTGCTTAAAGAAATCGGTTCTTCTCACTACGACAACGGACAAAGAGATGTTTATGTCATAACAAGAAATCAAAGACCAAAGGTAGGCAGAACAACTTTTTACACAGGAAACTTATCTGAATTGGTCAAACAACTAAAATCTGAAAAAGGAAAAAATATCTATTGTGATGGTGGTGCAGAAGTAATAAATGAACTTTTGAAACACGATTTAATAGACGAATTTATAATTTCGGTTATACCTGTTCTATTAGGCAATGGAACACGACTTTTTAAAGAAGGAAGACCCGAACAAACACTTGAATTTGTTCAAGCAAAAACATTTGAAACAGGGTTAATGCAACTGCATTACATACGAAAAAGATAAACAACGAACCGCTAACATCGGTTTTGCAAAAGAGCGGGTTAAGTGCAAAATTCAACGACAGTAATTCTATTACCGCATAAGCCATTTTTATTTCCTTTTTTGTAATTTAGCAAATAGAAAATGGCTTATGCTACGATAGTGCTAAACTGAGCTTTTGTGCTTCCTTTTCCGCTCCTTCGCAAAGCCGTTTTCCGTTAGCGGTCAATGCCAACCGACCACCCTGCCAAATTTCAACAACTTAAAAATAATGAACTATGGAAAATAAGAACGAAACAGAAATCAGACTTACTACGATTGCCTCAATAGTTTATCCTGCAAGAAACTTGAATCAAGGCATTGATACTTGGGCTTCTTTATTAGGCAAAGACCCAACTTGGCAAAACGAGGACTTTGCTTCTTTTAATATTGAGAATATGGACATTTCACTTTCACGACTTCCTTGGGTTGACTATCCATTGATTTTTTGGAAAGTTGAAGATATAGAAAAAGCACACAGCTATTTTATAACCAATGGAGCAAAAGCAATGGTAGAAATTGCTGACGGTTCTTTGGTAGAGATTGGCAAGGGCAAAGCAGTGGAGGGAAATAATCACAATCCTGATACAGGTGTCGTAGATATGCCTGGAGCAAGATTGGCTGTGCTGAAAGCCGCTGACGGTAATTTATTTGCACTAACACAAGAAGTTCCATTTGATTGATCAGAAAATAATGAATAATCAAAAACGAATGACCTTGAATGAAATTGCAATAAACAGACTAATTAATCAGCAAATTTCCAACCCGAAACTTAAAACACCGCAAGAAGTTTTAGAATGGATGGGTGCAATTCAGGCACAGGATTATGCAATGTCAAAATTGGCTATCGGCATTCGGTTACCTAACAATGCTTTTGACAAACAAATTGAAGATGATTTAAACAACGGAAAAATTATACGGACGCATCTGTTAAGACCTACTTGGCATTTGGTTTCTGCGGATGACGTAAGATGGATGATGCAACTTTCCGCACCGAACCTTAATAAATCTGTTGCATCAATGAACCGAAGTTTAGGTTTGGACGAAACAGTTTTGAAAAAAAGTAATTCTTTAATCAGAAAACTTTTAGAAAAAAATGAAATCCTGACCAGAGAAGAAATAATGAACGAACTCAACAAAAAAGGAATTGCCACAAATGATTTGCGGGCAAGCCACATTATGTTTAGGGCAGAAACGGAAATGATAGTTTGCAATGGCGAAAGAGTAGGTAAACAACTTACTTATGCTTTATTTGATAGAAAAGTACCTGCGGCAAAACCCTTACAAAATGATGAAGCATTGGCAAGATTAGCGGAAAAATATATCCAAAGCCGAAGTCCTGTAACGATAAAAGATTTTGTTTGGTGGTCGGGACTTAATGTTTCTGATGCGAAAAAAGCATTTGAAATGGTTAAGTCTAAATTCATTTCCAGCATCATTGAAAATGAAGAATATTGGACGAACGAAACAGATAATTTGAAAACCAATAAAGATAATTCGGTTTACTTTTTACCTGCATTTGACGAACTAATCATAAGTTATAAAGATAGAACCGCTACAATTGAAGCAGAAAACCAAGCCAAAGCATTTACAAAAAACGGTACTTTCTACCCAACAATTATTTATAACGGCAAAGTCATCGGAACGTGGAAAAAGGTTTCAAAAGGAAATGAAACTGAAATTTTTCCGTCATTTTTTTCATCACTTACCGAAAGCCAAAAAAAGAAATACAAAACAGCTGAAACCAAACTAAAATTGTTCTATGAATAAGACCGAACAAAGGCACGTGCCGCTAACATCGGTTTGGCGAAATGCGGGCTGAAGTGCTAAAACTCAACTTTCGGATTTCTATTCCGCCAATGCTGTTCGCATTGTCTTTTTTTGTAATTTAGCCAACGGCTCACAGCATTGGCTATCGTCCGTGCAAAACTGAACTTTCGTCCATTTTTGTCCCGCACTATCGCCAAGCCGCGGCCCGTTAGGTGCAAGCAGGACAAAAACCGTCAAAAATGGGACACATAAGAGAATACTATGAAAGAATCGTAAAGCTACAAGAATCGGAATGGGAATTTATAGCTTCACATTTTGACAGAAAGGTGTTTGCCAAAAACCAAATCATCACACGGCAGGGCGAAACGGAAAATTACCTTTCATTCGTTGAAACGGGCATCGTTCGGTTTTACATTCCCGATGATGAAAACGAACTGACTTTTAATTTCAGTTTCGACAAAGAATTTACCTGTGCTTACGACTCTTTTCTCACGCAAACACCGTCCGAATACGAATTACAGGCATTGACGGAAACCGTTGTTTGGCAAATTTCCTTTGACGATTTGCAAAAAGTGTATGCCCAGACCAAAGTTGGGAATTATTTAGGACGCTTCGCTTCCGAAAATTTGTTTTTGGCTAAAAGCAAACGTGAACTGTCCTTCCTTAAATACAATGCGAAAGAGCGTTATTTAAGACTGTTCAGCGAACAGCCCGACATTTTAAAATTCATTCCGCTAAAATACGTGGCTTCCTACATCGGAATAACGCCACAGGGCTTGAGCCGTATTCGCAGACAGATTACTTAACATAGGTTCATTGCCAACCTTGTTCATTCTTTGGAACTTTGCGATAAAAAGCAAAGGAATGAAACGACCTATTTTAGCATACGGACACAGCATTTTAAAACAAAAGTGCAACGACATCGAAAAGAATTATCCCGAGTTGGACAAGCTAATAGCCGATATGTGGGAAACAATGAAAAACGCCAATGGTTGCGGATTGGCTTCGCCACAAATCGGACTTCCGATAAGACTTTTTGTAGTGGACAGTAAAACAACTTTTGAAAATCTTGACGAAGCGGACAGGGAAATCTATTTTGACAAAGACGACAAAGGAATAATGGAAACTTTTATCAACGCAAAAATCATTGAACGTTCCGCAGAGCTTTGGGAAGACGAAGAAGGCTGTTTAAGTATCCCAAATTTATCGCAAAAAGTAAAAAGACCTTGGACGATTAGTATAGAATATTACAACAAAGATTTTGACTTTCAAACAAAGACATTTAGCGGAACGACCGCAAGAATGATACAGCACGAATACGACCACACAGAAGGAATTTTGTATCTTGACTATCTAAAACCATTGACCAGAAGGCTGATGGAATCCAAACTTAAAAAGATTGCAAAAGGACAGATAAAGACGAAATATCCAATAAAATTCGTGTAAAAATGCCAGCACCTAACAATGTATAAGCAATAGCGGGGAAAGTGCCAAAAGCAAAGTTTTTGCCTTTTAGCTATCTTTGTGCTAAACTGAACAGTAAGCGTACAAAACCCGCTACTGCTCATACACTTGACCGTTATTCAGAATTGCTTAAGTTCTCAATCTCTTGACGTTTTCGTTCGATGCTGTTTAATAATTTGTTTCCTCTTCCCTTTTAATCACCAAAGAATGGAATTTATCGGGGTCAAGAGAGTAGGTGGAATCGATATGCGATGTAACATTGGGTAGTTCCAATTCCATCATACGATAGCGCATCTCATACGATTTTCTATTGTTCAATTGTTTGTTTTTCTCAAACAGAACTCCTAAACCCAGTGATGTGAAGGTCGATAATAATATCATTATAATGATCACGGGCATTGATTTTAGATCGATACCATAATGATGTTTTATATTGACCTGATCAGGGATTTCAGCGAACTTTGAAGCAATCTCTTTTTCCTTGTCAACCAATCTGTTTACCTCTTGCCCTGTAGCATCTGCAATCTGAATAGCCAAATTCTGCAGTGAATCGTAATCCTTGACTATTTTAGACAGAACATCATTCTCACTCTTCATAAAAATCTGTATCTGGCGTAACAGTTCTTGATCCTTCACGCGTGTATCATGAAATTCCTTCATATTCTTCTCGTTCTCGGAAAGCAGGGATAAAATTGTCGGCATGATCCGTACGATGTCCTGCGTGATCAGTTCTGTATTCTCCTCTAAAGTGTTTACCTGTTGCTGTAGGTTTTCTAATTCTGTTCGCATATTCTTAACGTTTTAACCTGTAATTTTCTTTCTTTTTTCTTTTTTTGATCAATGGATCTTCCTCTTCTGGTACAATGTCAGCGATCGTAAACAAGGCAGCTGCAACTTCATCAATGGATTTTCCGATGCTATTATCTGCAGATAAAACTGCAGGTGAGCCACTGAAAGGAGTTTGGTAAAGTTCTTTTGAATTATCTATGCAGTTTAGGGCTTTATCGATCTGACCAAAGCTCAACGAACGGTCGATAGCTGATCCTCGGAAGACCTGTCCATTTTTGCTGAATGAAATTCCCTGAATCTCCTCAGAGCCCGATCTGTATTTAAACTGTATTTCTACACCTCTGTATCGAAGAAAGCTTCGTAACTCAGTCCAGTTCTTGCTATTACGAATACCTGCCTTTACAGTATCATATATTTGATATTTTGTTCTGTCGTTGCTTTTGAGCCTCCCTCTGTTTACATTTTGCTTTCCCTCGGATTTCTTAAAGCCATATAGCGCATTTAGTTCTTTGCAGGCTTTAAAGCTTTTATACCGACCATTGCTGTTTGAAATGGTTTTGCCATGATCGTTCACCCGATTATAGATGATGTGGATATGATCATGTTTGCGGTCGTGATGTCTGACCATCAGACACTGCGTATCCCTGATCCCCATTTTGGCGAGATAGCGTTTAGCGGAAGATACCATGATATCGTTGTTCAGCATATTCTTATCTGCCGTATTCCACGATAGTATAATGTGTCCAACGGCTTTGCCCAATCTGGGGTTCAGCATCCGCTGAAAATTAAAGTCCTGTACGATGGTCTTTGCCGAATCCGTCCGCAATCCATTTGCATGGATAATCTCACTGTCTTGCTTTAGCACGTACCCAACGCATCCCCCAAATGACCGCCCCTCAATTATCTTCGCTATCATGGTGCAATAGTTTATCGATACAGTGGTTGATATGGCCGATCGTATTCTGGCATTCCTGTGCCAGCTCAAACAATCCGGTCTGGTGTGCTTTTTTCGTCAGCTGGTTAAGGTTGTTCGAAGCACCTGTGATTGCCCTGAACGCTTTGATCTGCTCTTCGTTAAACCTCGGTACGACCTTTCGCAGGATCGCACTTTTGCGCACCCATTCCGATTTGCTCATACCTGCGGTCTCTGCGTTCTGCAGAACCCTTTTATGTTCCATTTCATCGAAGCGGACGTTGATCCTGAACTTCTTTTTATTTTCCAGTGCGGGTCTCCCGCCTTTCTTCTTGGAGTCTTTCATTTTATTGTTACTTTTAGCTGTGACCATCGGGAGCTAATAGGTTTTGGGGTCACCAAAACACAACCTTGCTACCTACATATTCGATAGCTTTCTCCCTGATTGGATATTATTGGTTTGTTCTTCGGACGATGTGAAAATCAGGTAGTCATTGACATCCTTTATATTGCAATTCTTTTTCTGCAATTCCTCCATTCCGTTTTTAAGGACGTGTGTTTTTTCGAAGTGACTTCGTAAAGTATTGTAAGATTTTACACCGCTGGCATCTATGTCCAGATAACTTGTTATACCGTTATGTTGTTGTAAGAATGGAAATGATTTTTCCAGATTTGCCGTAGTATTCAGGATGCAGTAATTAGCATTTAAATAAGGCTTACCAGCATTCTTTTTTAAAGTCATATAGGAAAGCCAGTCGGTAAAGCCCTCGAGCAGTACAACCTCCTTATAGCCGTTATTTATCGAAGTAATGTCCTTGGTCAATAAAGAACGTTTGTCATAGCTGTTTCGCAATTCAAATCCACCAGAATCATTCTTAAAACATATAGCAAAGAATGTCTGTCCTTTTGCCGTCCGATAATAGATTTCCTGGCAGTAAGCTTTGGCAATTTCAATATCTATTTTTCGTGAATCGGTCAGATAGTCGGTTAATGCTTTGTTCTCAAGTAGTTTTACAGAAAGTATGGTGTAACCACGTTCATTTTCATATAGCATTGCTGGCGCTTTGTCTAATATGGTCAGCTGGTGAAAAGAAAGGACATTTTTTCTTTCATCAGCCCAATCCAGTACAATAGATAGATTGTCTGTTTCCAGAAACTTCAACAAAAAATCAATGTTGTTACCTCCGAAGCCTTCTGAATGTGAATACCAAATGTTTCTATGGATATCGACTTTTGTCGAAGCCGTTTTTTCTTTCCCGCCATTGAATGGATTTCTAAACCATGCTTCACGACTGTTCATTCTGGCACATGGAATCCGAAGATAATCTAATATTGATATGAGCGGTATACGCTTTAATTCAGTGCATGTCATAATCATAATTTTAAATAGGTTTAGTTTAGTCTATTACTATATAGGGGCAGACTAAACTAAACCTGTTTTTTAATAGTAAAATTCAGGGTTGAACCGATAGGTTTTATCAGTCTTGATGATCATCCGTTTATTCTCCAAAAAGGTCTTTAGCTGTTTCGATTTATTAATTCCAAAATTGAAACCTTTTGCCAAATAAGCGTCCTTTAGTCTTGCGACAAAATCATCATAAGTACAGGTAATTTCTGAATCATTAAACAATTCCTGCAATACCTCTCGATGGTTCTCTTCTGATAATTCCTGATAGCTGAAACCTTTTTTAGCTTTCGGACTTGTTAAGTCGAAATTTTCGTCAAGTACAGGTATACCATCGTCAATAAAGAAGCTGAATGGTTCAAATTCGACATCTCTGATGAATTTTGGTGCTACGGTGCTGTAGTTGGCATCCAGATCACTTTTAGTTATTTGGAGAATGGATTCGGCTTTGTTGTTCAATTCTGTTCCTAAGTGCCCCCGAGTATTATCATCTCCTTTGTTTAAGTGTAGTACAGTATGAATATGGATATTGAGTTCCTGCGACCACTTCATAAGTTTGTTCGTGATTTCAGTCGCTTCGGTAGCGTTATTAATATCGTAAACCAAATCCCTGATTCCATCTATGATGACCAGTCCGATCCTGTCTGCATATTTGAAAAGTGCATATTCAATGATATTGATACGTTCCTTAGTGGGGTATTCTCTTAAAGAGATAAACTTTAAATTATCGTGGACTTCTGAAGTTGGATAATCAATGAGCTTGTATATTCTGGAAAGTAATCTATGGCAATGAAACTTACTCTGTTCCGTGTCACAATAAAGTATCACTGGACGGGTTGGAGGAACTTTAACCTTATATTGTAATACTTGTTTACCACTCAATGCAGAAGCGACCATTGAGATCACGTTGAATGTCTTCCTGCTCTTCGCCTTTCCCGTGGATGCGCTGAAATTCCCAAGGGTTCCGATAACGGAATCCGAATTGCTGATCGTTATCATTATAGGAGGTTCTTTAAATTCATCTGTTATTTTAACTGTAGACTTTTCAAGAGCTTCGACAATATTCTGATTAAATGGAATCATATGAACCTCCTTTTCTTTTGATTGGTATACTCCTTAAACAATTTTAAAGCAAGCCGAGTATCAACAATAATTGTCCTTTGATCTTGTTGAATCGCACCAGTAATTACACCACTGTTTTTTATTTTCTGTGCTTTCGATTTGCTACAATTAAACAATTGCATGATACCCGAAATACCGTATACGAATTCAGGTAATGTGCTTGTAGCTTCTTCTTTAGGTATTTCTGCGAAAGTTGAGCTTTTTTTTGTGGACCGAGGGGTTCGAACTTGCGATGGGCGGGTTCGACCCGAAGGGGTTTCAGGGTGTGAGTGCGGGAATCGAGGGGCTGAAACAATCCCACCGGCTCAATGTCATTAAGTTAAGGGAATTTAGCAAACATGCCACACCTACGGCGTTGGTGTTTGTCGCGATTTTCATTTCTGTAGATATTACATGCCGACGGCATTTTACCCCGATGGGGCTTATGGGGGTGTGTGGCCTTATTTTTTTCCTAACTTAATTACATTGCCATCCAGCTCCACAAAAAAAAATATTAAAGCTCAACTTTCGTTGAGCATTTGAGGCTTTTATTGCTATTAAAACTGTTGGTATCTTCCCCCTTTAATTTCACGATTTTGATATTCCTTAGAACTTGCAATTTCATCCCAATCTTTGTATTTATAATTTAAAGATGTGGTCAAATAATAATTCCAACGCCAAAAACAAAGTGGGTTAATTTTATATAATCTAAATAATTCACTATCCTTTTTATCTTGATTTGTTTCTTTAATAAAGAGATCAAATGCTAAATCTGTTAAACCAGGATCTTTAAATCCAAATCTGTCTATACAAGTAAAGGTTCCATTTAAATTTGAATATTTAAAAGTATTATTATCCGTATGATAAAGTATAAAATTATTTAATATCGGAGCATTTATTAGTATTAACAGAATGCCAATCAAGAAAAAGATCTTTTTTTTCATTTTAATTACATCTATTTTTTGGGATAGGTCCTGTACCTATTTTTACATTAGTATTTCCATTAACAGACATTTGTTGAACAGTTAAATAATTTGTGATGTATTATCATAAGGTGCAAGAAATTTCAAGGAACTTTTAAAGTTAGAAACGAATTTGAATCCAAGAGCTAATTGAACACCATTGATATACGTATATCCCTGATTTTCTAATAATGCTATAGCGAATTTTTCAATTTCGTTTTCGGTCATTGGTTGGTTAGAAATTAACTTAGCAGTAAGCTTAATTGAAATTTAATTTTTCGAAAAATTTTCTTCCAACAGAATAGTGAATTAATCCTTTTTTCTGCAATCGCCCTATAATTATAGCTGGATGCGTTACAAAACGTTCTGCAAATACTTTTACAACTTCCTCAGATATCTCACCATGTGCTAATAAATTTTCTTCCTCTTCTTTTGAAAGAGTCCACTTAATAGCAAAGTCATCAGCTTCTTTTTCTTTAGCTTTATCTAAATCTGAATATTCAATATCTTCTAAAAATATATCTTTTTTGCCATGCAATAGAATATGTCCCACCTCGTGAAAAAAAGTAAACCAAAATCGGTCATTTTGATTATATCTACCCGTTAACTGGATTACTGGGTGATCATTAATCCAGCGTGTTGCTCCACTTATTGGTGCCTTTTGGATACAAGGTGTATATATTACTTTTACACCACACTCAAGACATAAAGCTTGTAATTTTTGAAAAAATCCTTCCGGATGTTCAGCCATCAATGTTTTAATAGAAACCAAAATTTGCTGAAATTGAGATGGATTGTAAGAAGGAGCTTCAATTTGAGCAGCTTGTATTTCACCTTGTCTAATCCATGCCGAAAGCGCATGAGGGCTTTTGGTATTATGTATAGATATACGAAACGCCAACTTGAGTTGCTGTCCATAAAAATATTTCTCCCATGCTTTTTCAGATCCAAGTTGGAAGTATTTGAACAATGAGACTACTTTTTCTTCAACTTTGCTTGTTGGTATAACCCAACCCAATTTGGCCATTTCTGCATATGGAAAAGCACGCGCCCAATCTTTTGCTAACGCTTTAACACTTGCTCTTTTTTCTCTTGCTTTATACTCGTCGTATTCGTACTGACGCTTGAGCCAAAAACGCGCTGGAATATGTAGTACATCTTCAAAAAGTACTGCCATGTCTGGTGTGATAGCACTTTCCCCATTTAAAATTGCAGTGATTGTTTTCTCTGGTTTGCCTGTACGAATAGCAAACTCTTTAGCACCCATGTTTATTTCTCCTAACTTTTCAGCTAGTGTTTCTCCGGGATGAAAAGCCAGATCCAAATTAAATTCATTAACCTTTTCCATGTTGTTTCGTTTTTGAAGATTTAATGGTAATCTACCACTTCGATAATTTCAACACCTAAAATTTCTATCCAGATATATTGACCGTCTTCATTTGTAGGAATAGGATCTTCGTGTGGTTTAAATATCAATCGATAATTACCATCTAAGTGGCAGGCCCATTGACCTTTTCGGTTTTCTCCCAACTCATGAAACTTACCCGGTAAATGGCGCACATCTTCTAAAGTGTCGGCCGTTTTTAAATCGGATAATCGTTGCAAAATCTTTTTACTACGAATATTACCAAATTCTTTCAAACACTTTTTGGGATCGCTTGCTATTTTTTTTAAATTATTTTTAGAGAATGTAATTATCACTGCAAAGGTATAAAATAGTTTTTATTTTAAACAACACTTTATGTTAATTATTTTACTAAAACATCTTCCACCTCACCTCGACACTCATTAACTTTTGTAATAAGTAATCGCGAAGTTGAGCTAAGATTTTGTTATTGGCTGTCAATTTCGTTTTCGGTCATGGTTGGTTAGCAATTAAATTTTAGAATTTCATTTCGCTCAGCTAAAATTTTCACAATTTCGTAATAATGTTTTACAATTTGAGCTGTATTCCATTTATCCTCCTGTGAAATTGAATACATAATTTTTCGTTTAGGAGTCAAAATTCCATTAGAATAACGTGGATCTGTAGCTTTGTCCCAGGCAGATCGATCATTCAATTTTGAATTAGCACCTTTACTGATTAAACATAAATTTCCTAAACAATGTAAAATAATGTTTTTATCTAAATCTGTAGTTATAAGTAAGTCTTGTTGTGCTTGAGGAAAATGATGCTCTACGGAATTTCGATAAGTAAAATCGAAATTCGGTAAAATTCCATAATCAACTTCATTCCAAACTTGATCTACCCACAATAGGTAATCAATAAAATTAAATATAAAATGGGGTGTATCAGTACCTTTAAAATAAACATTTTGATGAATGAAAATACTTTCTCTATCATTTGAAAGTAAATCTAAAATATCTAATTTCTCGAATTGCTGAAGTGCAAAATCTTCTACTTTTTGTAAATATTCAACGGCACTAATATTTAAAGATGATGGATTTGATGGATTGAATAAACTTAAAATATACTGCAAGTAATTTTTATTTTTTCGTTGTCTGTAAGTCACTTGCAACATCGACAATAGTTTTACAATTCTATCTTGATAAGATAGATTATCCTTTGTTTCTTTAAAAGAATTTACAAACTTTAAAGTTCTATAATACTTAGCATATTTTTGTCGATTTTGCCAACGCATCACAGGTTTTTTCAAAGTCCATCTTGCCCCATTATCTTCTTCATCCAATAAATCATTATTTTCTAATCCAGCATTTGATTTAACGACAAATCTATCAAAAACTACACGAAAGAATAATAATTTTTGGACAAATTCTAAAGGTGTAACTGTTTCTAATACATTGTTAGGTATATCTTTAAATATTTTTAATAGTTGATCACTACTCAATGGTATATCCACTTGAGGATACACTAATTTTAATACTTGAATTAAAAAATTACTAAAATCAATTATTGATGTGTACGTAACATCATCATCTAACTCATCTTCATGTTCAACTAAAGCGTCGCTTCGTAATTTTTGATTTGGATTCTTTATTATATCAAGTATGGAGGAGGCCACCTCTTTATCAGTTTGATAGTCTAACTGCGTAATTCTTTTCGGGAAAATAGCATCGTAATCTTCTCCAAACAAAAATAAACGTTCGTCTGGTGTAAAAAACTTTTGCACAGGGCGATTCATTTCTGAGCAAGCATCCCAAACCTTTCCAAATAGATGTCGCTGTTTTGCATTTTTGATTTTGGCCATTAGTTGAGCTTTGATGATTTCATGCTCTTCTAATTGCTTTCCTCGGTTATTCATTATTTCAAAATAACTAGCTACATCGGTATCTTCTGGCATTACCACCTCTACTAATATTACCTTATGAAGTAAGTAATCTATAAAAGAATGTATTTCATCGTTTTCAATAAGATTATGAATTGCTAAAGTTGAATCAATATCACTTTCCAATTTGGTATTGAGAACCGTATCAATTGCTTTAAGAAAATTATTCAAATTAGCTTCTGATATTTCTTGAACTGTAGCTTCAAAATCGATTTGTTGATTTCTAAGATTGGTAAAAAATGAAACTACTTCTGGTCTTGAATCGTATGCTAACGGATAAATGCGATTTATCTCTTTCCAAAGTAAACTTAGAATAATATGTAAGGTTGTTAATCGTTGTTGCCCATCAATCACTTCATAAATTGACGCTGCTTGTCTTTTAAACACGATTAAACTTCCCAAGAAGTAATCTTGCTTTTTATCCTTATGATAACTTTCGTAGATATCTTGTAGTAATTGGGTAATTTCATCAATTCCCCAATTATAGTTTCTTTGGTAAAAAGGTATTATATAAGGCTTTGTGACAATATCTAGGATTGGCTTGGCCATATCAAGAGATCTCGAAGTTGTGCTCATTAGTACATTTCTACTTTTAGATGTTGATCAAAAAACTGTTCTACAATTTCATTATTTCCGTTATCCTTTTTCTCGATGGGTTGCAATGCATACTCGCGTATAAAACGTAAGTCTAAAATGTCTTTCGCATTGCAAATACCTGTAAATAATGAGGCAGGAAGTTTAGCCACACTAGCATATTTTACAAACTTTTTCTCTAGTCGAAATCTAAAGACACAAGCGTATAATAGCTTATAGTATTTGTTTAATCCTAGCGTACCAAAACGATCGAACACACACATGATTAATGATTTATACAATTCTAATAAATATTCATCACCCTTTTTTCTGAATCGTGTGCAATATTCCCTGTAAAAAGCGCGGAAATCTTTTATGTCTTCATTTTCAGAAGTAGACTCAAACAAATATTGATACATACTTACATAAGCTTGTATATAATCAAAAAAATGATCGCCATTTTTGATGCGTTGTGTTATTTCGAATCCAATTCCATATTTTTCTGTAGGAAATCGGCGTACCATATCTTCATTCAATATAGAACTTTGATACACATAATTTTCAAACGGATACAATAGTTTGGTAACGGAGCTTCCTTTGAATCCTTTAATGTGTTTTTTGGAGAATGCGTAAGCGTCTTGATTATTAGCCCAAACACGTGTACGATACAGTTGTTCGTGTATCACTTGTTCTAGATAGTCTTTGTGCTTTTCGTTACGAGCGCTAGATTCCCAATTTTTATCAATTTTTATTTTTTCGTCTTCATGTAAATGATCCAAGAAGCGCATATGATACGCTTTCAATAAATTATAGGCTTGAAGCGTTAGACCACGACCATTTTGAGTATCAAATATTTGAAAGGCAGCTGAAATATCGTTTACCTTAAGTATAGTTACCGAACAATGGTTGAGGATATAAGCATATAATTCTGAAGGCGCTATTAACTCTTCTTCTATCCATTGACGAAGTTCGTTACAATTGTTAAGAATGTTTTCAGCAGAACTTTGATGAAGAAATTGCTTTTCACTTAAAAAAGAACTGCAATATAAATTAGCTGTTTCTTCCTGATTAAGCATATATAATAGCAACGACAAAGTGGTTAGACGTTGTTGCCCATCCACAATTTCTAATTTTCCATTGTCTGAGTTTTCATGTAAAATGATTGTGCCTATTCTATAGTCTTTTCTGCCATGAGCCAAACTCTGTAAAATATCATCCCACAACTGTCGAAACTCTTTTAATTGCCAAACGTAGGGGCGCTGATAATCTGGAATTACCAATTCTTGAAAAGGCAATTCCTTAATAAATTGTACAGTAGCTTGTAAAGTACTCATGTTTATTTTGGTTGTAGTTAGCTTTATCTTTAAGGATCCGGATTTTTACACAGCTCCTTTATATTTTTACTTCTTCACCCTTACCTCGCCACTCATTAACTTAGGCAATAAGGTATCGCGAAGTTGAGTTAGGGTTTGGATTTGAAAATTATTATGGTTTATTTTCTTATAATTATTTGATACTAAATCATTAAACTTAAGAACTAAATCTTCATTTGGCATCATAAATTTATTTTCAAATAATAGTGATTTTTAATCAAGATTTTTGATGCCTGAACTTCCATTTTCTAAATTGAAAAATTCATCCTGATCATACAAGTATCTTAAATACAAATACACAAAAAATGAATAGTTTGAATCTTTTATTCTAATTAATCTACAAAAATTTGAGAATAATAACTCTTTACCAAATAATGATTTTATTTCATTATTTATAAAATATGCTCTACCAGTTGATTGATTTTCTGTACCTCCTGAAATTTCAATTATTATTTCACCTTCTTTGGGTTCTATAGATTGGAATTTCTTTTCTTTTACAAATCTCATTGGAGTTTTCGTTGGAATCCCTGTTAAAAAATCAGCGATATCAGTGCCTCTAACACAATAAACTTCTTTAATAAATTCACCTTGTATAGTTTCTTGCCCCCAATCTCCACCAACTGTTTCATTAATCCATTCAGAGAATGGAAGTTCCTCCCAATCCTCTTTTGCTTCTTCAATTGACCACTGACGGTACATAGTATCAGCCAACGCCTCTAAGGTTTGCTTTTGTTGGTGTAATAAGTCGATTTTATCATCCAAACTCGACAAGATCGATGCAATGGCTTTTGCTCGGCAAGTGGGGAAGTTGGAACTTTAACACATGCTGAATTGTTACCTACTGCAGTACCGCAAAAAACAACGTCTAAATTTTCTTCAAGTAAATCCTTTAGAATTTCCATATTCTCTTATTTTTTGTTATTTATTTTCTAATTATTTATTTAAGCAAAAATTTTAAGTTTCAAATTAACTACAATTAGTTTTTAATCAGCAGATTAAAAATGAACAATAACATCTGACCTAAATATTATATTTTTTTATTTTAAAACATTAAAAATTAAAAAACTATTCACATTATGGTTTAATAATATTTAATCACAAAAAATTAATCAATGAAGCTAATTTCAAAATAAAAAAAATACCATATTTACGGATTTCCGTAATTTTAAAATTTTTAAAGTGGAGTTCTTTAAAAAATTGATTGGTTATAAGGCTGAAGAAAAATTGTTTTCTATTGGCTTAAGGACCAAAGGTGCGTGGAGAAAGTATGTAATAGAAAAATACGTGATTTAATGTGAAATTTAACTATGGAAAATTCTAGAAAATCAGACGACAACTACATCAAATTCAGCTTAGCAGTAGGCTTCTTAGTCTGGCTGTTTGCCAGCATTATATTTAGGTTATTTGGTCAGTACTTTTTTATAACTGACAATCATTATGTAATGCTTGGCTTATACATTTTGTTGATTCCTGCTATGGCGATAATCGCTAATTGGGTTTTCAAACGATTCTCTTTAAATAAGCTTGAAAGTATAAAATCTGCTGTGTTAATGGTGATTTCAGGAATGATCTTAGACACTGTATGTATTCATTTCTTTGAATTTTTCTTTCCGAATATGGATGAAAAAGATGGTAGGTACTTTGGATCCTGGTTAATGTTTGCTTATTCAATTGTTTTGATAACAGGGCTTTTGAGGAAGCCAAGCTGCCGAATCATAATATAGCTTGATTTAAAAAATATTGACTTCTTTATTTAGACTTTTACGAAAAATAGTTTCCTTTCCCACAAGAAAAGGAAACTTTTTAATCATTCTACCCAAGTTTCAATGCTTCTCTTACTTCAACACTAGTTCCTTTTCCATTAAGTAAGGGACAGCCTTCAGCAAGTTTTACCGCATCATCAATATTTTCTGCACTCACTACTATATAACCATTGATTGATTCATTATTTACTGAATAAGGCTTCTCCTCTACCACATTATTTGGTCTCAACACTCTCCCTTCATTGGTAATATGCAGACCTCCGTCAGCTAGCTGACCTTTATCAATTATGCTATTGATCCATTTCATCCAATCTTGCATATAAGTTGCCATTTGGTCTTTTGAAGGTTGCATTTCGGGAGATACTATATCCATTCGAAATATTAAAATGTAAGTTTTCATAATGTTTTCCTTTTTAGTATTTAACAAAGGAACAGCAAATAAAAATCTTGAAATTTGACTTAGGTCAAAAAATTCATTTTGACTTCAGTCTGCTTAAAGTTTCCTGTGCGATATCTAAATAGGATGAAATAATCTTATTGGAAAGTCTCTGAATAAATTCAGGCCTTTCTTTTATCAATTGCTCATACCTTTCTTTTGCCGTTAACATAATGAGATCTTCAATCCTTTTATTTTGAAATGAATATGCCATTTCCAGCATTTTTTGATAGAAAAAAGTGAAGTTGGGAACTTCCTTATTTAATCTATAAAAATCAAAATGTGAAATTGCCAATACTTCTGAATCTTCCAATGCATCCAAGTATTCAAACGAGGGTTTCTGATAAACAAAACTTGAAAGCGCAGTTCCGATATTATTGTCCAACATAATATACCTTGTTCTTTCACGACCTTCAACATCTAAAAAATAAGTCCTTAAACAACCCTTATAAACAAAGTAAAATTCCTTGCAGATCTCGTCTTTTTCTAGGATAATGGTATTTCTTTTGAATGACTTTGGTTTAAAACAAGATGAAATCAGTTCAAGTTCTTGCTCAGTGAATTCCACTAAGTATGATAGTAGCTGTTTGAGGCTTTGGATGCTTTGCATGTAAAGTATTTCGTTTAAAGTATAGTTAGTGTGTGTTTTAAGGAGAATTTAGGAAATTTAGCTGGAATTTGAATAGAATATAAATTATTGAAATAAAAAACCTCATCAATATTTGATGAGGTCACATTCGATTTTCGCCTTACTATCCCTAGCAGACTTTCATTCTTTCGCCTTATCTCGGATAACTATATCATATGTTCATTCCAGAATTGCTATGTTTTTCTTTCCTATTTTTTCTAATAATAATTCATCGACACTGGTTCAATTTCCATGTTATTATTGTCATTTAGAGTTTTTAAGATATTATTAAAAGATACTGCCAATTTGGAGAAATTTTCGACATTATAGTCTCCGACTGATGGTAGGTTATCTGCCAACATATCACCTTGGAGCGGAAATCCAACGGACATTAATTCATAGGTAGCTGAGATATTTCCCAATTCCACATTAGCTGCTATAAAGGAGAGTTTATCCACGTCTAGCCTAGATCTTAATGATTTGATATGAATCATACATCTTACGCCAATTCCAAATTTTGAACGCTGTCCTTCGCAAGGAAAGGTGCTGTATCTTGCAAATTCTTGTATTAATAGCATTTCATTTCTTCCAATTGTGCCGGTAAAACCAAAGGCTTTAGCTTGTGCATTCATTGTGCTGTTGAATTTGAAGACTTTTATGTTTGAACCTTGCCTTAATAGACTGATTCTGGAAGGGAGATTACAGTTGTCAATATTTTCTTCGACGACTTCCATAATCGCATTTTCAGGATTGTTAACTTTTAATTCCCCGACCAACTTCACGCTGTCCAATGACACGGCTGGAAATTCATTAAAGTTTAACAATGTTTGAGATAAATCCTCTTCAGCAGCTGTCGATTCATCCATTGGAAATGAAGCGGCAGAATCCAACACTACATCTTCATCAGAGTTGGTGCTGCTTTCTACGGTTGTTGTTTCAGGTGCATTTCTGCAGCCCATTAATAACAGTGTGGCTATTAACAGGTTAGTTAATAAAATTTTCATAATATATTAATAATTAGGTTGTTTATTCTACTAAATCTCTGAAAATATTAAAGCAGATAAAATACCTAGGTTTGGGTATTTTAATAAAACAATATCTTATTTTTACTGTTAAGCCGATAACAAGAATTAATCAAATGCAAGACCTCAAATTAGCGGTACTAATTGATGCGGACAATATTCCCTCCTCGCATATTCAGGAAATGTTGGAAGAGATTTCCAAGAATGGAACCCCTACTATAAAACGGATTTATGGCGACTGGACCAAACCAAATCTAACAGGTTGGAAAAACGTTTTGTTGGAAAATGCGATTACTCCGATTCAGCAATACAGTTATACCACTGGCAAGAATTCTTCGGACAGTGCTTTGATCATCGATGCTATGGACATTCTATATTCTGAGAAGGTCAATGGGTTCTGTATAGTTTCCAGTGATAGTGATTTCACTCGTTTATCTACCCGTTTACGGGAGGCGGGCATGTTGGTCATTGGAATTGGTGAAAAGAAAACGCCTCAACCATTCATTGCTTCTTGCAACAAATTCATTTATATAGAGATTCTAAAAACTGAAGAAAAAGCAACTGTTGCAAAGACCCAGGAAAAACCTGAAGCAAAAAGTAAACCCCAGCCTGCCACCAAAGCATTGGATAAAGTGGATAGAAAAACGACTAAACTTATCCTTCAAAGCGTAGACGAACTTTCTGATGAATCTGGTTGGACGTTCTTAGGTTCTCTTGGCAGTTATATCAACAAGAAAAGGCCTGATTTTGACCCTCGAAATTACGGCTTTACCAAACTGTATGATCTTATCAAGTATATGGACAAATTTGAAATCGACGAAAGAGATTCGGGTGGCTATAAACACGTCAAACATATCTATATCCGTAGTTTGGAATAATCGACACCTTCTAATCAATTGATTTCTATTTATCTTGGAGTCTCCAAAATCCAAGAAAAATCTGTATATTAACATTTAACAGATAACCTATTCCTACACCTTAAATTATGGAGAAGATGAAATCAAACTTAATCTTTTCAATTATATTTTTTCTGTCATTTCAAATTTGTTATGGTCAGCAGAACGTGAACTACGATGAGTCCTTGGTTCCTAAATATTCACTACCTAATGTTTTGGTTTCCAATTCAGGAGAAACTATCAATAATAGACGAAAATGGGAGACAATTCGACGACCTGAAATACTTGAAATATTCAGTTCTCAAATGTATGGCAGAACTCCCAAGGAGGATATTCCAGTAAATTATGAATTGCTGACTGAGAACAAAGGTGCTTTAGACGGTAAAGCAACTTTACGCCAGGTAAAAATGACTTTCTTCAAAAATGGAAAATCTGTGAATGCTCTTTTATTATTAATGTTACCCAATCATGTCAAAGGAAAAGTTCCAATATTTGTCGGCTATAATTTTAAAGGAAATCACAGTACTTTGAATGACTCCAGCATCATCTATAGCGATAACTTCAAATTGGTTCGGGATTCTACCCATCAAGATTGGATCAGAGGAGTCCAATCTGGCCGTTGGGATTATGAACAGATTATCAAGCGGGGTTATGGCGTAGCAACTATGTGCTACCATGATATTTTTCCGGATAAAGATGGATTCAAAGATCAGAGCATCGCAGCCTTATTTTCGGATTATGAAGATAGTCAAGATCGCGGTGACAATTGGGAGGCGATTGGCGCTTGGGCATGGGGATCATCACGGATCGTTGATTATCTGGAAACATTGCCTGAAATTGACATAAAAAAGATTGCTCTATTGGGACATTCCCGTCAAGGTAAGGCTGCATTATGGGCTGGGGCACTAGATCCAAGGTTCAGCTTGGTCATCTCCAATAATTCTGGTGAAGGAGGTGCTGCACTCTCTAAAAGAGAATTTGGCGAAACAATCGCTATTGTCAGCAGTATCAAACCTGCTTGGTTTGCCAAAAACTATAATGCCTATCATCATAAGGAAAAGGAAATGCCATTTGATCAACATATGCTATTGGCATTGATTGCCCCTAGACCATTATATGTTGCTAGTGCAGAGGAAGATCTCTGGGCAGATCCAAAAGGGGAATATCTAGCGGCTTACCATGCTAGCCCAGTTTATGCTTTATATAAGAAAAAAGGCTTTAATAGTGATACAGCACCGGAGGTTCATAAGCCAATTTATCATGAAATTGGTTATCATATTCGTGCCGGGATACATGACGTAAATGCATACGATTGGTACTGTTACCTCAATTTTACTGACAAACACTTCAAATAATTTTTTATTGGAGCAAGAGGAGAATTTTCTAGATAGCTATTCATTTCATTTAAACGAAACGTTACTCCAAGGTAACTAGGTTACCAACAGGTAACTCACTGACAAATAAACACTTTTGGTGTGCCATTTGTTCATATAGAATAAATTAAAAACAAAGCTATGAAAATAAAAAATATAACTAAAGTTGTAGGTCCGATGCCTATTAGAGATCCATATATCTTAGGTGCTTACCATTATGATCAATATCCAAAAGGCAATGGTAAAATGGGTCCTGACCCAGCATTGTTGGCGGGGAAAAATTTAGGGAATGATTTTGACCGTGAAGCAAAATGGCGTATGTATCATGGAGAGACCATTCCAGGTTTCCCACACCATCCCCACCGCGGATTCGAGATTGTTACTATTGTAGAAGAAGGATTTGCGGATCATTTTGACTCCAAAGGTTCTAAAGGACGTTACGGAAATGGTGATGTTCAATTGATGAGTGCAGGATCAGGAGTATTGCATGGAGAGATGTTTCCAATGCTTGATGATGAGAATGACAATCCATTCCGTTTGTTTCAGATCTGGTTGAACTTGCCTGCGGCAAATAAATTCACTGAGCCAGACTATAAAATGTTATGGAATGAAAAGATTCCTAGAGGATCATTCCAAGATGAAAATGGAAAGAATATCAATTTGAAAGTTATTTTGGGAGAGTACTATGGCGTAAAGGCACAAGAACCATTAAAAAATTCTTGGGCTATTGATCCAAAACATCATGTTGGGATTGCTTTAGTTGAAATGGAACCAGGAGCGATATTTAAATTGAATGCAGTATCAAAAACATTGAATAGGTTTGTATTTTTCTATGATGGAACATCGACGATATCTGTAGAAGATTATAAAATGCAAGAAAGATTCATTGCAGATTTGGCAGGAGATGAAGAAATCGTGATTACGAATGGCGATCAAAAAGCTAAGATCTTAATCTTGGAAGGGGAACCTATTAATGAGCCTGTTTTTGCATACGGACCCTTTGTAATGAGTTCAGAAAAAGAATTGCAAGAGGCATTTAATGATTACAGAAGAACCCAATTTGGAGGATGGCCATGGGGTGAAAAAGAATCAGATTTGGTCAATCCTAAAGATTCGGGCAGATTTGCAAGTTATAATTTCGATAAAGAAATAGATAGACCATAATAGTCACTCGAAATTCTAAAATAAAAATGGGGTAAATTATTCAATTTGCCCCATTTTTATTTTTAAACCTCCTATTATTAGGTATTTTAAATCAGGATAATCATAAAATATATTTTTCCACGTTTTAGATAATATCTAACACTAACAATAAATCTTATCAAATCAAAAAATCATTTTATGAAAAGAAATCCGTTTAATTTAGTTTGGAAAACTCTGATCCTTTCACTAATAGTCATTGGATCGACCTCATGTTCAAAAGATAATGATAATGATGATCCTAAGGTGGAGGTGAATAATGAATTAACCTATAAGGGGCAAACCTATGACCTTAATATTGGTGCCTTCAATGATTATGGTTTTGAAGATGGCTATAGCAATATTGAATTCAGTATTTTCCACTTGGTCTCTGAAAGTGACCCTATTATTCCTGTTTTTTTATATTTAGATTTATACTCGACCAATCAAGATATTGAAAGCGGAACTTACCGGTTTTCTGATGGCGAAACCGATGTGGATGGCAATACATTTAGCGACAGTTATTTGGTGAGAAACTATTATTGGCAAGAAGATAAAGGTGATGAAGTTGCAACAATTGCTGGTGGCACAGTAAAATTGTCAAGGGATGGTGAAAACTTCAAGTTTGAATTCGATTTAGTTACTGACAAAAATGAAAAAATCCAAGGAAGCTATGGTGGAAAATTTGAAGACACAACTGGACAGATTAGTGCGAAAAGAATTGGTTTACCTAATATAAAGACGAGATAATTACTAAAAATAGACTATATATTAGAAAAGGAGATTGAATAATTCAGTCTCCTTTTTTTATGTTTGGAAAAGGCTAAATTTTCCAAAAACCATACTAAAACTTGCTTATTAGTTTAATTTTTCGTATCTTTGCTACTCAGAAAATAACGAATTAGCAAAAGAATAACCTGTTTTTTGCTAGGAAATCCACATAATTTGAAAGATAAAAGTGTTGTAGGCGGTGGAAGTTGGGCTACTGTTATCGTAATTATTAACCTCCATTTACCCATCTTAAATACAGCATATCGTTTTTTGTTAATCATATCTGTGGAGACAGAATTTATACTATTAGAAAGGAGCTTAAAAGAATGCTATTGGCAACAGATTTAGATGGAACATTTTTAGGTGGAAAAATGGAAGATCGTCTAAACTTATATAAAACGATAAAAAAGAATAAAGACATTAAGTTGGTATTTGTAACTGGTAGAGGTTTAGAATCAGTCATTCCTTTACTGAACGATCCAATAATACCTACTCCAGATTATATAATTGCGGATGTAGGTTCTACCTTGGTGAATGGAAGAACCTTGGAATCTATTGAACCGATTCAGGGTGAAATTGAAGCCAAATGGCCTTCAGTTTATAAAATTCAACATGCCTTGGCTGATATTACAACATTACAATATCAAGATGTACCGCAGCAGAGACGGTGTTCATATTATTATAATGGCGATACTGACTTGAACCAAGTAAAAGATATTGCAGAAAGATTCGGTTGCGATGTGATTACATCTGTCGATAAGTATTTGGATTTACTTCCTAAAGATGTAAATAAAGGGAGTACATTATTAAAACTTACGGATTATCTCCATATATCACCTGAAGAGGTTTTAGTTGCTGGTGATACCTTGAATGATCTTAGCTTATTTGGAGTTGGTTTTCATGGAGTAGCAGTTGGAGGATCAGAGATTGGTTTGGTGAATGAACTGAAAAATAATCCAATGGCATACTTAGCAGAGTCGAAAGGTGCTGGTGGAATCTTGGAATGTATCATGCAAAACCCTTTGTTCAAGAAATTCATCGATCAAGAAAAGGAAAGAATTATTCCTAAATCTAGTACATCAAAGAATCAATTGGTCATGGTCTATCATAGACTACCCTTCGAGCGGACTGAGGTCAATGGTGAGATAATAAGGAGCAAGCCTAAAAGTCCGAATGGGATTATACCCTCATTATTGGGATTATTTGAAAAAGGGAGATCGGGCATTTGGATTGGCGAAGAAGTGCATCAGGAAAGAAAAGAGCCTTATAAGAATGAAATGGTTGATGTTGATAGATATCCAAATTTGATGGCAGCTACCATTTCCTTGAGCAAAAAAGATATTGATCAATTTTACAGGGTATTTTCAAAGGAAGCATTTTGGCCTACTATTTTTTCATTTGTTGAAAAGGCGAAGTTCAATTATGATGATTGGGAACATTATTTAAAAATCAATAGAATTTTCGCGGAGCGCATTGCTCAGGAAGCTGATGAGGGCGCTTTAGTGTGGATTCATGAATATAATCTATGGATGGTTCCAGCTTTTCTAAAGCCCTTAAGGCCAGATCTTAAAATTGGCTTCTTTCATCATACAGCTTTCCCTGCTGCAGATATCTTTAACATTCTGCCCTGGCGTAGAGAAATTATTGGCAGTCTGTTATTATGCGATTTTATAAGTTTTCATATTCCGAGATACGTTGAGAATTTTATTGATGTATTGCGAAGTCATACTCCATTCAAAGTTTTGAAAAAAGTATCTGTTGCCAAGCAGTTTTTGACTTATAGCAGTGCCTTGGGTGTGGAACAAATGACCAAATTAATTGAGGTTGATGGCAGAAAAATCCGTCTAGGTGCACAACCAGTAGGCATAAATTTTCATCTGATCGAGAAAATCCTTCAAAAGAAAGAAATTCAGGAGAAGATTTCACATTTCAAGGAAGATAAAGAAAGGCGTGGTGTAAAGAGAATCGTTTCTATTGAAAGGCTTGATTATGTCAAAGGACCGCTGGAAAAGATTAAGGCCTTTGGTGCTTTTTTGAAGGAATATCCAGAATATAGAGGAAAGGTGGAGTTGGTCAATGTGTGTACTCCCCCATCGCAGGGCATGAAAATTTACGATCAGATCCAGGATAAAGTAAATCAGGCAATTGGTGAAATCAACGGCAAATATGCTACGATGGATTGGACACCAATTCAATATTTCTTTCAAGCGTTGCCATTTGAGGATGTCATAATTCAATATGCAGTTAGTGATATTGCATGGATTACGCCTTTAAGGGATGGTTTGAACTTAGTAGCCAAAGAATATGTTGCCACCCAAGGTCTTTTGAATGGGAATGGTGTTTTGGTTCTGTCAGAATTTGCTGGTGCATCAGTAGAACTCCCCTACTCGATTTTCACGAATCCTTATGACCGTGTGAATATGGTTTCGTCCTTATTGAAAGCATTGGTCATTGACCCTGAGGAAGCCAGTATTCGTTTAAAAAGATCATTAGAACAAATAAAACATTACGACATCCACTATTGGGGTACCGACTTTGTAACAGAATTAGAGAAATCACAGGAAAAAGTAACTATTAATAATAAATAATTGAATCATTATGCAAGGACCAGATTTAAACGGGATAGAGAGTAAATTAGAGAAATTCATAGATAGTGCTATTGCCTATGCTCCGATTTTTATAAGTTCATTGATTTCAGCAATGTTAGTCTTATTCATTGGTTTGTGGTTGATTAAACTATTGAGAAAGCTACTAGACAAGATTTTCATGAAAAGAGACGTTGATCCAAGTATCAGAACTTTTGTTGGGAATTTAGTGAATGTGATTTTAAAGGTCATTTTGTTTATTGTAGTTGTCAGTCAACTCGGGGTACAAACGTCTACTTTTATCGCAATCATTGGTGCAGCTGGTTTAGCGATTGGTATGTCGTTGCAAGGTTCACTTTCGAATTTTGCTGGTGGAGTATTGATTCTATTATTTAAACCATTTCGGGTTGGCGATTATATATCATCATCTTCGGGAGTGGACGGTACGGTAAAAGTTATTGATATATTCAACACAAAATTGGTAACTCCCCAGAATCAATTAGTTATTATTCCTAATGGGGAGCTTTCAAACAGTAACATCACAAATTACTCAGAATTAGGCACACGCAGAACTTGGTTTGATATTGGCGTTGGATATGATACCGATTTAAAGAAGGCGAAATCCTTACTGTTAGATACGGTTTCAAAAAATGAATTTGCATTCAAGGATCCTGCACCTGACGTGGTGGTAACTAGTTTGGGAGATAGTGCTATTAACTTATCTGTTCGAGTTACAACTTCCAATGAAAATTTCTGGGCAATGCAGGAACAACTGATCATTCAATGTAAAGAAGATTTGGACAAGGCTGGAATCGAAATTCCTTTTCCGCAACAGGATATCCATATCAGAAAATAAAAACGTGTTTTAACAGATAAAATTTCTAAGTATTGTTTTAAATTGATGAAAACAGCTTACCTTTGAGGCCTGTAGCATCTATCTACTTATGAATTTAAAATCTACACTACTATTTGGTTTAACATTTTTGTTTACCCTTCACAGTCTTGTTCTATTCTCACAGGAATCGACATTAACATCAGATGAGCTTTTTCAAAATGCCCGCAAGGAAGCTTTTGAAAACAAGAACTACCCAGTGGCAGTAGATTTGGTGAAATCAGCTTTGAAAAAAAGTCCTGATTATACTGATCTCAGTGTCTTTTTAGGAAGATTGTATACATGGATGGACAAGCCAGATTCTGCTAGAATAGTATTTAAGCAACTTGAATTGAAAGATGTTAGAGATGCTGATTTTTATTTAGCATATGGTTCGATGGAATACTGGGAAGACAACAATACTGAGGCTGCAAGAATAGTGAATAAAGGTTTGACCGTTGACCAAAACTCGTTGGACTTATTGATATTGAAGGCCAAAGTTCAAAATGTCAATAAAGATTTTAATGGTTCCAAGGCTACACTCGATAGAATTTTGGAGATTGATCCTCAACATACAGAAGCACGCAAGCTTCTCATTGGAATAAGAGACCAGGTTTCTATGAATGAGATCGGAATCAATTACAATTGGCTGTATTTTGACAAACAATTTGAAGACAATTGGCATATTGCCGGTTTGAGTTATAAGAGAGGTACTTCGATAGGATCTTTTATTTTCAGGACAAACTTCGCCAATAAGTTCGGAAGGAACGGTACTCAATTTGAATTAGAAGCCTATCCGCGTCTATCAAGAATTTTTTATATGTATTTAGGTGCAGGATATTCCAATAGCGATGGCATATTTCCAAAATTCAGATCTGGAGCATCCTTATATGCTAATTTACCTGCAAGCTTTGAAGCCGAACTTGGATTTAGACAATTGAAGTTCAGTGAGAATGTTTGGATGTATACGGCATCTGTGGGTAAATATTATAAGAACTTCTGGTTTAATGCTCGAACGTACCTTACGCCTGGTGAAAATAATATATCACATTCATACACAGGAACAGTAAGGTATTACACAAAAGGGTCGGACGACTATTTAGGTTTTATATTAGGTACAGGTATCAGTCCTGAAGAAAACCGCGAAAACCTTTTTGAAGGTACTCCTTATAAGATGAAAACATTTAAAACTGGGCTTGATTATAATTTTACAATCAAATCAAAGAATATATTTTCTATAACAGGAACGTATTACAATGTTGAATATAAACCTGAAATCAAGGATAATCAATTTGATTTAAGTATTGGATATAGGAGAAGATTTTAGTTATTGAAAAAATTCTGATATACACTATCGGGCATTAAAACTGGTTTAGAATTAAACTGTCTATTTACACTTTTGAATAGATCAAATTTTTCAAAAACATTTCTGGCTTCACCTTGATTATTTAACGGTTCTTCATCTAATTTGGAGCCAATTTGGAAAGCTGAGTAATCATTGATGTGGATATTACCAACCACAAAATCTACCAATTGGGATTTACTTTGCATAATTGGAATTCCAATGGGATTTTTCTTGGCACCTATATCTAATCCTTTTCCTAACCAATTAACTTTTGCTGGAACTTTCAAGTTATAGTTTTCTTTATAATAAGCCATTATGGTTGGAGTAATATCAAAATGGCTTACGATATTATCGAATTTTTTCTTGGTTTTCAATAAAGGTGAATAGACTATTAATGGAACATGATAGCGATCTATCTTACTCTCTAGCGGAATTTCTGGCATACTATGGTCACCGGTAATTATAAAAATCGTTTCATTAAAGTCTGGCCTTTTGCGATATTTTTGAAAAAATTCTTCTATGGCATGATCAACATTCATAATGGAGATCAGTTGTTTTTGATTATTCAATATTAATTCCCGCTGCGACTTATTTAACTTCATTGTTTTGACTCTTCTATCAAAAAGATCCGCAAATTTAGCTTCATCGTTAATCAAAAAAGGATTGTGGCTGGATAATGTCAGGGCGATATTAAAATAAGGTTTGGAATCAGACCCGCATAATCCAATTAATTTATCCATTACGACTTGGTCTTCAAATCCCCAACTTTCACCATTCACTTTTGGCAATTTTCTATAATTGCTGCCAAATGAGCTTTGATCAATTATTTCATCAATACCGCTTTTCTGCAAATATTTTTTCATAAAATCGAAATCAGCATTTCCGCCATACACAAATCCGGTATTGAAATTATTTTTTGCTAAGACATTGATTAAATTAAAATGATTTGGATAAGAAGGAAGTTCTAAAAAACCTGAATTTCCGAATGGTAAAGAGCCCAATATTGTAGGCAATACGGCGAATGTTCTACCGGATGAACTCAAATTATTTTCCCAAACTAAAGAGCTATCCTTTAGATTACTTAAAAAAGGTGTAAAATCTCCAATATATCCATTCGGGTTACTGTAAGCATCTCCTAACCCTTCAACAATTATTAACACCAGATTTGGTGCTTTGTTGCTTTTATTAAAGTATTGACCTAATATATCCTTGCTTTTATTTTCGAATAGAAATGGATATTCATCAGACAATCCACCAAAGGAAATATTGGTCTGATTTTCAAAAAGGTTATCTGAATAATCATCTATTAAGGATTCTAGATTACTAGAGATAAAAAATCCCAACTTACTTTTTTCCGCAGTTTCTAAAAGATCGTTTTTTGAGCCGAATTTCAGCTCTCCATAACTCGACAAAAACACTACAGCTAATAAAGATAGTGTCAGAAATGATACGGCAGTTTTAATGTTTCCTATATATTTTGAGCTAAACTTTTTTATCAAATAGTATATGCTAAAAAACCCTAAACATAGTATGAGAATATTCACCCAATTCAAAACTCCACTGGCCTTTAAAATATTATTCAACTCTTCCCATGAATAATAAAACAAATCATTTCCCAATAGATTTCGGGATTCTGTAAAATAAAACGCCAAGACTATTTGAAGAATGAGAAATATAGCAGCTAAAAATCTAACAAGGAACTTTGCAAAAACTTGATTAATTATTGATACTACCGAATACAGAAGGAAGAATAATAGTAGATAGCTTATGCCGTATAAGAAGTTATTGCATACCAAAGCAATTAGGGAGCCTATACCTTGAAACTGATCAATATTTTGATTATAAACAAACCATTCAATTATACTTATTACAAATAAGATTATAAGATATATTGAAGCAATTGGGCTAAATTCATTTAATAATAATTTGCATCTTCTAATAAGAGTTTCTTTGAATGTTTCATCTGTTTGTTGGTCAAACCCTTTGCGTTGCATATCCCCCCAGGCATGGTTTTTACCAAAATAATCTTTCATTCCTTTAATGCCTGCCCAAGTAACTATAGGATGGAAATAAAAAGGTTCTATTACAGCTGTAATAATAAGTTTGGTTAAGTCTTTACGTTTAGTATAAACCTGATGACTCACTAAATCAACGCAAATAGCATAGGTAGAATACAAAACACTTGAAAATAACACCAATGCCAATAAGGCGAAGAAAAACTGCCAGTTTAACAATCCCAAAAGAACAAAAATCCAGAAGATTATATAACCGGAAAATTCAACTAGAGGTCCTAAAAATTCAAAGAAAAACCAATATGGCAAACTGATCATTCCTAATTTTCCATATTTAGGGTTAAACATCAGTTTTCTATGTTTCCAGAGGGTTTCCATTGTACCTCGCATCCATCGATTTCTTTGTTTTTTCAAGATTTCGGTATCTTCGGGTACCTCGGTCCAACATAATGGATCAGGAATGGTTATAACACGGTGAGGGATTTTATGCTCGACCATATACCTTCTCATTCTAACTACGAGTTCCATATCCTCACCTACAGTTTTGGGATCATATCCCCCTGCTTCTAATACTATCTCTTTATCAAAAGCTCCAAAAGCTCCAGAAATCAGTATCAAACCGCTCGCCCTTGACCATGCCATTCGGCCCAAAACAAATGCTCTGATGTATTCCAAAGCCTGGCTCCTTCCCAACCAAGATTTTGGAAGATTGACCTCTGTTAT
The DNA here is from genome assembly GCF_002734235.1 of Sphingobacterium sp. 1.A.5. Classification (NCBI taxonomy): domain Bacteria; kingdom Pseudomonadati; phylum Bacteroidota; class Sphingobacteriia; order Sphingobacteriales; family Sphingobacteriaceae; genus Sphingobacterium; species Sphingobacterium sp. 1.A.5. Next base: position 35,221 of record NZ_PEBA01000023.1, read on the forward strand.
TTTCCCATTTTCAACTCTACAGTTATTGGCCAAACGAATAGCTCCGCCACATGCAATCAGGCGTCTATCAGTCTGTTCCATAAACGGTTTGGCCAATTTCAGAATGGCATCCTGTTCAATAATGCAATCTACATCAATGCAAACAATATAATCGCTCTTAGAAATGTTGATACCAACATTGAGTGCATCAGCTTTACCGCCGTTGACCTTGTCTACTATTATAAGCTTTTTAAATGCGGGATTTTTACTTTTATAAACATTCCGGACTTCTTTAGTAGGAAGATTTCCTGGAATAATGTAGGAAACTTTCTCTAACTGATAAGCCTCAATAAGACGATCAATAGTATCGTCCTTAGAGCCATCATTCACAATGATTATTTCTAACTTGTGATAATAAATGGAAAGTAATGACCTAACATTCTCAACTATCGTTTTACCCTCATTATATGCTGGAGCAATCAAACTGAAACTTGGAGCATTTGGGTTGGAAGCAATAATGGAATAATCCGTATAGATATTTCCATGTTTGTACCGCAATACAGCTCCATAGGAGAATAAAGCTATCCAACTATATACGCTAAATATTCCGGCCGAATAAATTAAATAAAGCCAGATAATTATTTCATATATTTTGAGTACTACTTCGTTCATAACCTAGTTTGCAGTGCGTGGTTAAGAACTAATAAAGTTGGGTCAGCATGATCCAAGTTACGGCTTAGTCCGATTAAATAGTTTTCTTCTCCGAGTAAAGACAGTGCTTCTGCAGCGTGGACCTTTATCTGTTTTATTGGGTGATATTCTAATTGGGATTTCAAAAAGTCTATTTGATCTAGCGCTCTATTTTTTCCTAATCCTTTAATAATTTCTATTTGAGTTTTTTCTGCAAATTTTTGGAAATTATTAACTAATAAACTTGTGGTTTCACCAGATTCAATGGTAAATAGTGTTTTGACAGTCTCGGTTTGAACCTGTATAATAACATTTTCCAGGAAGGCTATCAATTCATCATGAATTTCAAAAACCTGAAATTTTCGGATGAGTTTTAGAGCAAACAATTTTGTGCTGACATTTCCTGAATACAGCCACGATTTAATATTTTCATTTGAACCAATTGGCAATGATTTAATTGAATTTAATAATCGAAGCTGCTGCCAATCTGATATCAAAATCGACGTATTATTCAAGAAAGCTAATCCTTCAAAACCCAAGAAATGAACCAATGAATATTGAACTTCTCGAATTACTAAATTACTATGATGATTCAACTTTGTTTTGATTTCTGAGAGGGACTCTATTACATTCATAATGGTTAGAGCTTGTATGCCTCTAGCGATCAGATAAGATTGATTACTTCTTAAAAGTACATATGCTTCTTTATCCAAATTATAATTATAGAACACAGATTTTAAGACTATAGCAGCTGCTCCAGAAAATTTTCTTTCTGATCCAATTAATTGACTTAGAAAGAATCTCCTGAAACTTTCTCTTTTACATAATGAAATTAATTCTTCAGAAATTGAAATATCACTGGATTTACCTTCAACAATTACCTCCATGAGATATTTGTCTATTTTATCCTTCCAAACCTGACGATTTGCTTCTGTTTTGTATTTCTTAAAACTGTAAATCAATAATATTAGGATAAACAAAAATACAAGAACCAAAACAAGTTGGATTCCTAATGTCAATTCATGAAGAGTCAACATTCTTTCCATGTTTTATTTTCTCAACAAGCGATTGATCCTAATAATGAGTTCATTTGGACTGAATGGCTTGACCATAAAATCAGCGGCACCTAAATCAAATGCTTCTAATATTATTTCTTCTTGCCCCATGCTAGATAACATCAATACTGGCATTTTTTTCTGCAAATTTTTGAGTTCAGCCAGGATTTCAATTCCGGAAGCAAATGGCATCATAATATCACTAATTAGAAGATCAAAGTTTTCTGATTTCAACAGTTCCATTGCCTCTTGTCCATTTCGAGTTAATCTAACTTCAAACCCTTCTTTTTTAAGTTTATGCTCAATAGTTTTGAGTATTAGTTCATCATCTTCAGCTATTAAAACCAGCATTATATATTACTTTATTTCGTTTAATAATTTGAGTAAAATTTCAATTTCATTTAATAGATCCTTCAATTTTTCCGACACTGGGATTTCATTTGAATATTCATTATCTATTTGAAGGACCAATTGATTGAGCTCTACAAGTCCAGAAGTGCTAGATGTACCCTTTAATTTGTGTAAAGTTCTTTTTAAAAGATCCGTGTCTTGCTCTTCAATGACTTGATTGATGCTCATTTCCTGTAATTGAAGTTCATGAATAATCAATCCTACAAACTCCTTTTTAAAATCTGCATCATAATCAGTTGCTTCATCCAGTTTATCGAAATCAATATGTTGCTTTTCAGGTTCTTCAACACTCACACTAAATACTGACTTGATAATAGATTTATGAACAATTTCCTTAAAGTCCTTCGCCTTGACAGGTTTGGTTAGGAATTCTGTTATGCCTGCTTGAAGACACCTTTCTCTTTCGCCCACTACATTTCCTGCCGTAATCCCTATAATTGGTATTTCTTGAAAAGCAGGCATTAATTTAATTTTTTTGGTAGCTTCTAGTCCATCCATCACAGGCATTTGGATATCCATTAAAATAAGATCAAATTGCTTTTTCTTACAAGCTTCAACTGCAAGAAAACCATTTTCAACATTGATGATTCTACAATTAGGGAGAATTTCTTCTGTTAGTCGAATATTTAATGCCATATTGACTGTATTATCATCTGCAATCAGAACATCGTATACTTCATTAAATATTTGCTGTTCATCATCATTCTCTTCGATTTTATCCTCAATTGGAATGGAAACATCAAGATTTGGCTGGCTGAGTATTCGGTATAATTCTTCAGATATTATAGGTTTTGGCAGACAGTATGAATTGGGTTCTTGCCTAAATAAATTAATGTATTGTTGATCTTCTGAGGAGGTACTCAAGACAAAAATTGGATATTGCTCAGCATTTTGCTGGAATAATTCTTTGATTTTAGCGATTGTTTCCAAGCCATTAAGAATTGGCATTCTATAATCCATAATTATCGCATCAAAACGTTTTCCTGTTGCCAACAGTTGAATAGCTTCAAAACCATTGCTTGCAGACGTTGTTTCTACACCTTTGTATCCCAACATGTGCTCAATAATTAGTCTATTCGTAGAATTATCATCTACAATTAATGCAGAGTCAATTACAAGGTCGTTCTCAGGATGAAAAGGTAATTCATAAGGCACTTCGATCTCAAATGAAAATTCTGAACCTACACTTACCGTACTTTTGAGGGTTAGTTCACTTCCCATATATTTCAGAATATTATTGGAAATCGTAAGTCCTAATCCTGTTCCTCCGAATTTCTTGCTAACCGAACTGTCCTCTTGCATAAAGGCATCAAATATTTTTTGTTGCTTTTCATCTGGGATTCCAATTCCTGTATCTCGAACTGAAAATTTCAAACCTAAATTTTCGTCATCTTTTTTGGTTTGAGCTACACGTAATTCTATTTCTCCAGACTCAGTAAACTTGACAGCATTACCTAAAAGATTGATAAGGATTTGCTTAATTCTAGTTTCATCAATAAAAATAAATGCAGGAATACCCTGTTCGATATTTAAAAGCAACTCAATTCCTTTATTCTGAGCTTGATAAAGTATTACGTGAATTACTTGATTGACAATTTCATAAAGGTTGTAACGATCAATATGGAATTCTAATTTTCCAGATTCAATCTTAGAGAAATCCAAAATATCATTAATGATGGACAATAGGTTATTCCCTGATTCATTAACGTACTTTAAATACTGTTTTTGAAGTTCGTTGAGTGGTGTTTTAAGTAATAAGTCTGAGAAGCCAATCACGCCGTTTAAAGGGGTTCGAATTTCATGACTCATATTTGCCAAGAACTCAGATTTTGCTTTGCTGGCTAAATCGGCAAGTTTCTTAGCGTTCTTTAATTCTTCATTCTTAAGAACTTGATCTGTAATATTTTGGAAAAAAATAATAAAACCGCCTACAGATTCATCAGAAACCCTCCAAGGGCGTACTTCCCAATGGTAGTTTTGATCTTGTTTTCCTTTAATATGAATTATCTCATTTGTATTTTTATAAGGGATTCCTTCCAATGCCTTACTATATATTTCTTTTCTGTAAGCAGGAACCTCTGGAAATAAATCATACAGATGTTTTTTGTCTGAAATATTATGTTGATTGAATTCATCTTTCCATTGCTGGCTAAGTGCTAAGACATTCATATCGTTACCAAACATTGCTACTGAGGCTGGCACATGGTTTACAAATGTTTGAAGCATTGCTTCTTGCATTCCTAAATCCAAGTATAGATTTTTACTCTGATCTATATCTTGAATAATTCCAAATACTCGGTCACATTTACCATCTATAAATTCTGGAATTCCTTTAATACGGACCCAAATATTTTCGTTATTAGGTTTATGAAGTTTTAGTTCAAAATCATATGGTTCACCTGTATTCACAGCATTTTGGAAGGATTGAGCTAAAAATTCACTGTCCACTGGATCAAAGAATGAAAAAACATTTTCCATCGTAGGAATAAAGTCTTTACTGACTCCATGAATATTTCTTGTAGAACCAGACCAGAATATTTTATTATTTGCCAAATCTGCTTCCCATCCCCCTACTTGTGCAACAGCACTCGTTTGTTCCAATATTTGCTTTGTTGTCAACAAATCTTTTTCTAGCTCAATACGTTCAGTAAGATTTAAGGCTGTACTTACCACATATTGCCTTCCTTGTGGATCTTTCTCTAGCATATTATTGTAGAGCCAATAGATCCACTCTCCGTTCTTATGCTTCATGACCATCATACCGCTGTCTTCACCTAGTGTTTCTATTCTTTCTAGGTAAGGATTTATTTGGTATTGTTTTACTTCCGGAACAAGGTCTCTTAGATTGAGCCCAGTTACTTCTGCCAGATCATATCCTAATGCCTTTCGCCCCTTTTCATTGACTTCTAGAATATTTCCATCAAGATCATGCATACTCATTAAGCCAATTCCATTTTCGAAAAAATTTCTGAATTTACGTTCTGAGATTTCTAATTTTATTTTTTCAGCATTTTCTTTGGTTATATTTCTACCGAATGCAAAGATTTCCTTGTTTTCTTTATTGTGTTTTAGGTGCCAATCAATAATGATTTTATTATCATCATTTAATATTGAAACTGTTTTCACCTGTACTTCATCAGCATTTGTTTTAACAGATTTTAGTTTTGTTAAAAGTTGCTGATCTGTAATATTAAGTAATTCAAAAAAATCTTCTTCCAATAAATCCTTTACGGGTTTATCAAAGGAATCTGCAAATGCTGGACTTATTTCTTTTATCGAGAAATCTTCATTTAATACACAGATCATATTCTGGGTAACAGAAAGGATTTCCTTAAAATAACTAGCTTGAATTTGTTTTCTTTTTGCCAATAAAACTGCAACTACCGCTTGTGCTAATTTTTCTAATTCTGTCAGCTGAGTATCTGTTAGTATATTGGTATGGTAATCGACAACACATAAAGTTCCTAAAGCATAACCTCTGTCATCTAATAGCGGAACCCCGGCATAAAACCTAATATGACCTGCTTGGATCAAAGGGTTTGATGAAGTTCTAGGATCCTCAAAAGTATCTTCTATCATCAATGGATTGCTACCCATTAAAGTGTATTGACAGACTGTATTTTTACGGTCTACCATATCGAGGTCGATCCCTATACAACTTTGAATTCTTTGGCTATCTTTCTCCATAATGGCTATTATGGATGTAGGGCATTCAGTAATACGGCAGGCTATTTCAGCAAATACATCAAGCTCTGGCATTTTACCTAGTCCGATCAATCCAAACGAATAAAGTATATTTAAACGTTCTAATTCATTATCTGGGACCATTGAGGTAGTCATATGTTATCTGGTAGATTAATAAGCCTGCAAGATAATTATATATCATGTTATAACATCTTATTTTATTAAGTAATACCTTAATATTGCTAATAAGTTCTAAAATTATTTTTCATTTCAATAAAAATTAATCATAATAAAATTGGGTAGTTAAAAAAAGTTTCTCCTTAAGCTATTTTAGTGTTAAAGAAGAATCTATTTAGAAATAGGATTTAATAAATAGAATAAAAATAACTGTGAGTTTAGAAAACAAATTTTAAGGTAGGTATTAAATTAAAAAAGGCGCGACCTTTTAAAGTCACGCCTAAAAATTCCCTTTATTTAAAATTTATTTTTGTGATAGGATCCATTTGACCATTTCACTTAAATCTTCATCTTTAATATTCGGGTGAGCTGCCATTGCTACTTCTCCCCATACGCCACTACCACCATTCTTAATTTTATCCATAAGAATCTTTTGGGCGTCTTTATTGTCTTTATAATGTTCAGCAACTTGTTTATAAGATGGGCCTACGGATTTTTTATCCAAGGCATGACAAGATTTACAGTCAGATGCCTCAATTAAGCTTTCTCCTTTAGGTTTAGTTCCTTGTTGGTGACCTATTGGACCAGCAGCTCCTGTAGCATGTTCTCCAGTTTTTGCGCTGGAATCACCAGCAGTATTTGGATTATAATCAATTCTAGAAATTGCAGCGTCAGGGTTTTTGCTGAACCAACCGCTACCATATTCTAAAACATATATTTTACCATCAGGACCAACCTCCATATCAATAGGACTATTAAATTTAGTGCCTGCCATAAATGGCTCCATTTTATCAAAATCACCGTTTGGCAACATTGTTACAGCTTTAATCCATCCGCGAATCCAATCATAAACGATTAGTTTTCCATCATAATAATCTGGATAACGGGTTTCCTTTGGAAATAAATCGGTGTAATAAATTGGGCCTGCCATTGCATTTCTACCTCCGGATCCTACTTGCGGGAAATCAACAGATTCACCATAAGGATACCAAATAAATGCAGGCATTGCCTCTGGAAGTTCTTTCTTACCAGTATTATTCCTCGAGTCGTTGATTGGCTTTTTGGGATCATATGCTGCACCACTTTCACCAGTTTCATAATTGTAGGCATTGTATGCATAATTATTTCCTACAAAATACGGCCATCCGAAAAACCCTGCCTTGCGAGCTTGATTGACTTCATCATACCCACGAGGGCCACGACCTGTTGAATCATTGCTGGCATCCGGACCTACTTCACCCCAATATAAGAAACCATTTTTCTTGTCGATTGAGATTCTATAAGGATTTCTGTTACCCATTACATAGATCTCTGGTTTTGTATTAGGTTCACCTTTCGCAAATAAGTTTCCTGCCGGGATATCGTATGTACCATCTTCCTTCACAGTAATCCTCAAAATCTTTCCTCTCAAGTCATTTGTATTTCCAGAAGATCTCTGCACATCATATTGCTCATGGCCTTCTCTAGAGTCCCTTGGTGAAAAACCATTGCTTACGTATTTTTGATTTGGTTCATCAAATGGTGTTGAATTATCACCTGTCGATAAAAATAAGGTTCTATCTTTTCCAAAGGCTAAGGAACCACCAGTATGGCAGCAGATATCACGTTGAGAATAAAATTGTAAAACTACTTTTTCAGATGCCATATCCAATTTATTGTCTTTGAAAACAAACCTTGACAATCTGTTTACGGAAGTATCTTTTGGACTATAAAAAGCATAGATGTAATTATTTTTTTCAAAATCTGGATCTATCGTCAATCCCATAAACCCTTCTTCTGCATTTACATTTGGGACTTCTGTTTTATGGTATACATCCAATAATCCTACTTGTGATACTGAATTTGTAGCTTTATTAAAAAGCAATAATTCACCACGACGTTGAGCAACCAAGATATCTAAATTAGGTAGGATTGCCATTTCAGTTGGCTCAAAGAATTCTCCCTCAACCATTGTTACTTTTTTAAACTGATCAGCTGCAGGAACTTGCTTAGTAGTTGCTTTTTTATAATCTGAAACATAATTTTTTCCAATGGCATATTCTATACCGCCCAACAAATGCTTCAAGAATTTAGGATCTGAATAAATTCCTTCTTCATGTCCGAGACTAGTGTAAAAAGATCTGCCGCCATCATAATCATGGTACCAAGCAACAGGAGTTTTCTCAACCTCTGTACTATTGAACACAGATTTGTCAACCGTCATTAAAACCTTCACTGGTTCATATAATTTTTTAAAGGTGTACCATTCGTCGGTGATTTCCCATGTATCGTCCATACCTTTTGTAGCAGGGTGAGATTTATCAGAAATTGATAAAGTTGCCTTTTTCAATACAGGTTCTGATCCAAAATATCCACCTACCAATCGATTATACCAGCCCCAATCAACTTCTGAATCAGCTGCTGAATGAATTCCTACATAACCTCCTCCAGCTTGAATATATCTTTCAAAGTCTGCTTCTTGATAATTGTTTAAAACATCACCAAAAGTATTTAAGAATATCACCGCAGAATAATTTTTTAGAGAATCTTCAACAAACCTATCGGCATTTGAAGTGGTATCTACATCAAAATTATTTTCAAGACCTAATTTTTGAATTGCCGCATTCCCTTGATTTATGGAATTGTGGTGAAAACCGGCAGTTTTACTGAAGACAAGAACCCTCGGTTTTCCGGGACGTTTTTGTTGGCAAGAACTTATCACTACTACCAAAATAAGCAGAAGATAAATCTTGGAAAAACAATGTTTGATCATATTTGAGTTTATTAAATTTTAGAGTGTTTTAGGTTTCGCTAATCCAATTTAGCAAATGTAAACTTAAAAACAAATATGCAACTTAAAATTTCAGTCTGATATAATGCATTAAAAAAATTAAAACTTTCACTACTATTAGGTTATTTCAATAAGTTTAAGGTTTCGATCAACTCTCTAGCTGCGACTCTTCCTGCCCTGTTGGCACCGATTGTGGACGCTGATGGACCATACCCGGTCAAATGGATTCTGGGGTCCTTTTTTACCTGAGTGGCCAACTTCCCTGACATCTCTATTCCTTCAAGATCATTCACTAAATCCAATGATTTAAGATGGTCTAATGAATGTCTAAAACCGGTATTCCAAAAAATCACGTCTGCCTCTATTTCGGTACCATCTTCCCATTTGACGCCTGTTTCGGTTATTTCTTGAAACATTGGCTTTCTATCCAACACCCCATTGGTCAACATATCTTGAATTGCTGGTGTTATGGGCAATCCCGTTACAGAAACCACAGATTTTGGAGGCAGTCCTTCTCTTACTCTTTCCTCGACCATGGCTACAGCTTCACGTCCTAAGTCAGGATTAAATTCATAATTCCGAAAATCAGGAGGTCGCCTAGTTACCCACGTTGTCTTTGTAACTTTTGAAATTTCACCTAACAACTGAACAGCTGAAATTCCACCTCCAACGATAATTACATGCTTACCAATAAACTCTTCTGCATTTATATATTGACCTGTATGCAATTGTCTCCCTTTAAATTTTTCCCAACCGGGATATTTTGGACAATGAGGGGTCTTCCACGTTCCGGTAGCATTAATAATTCCACGGGCAGAAAATTGGACATCATTAGTTTTAATCAAAAATCTTCCATTTTTTTCAGTCACTTCCTGGACGCGAATTGGTCGAATAACAGGCAATTCAAATGTTTTCTCATATTTTTCATAGTACTGAGGCAAGGCTACATTTGCTTGAAGTTTTTTATCATCTTTATTTACCGCTTCAGAAAACCCCATTCCCGGAAGATCATTAATTCCGTTAACATTGCTGAGTGTTAGTGAATTCCAACGATGTTGCCACGCTCCTCCTGCTCCGATTTCATCATCAAGTACTACAAACCCTTTTCCAGGTTCAATTCCTTCTTTCTTAAGATAGTAGGCAGCTGACAAACCAGCTTGACCAGCTCCAATAACCACTATGTCGACCTTATAAAAAATATCAAGTTTTGATTTTGGAGTGTCGGAACCTTCTCCTTTGTTACTTATAGCTTTATCCATGTGACCGAAATAAAAATTAAAGATTTATTTAGATAAATCTTATACCAAATTTAAAACAATCTTTTAAGGACAGGCATCAAATTCCAAAAAGAAATGGGCAACCTCAATAGATTTTGCCCATTCAATTTGTCTTATTATAATTTGAAATTTAATTCATTTTAAGGTTTTTAATAGCTTTAATAATACCTTCTAAATTATCATTGAAGTCCAAAAGTTGAGTATACATTGCATTATCTTTGCTTACTCCATTGTGCTTATTGTTCTTTTTGAAGATTTCTTTTATGTCATTCCACCTTTTTGATTCTTCTTCATTTATAAGTCCAGCGAGTTCTTTTAATTTCAACAAATTACTTTCAGTATCAGCGGTCAATGTTTGTGACTCGCTTTCGTAATGTGTTAGAATCAATTGGGAAATCTCATTTTTATTCATGATTGGAATAACTTGGGCTACGAGCTTATTCATATTTCTATAAGATCCTTGTAATTTAAAAGGTGGTTCTGAACGATAACTATCTTGCATAGCAGCACTCATTATATAGTTCTGATTTACCTTGACCACAATATCCCTTATTTTCAAAACATGATTGATCACAGCAATAAAGGCGTCAATATCTTGTTTCTGATAATTCCCTTCTAAATCTGGCAACTGATCTTTACCAGAAATCACATAATCTATTAATGCATAAAAATCATCATAGGATTTGCTAGCTATAACCTCTAGATATTTGTTTTCAATAGCTGCATTTTCGATAAGACTTAAATTGAATAAATCCTCGGTGTCTCCAATGACATCACCTAGATTGTAAACATCTGCTCTATTGGCAAGCATATCTGGAATTTGAAATTTCGAACCACTTTCAGTATACGGGTTTCCGGCCATTACGACACAAAAACGTTTGCCACGCAGATCATATGTTTTGCTTTCTCCGTCGAAGATTCCATCTATCTTTCTTTGTCCATCTGCCAAGGAGATAAATTTCTGAAGAAACTCAGCGGATAGATGTTGAATATCATCCAGATATAACATCACATTATCTGCCATTTCAAATGCTAAATTTATTTTTTTCAGTTCTTCTCTTGCTCCTGAGGTTTTTGCTTCTATCGGATCGATCGATGTAATCGAATGTCCTATTGTAGGGCCATTTACTTTCACAAAATGAAATCCAACAATCTTTGCCAGATATTCCATTAAGGTAGTTTTACCATATCCTGGTGGAGAAATTAACAATAGCATGCCCATTCTAGCAGTTCTCTTATTATCTCCAGCTTCACCGATTTGTTTTGACAGATTTCGACCAATCAAAGGAAAGTATACTTCATTAATCAGTTTATTTCGAACAAATGATGTTAAGACCTTAGGTTCTAGCTCATTTACTTTTAACTCTTTGTTATAATTCTTGATAATCGAATCTTTTATCATATTAAATGAATTAAAATTTGGAACCTTATTTTCAACAAAGTCATTCATTTTTTTCATAAAATCATGATACCCAATTTGCAAATGACCTTGTTTTAAAACAGGATGGTTTCCTTTTAAGCCCTGTACATCAAGCAGGTCTTTTCCAAACGAAATTTCGTATTTATTCTCAGGAAACAATAACAAAGTTGCTGTTTCCTCTACTACTCTTTCATATAAACCTTTTTGCTGTGTTTCCTCAATGAAGGCTTTAATCCAATTGGTGATTAAGTAAAATCTATCAATCCAATTAAATAGTTCTTCATTGATATTTTTTTCAAACTCTTGAGTTGCCTTTTTACTTTCCAAAAATCTGATAAACTCTTGTTTTAAGTGATCAGCATTTTCACTTATGGTGAACTTATTGAATTTTATAAAAGTTTGAAATAGATAATTAGCGGCATCATTCGTATTAAAATTGTCTAAAGGTACTGTAGGTATCCACTTGACGAGAGAATTTTCAATTTCTTTGACAACAGATTTATATTCTTGTGAAGTTGGGAAAAATTTCAACACGGATGACATTGTCTGAATCATAGAAGAAAGCCTCTTTTGTTCATTGGATTGCAGGCTATGCCAAAATAATTGCGCTGTAGCTCTTAAATTGGAATCATACCTCAAAAGTTCCAATTTATCATGAACCTGCTTTAAATCTTCAAATATCAGTAGTGCATCATAATTATGTACTCCTTTCACATAATTCTCGGAATAGTTTTTTTCTGCCGTTTGATTAATAAAGGATTCAGCATTAAAATCAAGATTCTCTGCTTCCAATAAAGTCTTATAAGCTAAATATTCGCTTCTATAAACCTCCTTGTTTTCTGAAACAAGTTCTTGTTCCCATATATCTTGGTAGTTCAATAATTCTTCTGACTTTACCTTTTGATAAAAGCTTGTTCCAGTGAGATGGAAGAATAATTCGTTATTCCTTCTTACCAAAGTAAGGTTCAACGCCTGTTTATTTACCGAAAATTTATGTTTGCCTAAAGAAATAACATTTTCACCATCTACAAACAATTCACTTTTATCCCTCAGAACTCTTAGCGCATCTTCTTGAGATTTTTTCAGCAAATTCTCTAGGTTTTCTGCTTTAGACACATCTGAAATTTCTCTCAGCTGAGTAACCAGCTGTCGGATTTTATCTATCATTAGGTCTGAAGCATAAAAGCTTAGTATTTCTTCTCTAGATTTAAAGGTTCCAGCTTTATTCTCGATATTTTTCAATACCCTCAACCCTATTTGCTCTAAAGAAGCTGAACGTTTGTTGACCTGCTCTATTATTTGCTCTCTTCTTGAGTTGAATGCTTTGATTATTTCATCTCTCTTTTCAGAAATCTTCAGTACAAAATCTGTAAAATCCGAAAATTTACTTTCAATCTCTTCTAACTGAACAATAATCTTGGTATAATATTCATCTACTTTTTCTTCTGTTGTTGAAAGTTCTAAAAAATTAGTCACAGACTGTTCCAACAACCTTAATTGTGCGGAAAATTCTGCTACTGCTTCAGTACTCTTTAAAGAGTCTAATTTTCTGGTCAATTGAGCTTTAACTTCATTCAATGAAGAGAAAATCAATGAAATCTTTTCGACAATCTTCGTTGTCTGAGTAGAGTCATTGATTTTTAAACTATTTAAAATATCAATCAGCAACTCCAGCTCTGCAGAAATTTCTATATTTCTTTCCTCAATTACTTTGGAATCGAAAACTTTTTCAATTTTTTCAACGCTTTCTTTTTGTTCAAGAACCTTTTGTTCATAAATATTTAAAGCTTCATCCTTCAGTAGATATTCGATTGTTTTGTCCGAAAGATTGGCTGTTATATTTTTTAGCTCTTCCAAAAGCTTATCGACCGAATCAACATTAACATACCTAACATTTTTCAGATCAATGACTTCCCCTTGCAAACTTCTAGCATCAGCAAGTTGATGCACTAATTGGTCTAAATTTTCAATTTGGGTACTGTTAATCTGAAAATTGAGGTTGACTAGTTTCTTATTTGAATGTTCAACCTGTTCTACCGCAAACTTCCTTTGAGATTGGACTTTAACGAACTCATCTATAGCAGAATTGGCAATTTCTTCAATTTGTTGCAGCGATTCACCTAAATTATTGAGTTCAGGATTACTTATCCAGAAATAACTATCTATTATTGACCTGGCCTTCTTTTGAATGTCTTCATACAATCCTTCGTAGCTATCCTCCTTATTGATTAATTGGATAACCTCTTGAGATTCAGCCATTGCTTGAACGATTTGTCTATTCCCAACTTTATAGATGGGATCATCCTGTTTTTCTTCCTTTTCCTCAAAAACAGTAGCATAGGGAGTATCCCAAATTTGCACCTGATGATGTCTAGTAGCTTCAGCCTCTGTCCTAAAATAAATTAAATCTCCATTTTTGAATATTGTAAATCCATTACAAATTATCGGAGTTTCAACAACTTGTTGAATGATATTATAAGACATTAAAATATAGGTATTAGACTCTACATGACAATAAACATATAGATAATCCTCCCCATTAGGAGATGCAACTTTTTTGAGAAAAGTTACATTTTCCAATAAACTGTCAAATATTTTATAAGAACCATTTTGAAGGTAATATCCGTTTGAAAAAATTACTCCTTGATTATCCGGAAGTAGAACAACTGAATTATTTAAGGATTTAATATTTACGACTTCTTTGGTCCGCAGGTTGAATATGTAAGCTCTAAAATCCTCTTGATAGGGTTTTATTCTAATGGCTATTAGATTTCCTAAATCGGCATAATAGTACTCTGCATCATCTAATTGCTGATCAGTATTAAAAACTTTCTCTGAATATATTCCTTTGCCTGAATCCGTATTATCTTCGATTTTAAAAGTAATATCACCATGCAATGCTTCAATAAAAACCTTGTCTAGAATAGAGATATGTGGAAATTTACCAAGCCTCCTGTCTTCCAGGTTAGTTTTTATCCAATCAAACTCAAATTGAATCGGTGTTTTGACTTCATGAATACTGCGATCATTTTCATAAATCAGCTTTCCATCCTTTATCAACCATTTGAAAGCTTTAAGATCTTCAGGATTTTTGCTGGTTTGAAAAATAAAATAAATATAGTTCTCTGTTCTCCGGAATTTTGAAAAGATAGAATCTCGATAATACTTATAAAGATTTTGATAATCATTCAAGAAATTCGGATCTTCAATTAGATTTAATGGTTGAGGAATAAACTGACCATCTTCATATTGATAGATACTGAATACATCTTCTAATTTTATCTCTGTCCTTAATCCAAAGTGAACATTATACCCAAAAATACAGATATTGTCTAAAGCATGAATACCTCTGGCAACGCAATTATTTTCAGTTGTAATCCTTTGGTTCGCTTTAAGCACGAAATTTGTAGAATTGAAAACTTCTTTACGGGCATTATTGAGTTCATTCAGTTTCCTCGTAAGGGTTTCCTTCTGCGTTGATAAACGCTTTTTAATAATTTCGTACGCTCCAGCGTCTAAAGTTTCATTATTCTCTACCATCCGTCAATAAACTGAGCTATAAATTGATTTTCTTGTTAGAAATTCCTAGATTTTTTGCCATTCCAAATAATGAATTGATAAAATTAGAATCTTCAACATCTTCCTTTGCTGTAGCTGCATTTTGTAGTTTAACTAGTGCTGCAGAAATCGTTAAGTTCTTAATATCATTTGATGAAACACCATATTTGTCTGCTAAGGATTTTATTTTCTCCCCTAAATCTCCATTCCCATCTTCACCAATCAGGGAATTCTTAATATCGGTTGCATGTGTTGAATTATTTATCAAATGGTCAAAACCTTTAGCATTAGAAACTTGACGCACAATATTCTCAAAGAACATAGTTTCTCCCCCTACGATATCAATTTTAGCAGATTTCAGGGCTTCGGCCAATACAGCTGATTGAGCATTTGCAATATCTTTTTGGATATTAATTTGAGCTAGATCAATATCGCGTTCTTTCTGTAAGTGCAATTTGAATTCTTCGTGTTCTTTGCCCACACTATCCAGTTGCTTCATTGCCGCAGCTTTTTCTTCGATTCCTTTTGCTTCAGCTAGTGCTTTTTCACGAACCACTTCAGCCTCAGCTAATCCTTCTTTACGTAATGCTTCTGCTTTTTTCTCGATAACAGAAGCTTCTTTGGTTCCTTGAATTTCTTGTGCTTCTGCTTTTGCTACCATTACTTCAGCTTCCGACAATCCAATTGCAGCTTCTTCCTTCGCTTGAGCTTCGGCAATGATTTTTCTTGCTTCAGCTTCTTTTGATGAAGCCTCTTTTTTCGCTTCAGCATCTATCAATAACTCTTGTGCTTTCTTCTCTGCAATTTTACGTGCCGCTTCGGCATCAATAACTTTTTTCTCAGCTTCTTGTTCAGCCGCAATTTTGGCAGCTTCAGCAGCTTTCACGGTAGCAATTAAACGCTCCTCTGCCTCTTGAGATGCAGCTATAACTCCTGCCTGTTTCTTTCTCTCCACATCACGAAACACTTCAATATCTTTAACCGCCTGTTGCTCTTCAATAACCCCTTTCTCCAATTGAACTCTTTCCTTTATAACTCCCTGAATGCTCTTCTGTTCGGTTTCTATAGAACGTTGCTTGTCAATTTGTGCCAATGCAACAATACGCTCCCTTTCAGTAGCTTCCAAAGCACGATCTTTCTCCACTCTTTCAGTTTCAACCGCATCAGTACGTAATTTGCTCTTTTCTGCAATAATGATTTGTCTTAACTTGTTCTCTTCTTGAATAGCCAAAGCTTCTTCAGTTGAAATCCTAACCGTTTCTGACTTCAAACGCTCTTCTTCACGAACCTTTACAATTTCAGCCTCTTCCCGAGCTTTGATATTGTCGACTTCGCGACGCTGTTTCTCTTCCTTCTCAGCTAATTGTCTTTCTAATTCCAAAATTGCTTCTCTAGCCTCAACATCCTGCTTTTTGATAACTTTCTCTTCTTCTCTACGAATTAAGTTAGCATTCATGTTTTGCCTAGCTGTCAATTCTGTAATCTTCTTGATCCCTTCGGAATCTAAAATGTTCTCAGTACTTAAGAACTTCAGTTCGGTCTGTTCGAGATAATCAATAGCACAATCATCCAAGATATATCCATTTAAATCTGTTCCGATAATATTCAAGATTTCATCTCTGAATTCACGACGAGCCTCATATAATTCGGTAAAATCAAATTTCTTGCCTACGGTTTTCAATGCTTCAGAAAATTTAGCTTCGAAGATGCTTTTCAAAGTTTCTGGATCAGAAGCTCTGTCACAGCCCAAATTCTGAGCAACATTGATAACATCATCCACAGACTTATTTACCCTGACGAAGAATGCTACTTTTATATCCGCACGGATATTGTCCTTACAGATCAACCCATCTCCCTGCATTCTATTGATTTCAATTTTCTTAACGGATATATCCATAATTTCCATTTTATGGAATACCGGAATTACATACATTCCTTTATTGAAGGCAACCTTTGTACCTCCTACACCAGATCTTACAATCGCTTTTCCCTGAGGAATTTTCTTGTAAAACATACTGAGTATCACAAAAAATGCGAAGATTATAAAAACAATGGCTCCAATAGCAATTAACACTACTCCTGTTATGCCATCTACAAATAACAACGTCTTGCTCATAAAATATAATTTTAAAAATTAGGTTAAATATTATTTAGATTAATATCCTTTTGTACGATATAGAATTTCTTGCCAGCATCTTCGTTAATGATCAATACATCATCTCCGTAATTTAAAGGCTCGCCATTTAGGCTTTTTACATTTAATCTTAATACATCAGATTGTATGATTATTTCTACCGATCCCAATTGATCCCCTTGAATAGATGACCTCATCTTTCCTTCGCGACCAATAAATTCTCTAGCTTCCTCTCCCATATATCCAACATTTTTATACAGTTTGACTACTGGCTTTGCGACAAAATGAAGCAATAAAAAACTAAGGATAAATATTGGAACCAATATTAAAACTGATTTCCAACCGTAAGCTGTTAAGTTGAGGATTATTGAGGAAACTATAGTTAAAATCCAACTGATAAATTTGAACATGGTAACAATTACCATTAACGGGGCTTTACCTATGTAAATAAACTCCATCGCTTTCGAAAAAAAAGAAGGTTCATGACTTATTTCAGAGTCCAATTCTTGATCGACATTTAGTTCTACATCTTGGATATCGGCCCCTTCGATCTGGATATCAGCATCCGGTCCAAAATCAAACCCATCACCCATCAGCATTGTGAACAACCAATAAAGCAATGATAGACCTGTTAACACTGTCATAATTGCATTTGGCAAGGGATTGAACAAAAGGTTAATAATTTCAGTCATTAGTAATTGGTTTTAATAGTTTTATTGATGGTGCTTATTCTAACCCCAATCTTTTTTTTAGTTCCAATAATTCGGTTTTTGAATTACTATCTTCTTTTAGAGCTAAATCAATATCTTTATCTATTTTATCTTGAACAATTTGATTCAAAGCTTCATTTACAGCATTTTCATCTTCAATTTTTGCTTTCATTTTTTTTAGCATATCAATTGTACTGTTCGAGTCAATATTGGCGATCTGACGGTTAGCAAACTCAGAGGCAGAAATAATTCTACTTTTGGCTTTTAAAGATGTCAATTCTTTTTCCCAATTAGTGATATTAAATTTCAACACTTCAATTTTATTGTTAATTTCATCAACCAATTCCTTGTGAATTAACACTTCATTTTCGATTGAATTAACTTCAAGTAACAAATTGCTTTTTAGTTCCAATGCTTCAAGTGCTAATTTCTCAGCTCTCTCAATCGACAATTCATTAGTTTTAACCTTATTTAAAATCAAATGGGCTTTTCTTTCATAGTCTTGAGCCCCTAGCTGTTTATCCTTGATAGCATTTTCACTTTTAATGACCAATGCTTTCGCAATTATGTAGGCTTCTTTGGTTTCTGAAAGTTGTGCCTTCATATCTTCAATCCCCTGCTCTGTTAAAGAAATTGGATCTTCCATTTTTTCTACTAATGCATGGATTTCTGCTTGTCCAATTTTTAATAATCTTTTAAAAATATTCATGATTACTTTTGGTTTGAAAATTGAATAATTTGTTCATAATATTCACTCAACAAAAAAGAAAGTGAATTTAATGCTGCCCCGAATTCATTCTGATCCAGATTATGAACTTGAAGCGTATATCGAAATAGAACATTCTTACCATCTTCAGTTAAAGCAAATCCTCCATGAATAATATCTCTGTTTTTTATTAATAGAGTTTTGAAAATTTCCATGTTGTCTTTATGGAGAGAAAATAGAAATTGTTCGAAAATTATAATCGGCGGAGTAACACCAATAATGAGGTTTCGGATTCCTTCATCTTCGCTTTCGACGATGAAAAATCCCTCCTTTCTATTTCTGGTTACAACCCTATATCCAACATCGGATAAGTATTTTTCAACTTTTGCAAATGGCATTGGCTAATAATTTTATATATTTGCTAATAATGTTTGCATAAAAATAATTATTGCAAACAATTTTTGCAAATTATTTTTGCATTTTAAGACAAAAAATTTTTAGTAATGACGCAAATTGGATCAAATATTAAAAAACTCAGAACGGTCAAAGGTTTAAGCCAACAAGCATTTGCAGACCTATTTAACCTTACTAGAGGAAATATTTCATCATACGAAGAATTTCGTGCTGAGCCAAAGATTTCTGTTATACTTCAAATGGCTAAATATTTTGGCATTCCCATTTCTAGTTTACTAGAAAAAAAACTTACAGTAAATGAAATATTGAATTTCGAAGACTATTTTAAAGAAGGTTCGGAAAAGGTTAACATCAAAAATTTATTAGAGGTTCCATTCTTAAGCAAATCCTATATCCAAGAAAATCCCGAGAATTTTGAAATCAATGATTTCCCCACATTTTATATGCCCAACATTTATAATGCTAATTTATTAGCTATTGAAAACAATTCATTGATCCCTAATCCTATTGATTTTAATTTTGAGGAATCTTCGATTTTATTTTTTGAAAAAGTAAAAGTCGAAATTCTTCATACCCTTCAAGATAACATTGGTTTTTACATGGATTTGAATGAAATATTTTTCGGGCGTTTCCAGGTCGATGGAAAAGAGATCAAATTAATTTTGAATGATTGGAAAGAGAAAAAATTCCAATTGAATGAAATCGAAAATTTTTGGAAATTACATTCCAAATATGAAAAGGTACATTAACAAAGAAGGCTATTAAAATTTTAATAGCCTTCTTTGTTATTTTATATAAGAACCAATCTTTAAGATAAGAAACTCATCCAATCTGAATTGTCATTATATTCTACAAGAGGGTTCGCAATATTTCGGCTTGCAAACTGACCTTGGAACATCATTAAGTCCATTAAAATATGTTGACGTGTAATTTCCACTAGCTCTGAGTTAAATCCATTCATTTGCAGAACAAACTGGAAGCTGATAACACGAGCGATCATTCTTCCTAAAGTAACCATATCTCTCTGGTTTAGACCAGTTTCTAAACTAAAATTCAATTGATTTTGGAAATATGGAGTACTTAAATTAGCATTGTTGTAACCTTTTAAGAACTCATATAAATTTGATTCTTTCGCTTTTCGCATCAGCTTTAATACCCCTTCAGCAATCTGAGAATAAAGCATTTCATTAGAGCCTTCAAAAATTTGGAATGGCCTACTATCTACCACAGATCTTCCGGCAATATGATCCAATCTATAGCCGTTTGCTCCAGCAAGTTGAAGACTAATTTGTGCAGATTCTTGCATTAAATCCGTAACCAATGCTTTAAGGGTATTTGCTTCAATGCTTAATCCAGAAACATCATGCTCAATACCACTTGATTCAACACTGTACGCACACATACCTGAACAAATGGTGAATGCCGCTTGAATTCTTGCTAATTGGTATTTTACAGAATCAATGTTAATCAACGGATTACCCCCTACTATTCTGGTTTGACAATGTTGCAGTGATTCATCCATTAGCCTTTTAATAAAACCTAGACCCATACCTGGAAATTGTAGCCTACTCCTGTGAAGCATGTCCAACATCAGTTTTATCCCGGTACTTTCAGGATTTAATTTTTGATCACCCGGAACGACAACATCTATTGGATTGATACCATAAGGAATGGCATACAGTCCTAAGTTGTTATAGCGTTCAACCATAGGGATATGCTGATCAGATTTTTTGTTTTCTGTTACAAAGAAATCTATATCTCTGGTCAGTTCACCTGTCGGTGTATATTTTCTTGCGGTTACAAGCCAGAAATCGGCTGCTCCACTAAGCCCCTGCCAGTGTTTTTCTCCCTTTATTTTATAGCTATCTCCAATTTGCTCATAGCCTGTCTTCATATTTAGGGCATCACTTCCATACGCTTTCTCCGTAATCATCAAACCACCCATGGCATTGTTTTCCATGAACTCTTTAAAAACTCTTTCCTGTACTGAGAAATTGCCGTATTTCGCTAATGGCTCCAAAAACAAAGCTATATTTATCCCAAACATTAAGGATAAAGCCAATGATTCATAAGATGCTGCAGAAAGAACACCTAAACATTCTTTCACAGAAACTCCTCTACCACCATGCAATTCTGGGATAGCTACTGCCAAAGGCTTTTTCTTCATTATCTCAGACAAAAATTCCGCAGGGAAATCACGCTTCAAGCTGATTGCTCCATAATCAAATTCTTCTCTGAACAAATGAAATAAATGTTTTCTGAAAGATGAGATATAGGTTTCAAAATCTAATTTTTCTACTACTCCATTCATATCTATTCTAATCTATTATTTTTTACAATTTATAAATGGCATTTAAACTATTGCCGTGTGGAGTTCTTACATAATGGATTATTTCCAAACTCCAATTGTAAAATTAGGATGATATCGACAAATTGACTATGATGAATACGATAATAGTTAGGACAAATCGTGCATGGATGTTAAAAATTATTAATTAACTGTTTTCCGATATTCGGTAGGAGAAATACCCACGATTTTTTTGAAAAGTCTGGTGAAATAAGAAGGATCCTCAAACTCCAATTCGTATGCAATTGAGGCTACGCTTTTATTTGTTTCCAACAATAGCAATTGACTATGAATGATTGCAACTTCCAATATAAGTTGCTTTGATGTCTTTTTGAAAACAGAAGATACACATCTATTTAAATAATTGACAGAGACTGCTAGTTTATCTGCATAGAAATTCACGGATTTTTCGGTTCCATAATTTAGGTGAACCAATTGTTTAAAGGCAATTGCAATTTCTTGACGTCTCGCCAATGATTTATTTGAATCTGAAATCTTAATGATTTTAAGCATGGCTGTTTTAAAGATACTTTCATAGTATTCTTTATACGGCTTTTGCGTATAGATCTCTTGGTACAGTAAATCAAATAAAGTATTCAATTCAGAATTATCAACTACATTAAGATTAATCAATGGCGAAATTGTGAAAATATTCAATATCTCTTGTTCTCGGAAAAGCGAGGTCATTGCCTGTTCTTTTATGAGAATGCAATAGCCTTGAGCGGATTTGTCAACTGAATCAATGGCAGAAATATTTCCATAATTTGAAATCAGGACTGCGGGTGCTTGAACCATAAAAGATGTTGATTCTATCTGATGCCTGAAATATCCCTTGTTTATATAGATCAATAAATTATATCCGAAGAAAATGGGAGGTATCGGTGTCTTGAGATAAGGTGCAATATCCCGCAATGGAAAAATCTTTATAGGAGTCTGGATATAAGTCAAATGTTTCAGACTTCCGTCCATAAACTTTTCTACAAACTCATCCGCATTGATTTTATTCTTTTCCATGGCTTAGTGTCACTCTATAAAACAAAATTAAGAAATATCAATCTTTTTGCTTTATATCTATAAAATTAACGAAATGAAGACTAATAAGGCAATACTATATTAAAGAAATGAGGATAAATAATCCTAGTTAAACAACTATTGATATTAAGGAATTGTAGGGTTTTTAGGATTAATTAAACGGATATTTTCAATTTTCTCATTATATTGAAATCTATTATCATAGAACACAAATTATTGCTAATTTTGAAACAGTTTTTCAAGTTAAAAAAGAATGAATTCAGAAAATAAAATAAACGTGTTGTATTTGGATGATGAAGAGAACAATTTATTTTCTTTTAAAGCCACCTTTAGGTTTAAGTATAATGTCTTTATAGCATCAAAGGGTGCTGAAGCATTAGATATTATTCGTGATAATGAAATCCATGTTATTATTACGGATCAAAGAATGCCAGAAATGACAGGTGTCGAATTTTTGGAGGAGGTGATAAAAATAAAACCTGAACCCATCAGAATTCTTTTAACGGGATATACAGATATGGCTGCAGTAGTAGATGCCATCAACAAAGGCAAGATATTTCATTACCTTAACAAGCCTTGGAAGGAGGAAGAAATAAGCGAAACTGTGAGCCGAGCCTTTGAAATTTACGAAAAGAAGAAAAATATCATAGACCAGAATTCACAGCTCGAAATATCCAACGAACAATTGGAGTTTCTTTTACGCCAGAAACTATTGTCTTAACCTCCTGAATTATTGTTTATTTCGATGGTATGGTAACTATAAATGTTGAACCATTATCTATTTCTGATTCTACTTCTATTTTCCCTTTCAACTTTTGAATCGCGGTTTTTACATTATAAAGTCCAAATCCCATACCCTCAGCTTGGTCGCTAGCCCTGAAAAACAGTCTGAAAATATCTTGGATTGCTTCTTTTGGAATACCAATTCCATTATCAGAAACTAATATTCTAGCATCTCCATTGTGAGTTTCTACAGACAGGTTTATTCGCTTGTCGTGAGAATCTATTTTCTGATATTTTATGGCATTTGACACCAAATTATGAAGGATCAATTCTAAGATTGATTTATCATTTATAAAAGTTTTGCTTTGATCGACCTTAATATTGAAGTCAATTCCACTATTTTGAGTATAAACTTTATAAAAATCGAGAATGTCCTCAAATAATAGATTGAAATCTATTTTTGACAAGTTTAGCTCTCCTCTTCTCAGTAAATAATAATCTCTTAAGCTATTGATGTAATCTTCCAATTTAACAATGGAAGCTTTCATTAAAAATAAGATTTCGTGAACCTGTTCAACACTTTTAAAGTCGAGTGCGATTCGAATAGCTCCTAATACTCCAGACAATGGGTCTCTTAAATCATGGCTTACACTATAGGCGAACTTATCCAATTCTTCGTAAGCTTTTTGAAGTTCCATATTCCGGGTCTCAAGAAGAGAATTGGTTACAAAAAACTTATTGGCTTCCTCAATACATGAAATAACTTCTGCCTCTTCCCATGGTTTTCTGATAAACCTAAATATATGGCCTCTATTGATTGAATCAATAACAGTATCCATATCGGCATAAGCAGTAATCAGTATTCTTATTGGTCTTGGGTACTCTTTCTTTATCCTGCTGAAGAAATCTATCCCATTTTCACCTGGCATTTTTTGATCACAAAATATTATCCGGATGTTCGGATTTGTCATCAATATATTCTCGGCATCAGTTGTATTGCTAGCAATATGAATATTATACTGCATCCTAAGAGCAGCTTTAAAACCAACTAAATTGTTGTATTCATCATCGATGTATAAAATCTCAATATTATTATCCATACTATTACCTTATTAGTTAGTGTGAACCAATTTTATTAGTGTGTATTAAAAACTTATCCTTTAGTTTTTAATGTGCTGTCGGATCGGCAAAATAATGGTGAAGGATGTCCCTATTCCTACTTCAGATTCGACTAAAATCTTACCATTATGTCTATCAATAGTTTTGTAAGCAATTGACATCCCTAGACCAGTGCCTTCTCCAACTTCTTTGGTAGTAAAAAAAGGTTCGAATATACGATTTTTAATTTCCTCAGGTATACCCACCCCATTATCATTTATTATAATTTTAACTTTAGATTTGTCTTCGTTCAGTTTAGTTTCAATCACCAATTCACCCCCTGGATTTCCGTTAAATTTTTTCTCCACTGCATAGATTGCATTTGAAAGCACATTCATAAATACCTGATTCACCTTACCGGCGTAACTCTCTACTAAAGGAATGTCCTCATACCTTTTCACAACTTCAATTCTTTCCTTCGTCATGCTGTTCAAAATAACAAGTGTAGAATCTAAACCTTCATTTAGGTCTGCTTCTTTCAAAATATCTTCATCAATCCTCGAGAAAATTCGTAAGCTTTTGACAATTTCTGCAGTACGCTCCGCTCCTTCTTGAATACCCTTTAGCAGAAAGTTGATTTCTGAATTCAAGTATCCTACGTCATGTTGTTTTTTAAGAGCCAGAATTCTTTGCTCCTTTTCAGAAATATCTATATCTGGATTTAATGCTATGGCTTCCATTTGATCTATAATATCCCATAGAATACCCACGTCCCGACGCAAAGGAGAGACATTCGAGGTTACGAAATTGATTGGGTTATTTATCTCATGAGCGACACCTGCTGTCAGTTGTCCTAAGGAAGCCATTTTTTCAGACTCCACTAACTGCGCTTGCGCGTCTTTTAAATTCTCAAGAGTTAAGCTTAAAGATTTATTAGATTCTTGGAGTTCCTCGGTTCTTTCCTTTACTCTTTGCTCCAATACTACATTCTGTTCCCGGATCAATTTTTCGTTTTCTTGAGAAATTGCGAGCTCTCTCACCTGAAGATCTAACATTTCCTTTCGATAGGTATTTATTTTGTCAGCTAATGCAAAAGACAGCAGTAATGCTTCAATAACAGAGCCTATTTGAACAGAACGTGTTGTGAAAACGTTTGTAGGCAGCACACCATAATCCTTCAACACAAAAACCAAGACACTGATAAGAAAAACACACCACGCAAACAAGAAAAATTTGGTCTGACTATATTTTTTTCTAGAGAGCTCAAATGCCAAAAGCAATACAATAGCGGCTCCACCACCTGCTACTAAATTGACAATACGATACGCTGGAAGAATATATCCAAGGATTAAGAGAATGATAGCTATTAAATAAAAAAACAAAAAGACATTCAGCAATCTATTGAAGTTTTTAGCATCTACAGCGGTATGGAGAAATGATTTTACAAATAATATGGCTGTAATCCCTGACATTGCCCCTGAGAATGTTAATATCCGACTTGATAACCATTCACTTCTAATATGAAAAACTCGTTCAAATAATCCTAAGACCGCCATCTGGGCAACAAAAACCCAAAAAATATAATTTACATAGCTTAAATAATGTTTCTCTTTTGTTGAAAAATATAAAAAGGCATTGTACAGCAGCATAGATAGCATTAAGCCAATATATATTGCCGATAAAATATCCTCTTGCTGTAAGGTTTTAAATAATCCTTTTTGAGAATGAATTGAAATTGGAACTATAACTTGGGTTTCATTTTTTATCTGTAGGAAACATTCCGCTTGCTCTCCTTTCTTGAGATTCAAATCAAATAAATAGAACTGATGATTATATTCCCGATCTACATAAGATGATCCAACTGCATACTTTACACTGTCAACCTCAGAATTAACAACAGAATAAAACCTCACAACATCAAGATTTGGATGCGAAAGATTAACTATTACCTTATCCTCATCTGAATCATTGACCACGATGAATTTTATCCATTGTGATGACCGCACGCTTCCCAAATTGGGAACTTCAGATTTACTGGGCACAAACCATTCTGGATGCTGCTGAACATCTTTGAAATTTTTTATGCCAGCGCCATCTTTTAAGATAAACAAATGCTTACCAATATTTTGAAGATCTTTCCCTTTAAAATAAACGACACTATCAACTGATGCGAGTCCACTATTAGTGAATAAGCATTGGAATATGATCAAGAGAAAAAGTGTATATCTAAACATTTGAATTTACGGCCATTTATTTAACTTATAATTTTTTCCAGGTCAATGTAGTACCTGCCTGATGGAATCTCCTTATTGAGCAATAATTTCCGAGAGGCCCAAGCTACCACTGCTCCTCCCAAAACAACTTCAGATGCTAATTGAGGCCAAGATTTTAATGTTTTACCAATTTCTGGCAAGGAAGATTTCATCCGATCAGATAAATGATCTGCACTAACAATTTTCATTAACAACCCCATCTTTGAAGCAGGGTCTAAATTTTTAACCATCTCCATTGAAAGATTTCCTGCTAGACCGTGAAATATGTTCATTTCAGAATCCAGATCAAATCTTTCCACGTCCAACATACCTCTATCATTTGTTTCCATTATGACGGGGATCTTATACTCCCTAGCTTTCAATCTACTTTCAACCTTTACTTCGAAGTTATCACAAACCTCAATCAACAAATCCAATTTTGCAGAACCGTCAAGGAAATCATTATAATTTTCTGATTTTATACCTTCCGGATAAATTTCTACATCTATATAAGGATCAATCTCGGCAATTTCTCGAGCGGCTAAAACTACCTTTGGCATTCCCAAATCAAGAACACCTGCACGAAGTCTGTTGAGGTTGCTCAAATCTACTGTATCAAAATCCGCGAGTTTTAATTTTCCACATATTCTTTCCATAGCAATACATAGCGCGACAGATTGCCCAACTGAAAGTCCAATGACTCCAACAGTTTTAGTAGAAAGCAACTCCTGTTCTTGTTGAGTTATTTTCTGCTTATTCCGATTTGTTCGAACTTCGATATAATGTTCACGGCTTAGGATGTGTACTAATGTTTTGCGCCATGGATAGTAGACCCACTCCCCTAACTCTTCCATTGATTTACCTTCAGCTAATAAACTAGAAAAATCTAGAAATTGTTCTTCATTTGTTGATAAACTAGGAAACCTGCTGACAAACAAGTCTTTTAATTGTCTTGTATATTCATCAATCTCAAATAATATTTCCCCACTATCCTTCAAGGTTTGGATTTTATTATTATCATGGACATTGGATTTATTAAAAAATATCGGCTTAAAGGTATATGAATTTTGGCGATGTGCTTCCATGTGTTATATAATTAGGATATCGTTTGGATTGGTATTATTATCCACTTTCCGTGGACCACTGGCCATATTTATGATTGCATTTAAGTCCCAGTCCTTGAGATTATTTAGTGTCAGATCATAAATTATTTCAATTTCTTTAGACCTAAGCACCTCAATTCGAGGGCCCTCAGCCATTTTTCTTAAGGAGAATATAGCTTCTTTATCTTCGTCAGATGCTGTTGGTAAATTCTCTACATCATCCAAAATCATGGTTGTTGCAAGTAAATCTAACTTAGGATAATAAAAGGTGCCATTGTTTCCCACTCCTGTTTCTTGCCTATAACCTACGGCCTTGGTTAGGTTGATGGTATATGGGGCACATAAGGCAAATAATGTTTTAAGTCCAATTCTAGGAGCAATTGCAATTGCTGCTCTAGTGAGAAAAATACTTCCTATTCCATAGCCTGCAATTTCTCTTGAATTCCAAAGTCCACAACCTTCTCCTGTCCCTTGTTGAGCGTAAGACCATACAAGATCAAATATCTTGCTATCCATCATCCCTGTAGCTTCCTCAATTGGCAATGCTTGTGTTCCGCCAGCTACATGTATTCTGGCTCCGCCATAAACATGCGACCCGTCCATTGATTCCACAATTAACACAAAAGCCGCTGGATTGAACATCCATTCATCTTTGGAAGAGGTAACCTTTTTGACGCCTATCGAGGTCAAAACATGTTCGTGTCCCTTTATAAATCGTAAGCAAGTTTCAGGATCATCTATCGCTCTAAATGCTCGTAACCTAACTGTTGGCCTTCCATTTTTTAAAATTAAAGTCACTTTTCTTGTCGCTAATTTTAATAAATAAATTAAAATTTAGTTTAAAACTAATATTTCAAATCCCCACTTAAAAGAACCACCACCTTATTAGTTAAAAACGTAATAATTTAGTTTCATCTCCACCAATTTTTATCAATTGAAAAATCACCTTAATTCTTTTCATATTAATTGTCCGGCACGGCAACAATTAACACGTATGGCCTGGTTATCATGTATAAAATCAATTCCGATAATTTAACACAGAGTCAACTTTAGGATTTATTGTTTTGTGATAAAAAAAACAACTTCAAAATTTCAGTTAACTTAATTAAACCACTTTTAATATTTTTTTTCACAGAAACATTTTAGCAGTTCGATTTCTTCGTGTTTTTTAATTTATACATGAAGTTTTTACAATCTACTTACTGGCAATTCCTAATTAAAATATATGATTTATAAAATCATAAACTCTTAATAAAGAAACTATTACCCATCATTTAGATTATTTAATTGTGTTTTATTAATAGTATGTGTCACATCCAAAAATGCTATTAGGTTAATAGCAGCAAGTTACAACTTTTTTTAATTTTATTTAATAGAATTTAAACCATAAAGTATCGATATTAGGTATTTTGTTAGTTTACTGAGGTAATTAACTCATTTTGGGTAATTATACTTATATTTGATTTACTTATTACCTAGATAAAACATTTATCACACGCAAACACCTTCACACTAGAAGATTAATAAAGCGGTAGTATTATTATATTATGGAAACGCTCCAGAAGCTTGATGAAATCATCCAGCTAAAACAGAAGATCAAGGATTTTGATTCCTTAGTAGAATCGATTGATGATATTATTTTTGAGGTCAGTCGGGATGGAGTAATTTTGAATTGCTGGACATCTGATCCCAAGCTATTGTTTTATGACAAGGAACATTTTATAAATAAGACTATTCATGAAATATTCCCCTCTGAATTAGCGACTTCCTTCAGCTATATCTTAGAAAAATCATTCAAAAAGAAAAAAGGCTATGTCATAAAATATAAATCTCCATTTTATGAAAACCCAGAACAGTTATATAGGCTGCAAACTAAAATCATCGGAAATAGAGACGATAAACTTACTGCCGTAGTGACCAATATTACTCGGGAACAGAAGCTATTGTCCAAAATTCAGTTAAAGGAAGAAAAATTCAATCGAGCATTCCAAAATTCATCCATTGGTATGCTCCTACTAGATCGATCTCTCAATGTAATAGAGTATAATCTCGCTCTTCAGAAAATTCTAGGCTATAGTGATGTTGAGGAGATGTTAGCCCGTAAAGTCCCTGAATTCATACATGAAAGCCATTCGGATAATGTGCAAGCAGCGTTTGATGATGTAAAAAATGGAATCAGAGAAAATGCAATAATTGAAGCACAATGTATTGCAAACGAGAATAAGATCCTATGGTGTTTAATAAACATATCCTCAGTTAGAGATAACTCTGGTAAAGTAATTTATTTTATCTGTCAAATTCAAGACCTCTCGCTCTTTAAAAGCAATGAAAATAAACTCAACTTGCAAAACGAGTTGTTGGAAAAAATCAATTATGAGCTCAAGGTAAAGGTAAATCAATTAGAAGCATTCAATCAAATATTGGCCCATAACCTCAGAACCCCGATTAGCAATATTGAAATGATAATAAACCAATTGTCTATCGAAACTGAACCAAGTCAAAAAGAACAACTTTTAAACATCTTAAAAACCAGCAATAAAAAGTTTTTAAATTTATTCGATAAATTAATCGAAACTGTAGAAGGTCAAAATTCCAGTAAGTCTCTTTTAGAAACTTCATATATAACAGTCCTGATAGATAAGTTGAAGGTACATTTCAAAAATGAAATTGAAACCAATATTTTGGACATTCAAAGTGAAATTTCTGTGAACACCATCTCATTTCCGATTGAATATATTTTATGCATTTACAAATATTTAATCAACGAATCCATTGGAACTTATAAGAATGGTTTTCCGATTCACATTGTAATTAAAAGCTGGATAAAAGAATCGACATTTTATATCTCGATTGAAAACAACTGCAACTCTCAACATTGTTTTGAAATAGCTTCTCAAATCTTGAAAGACAGTGAAAAAATTGATGATAGGGTATTAATGGAATTACATATGGCAAAACAACAGATTCACTACTTCGGCGGTTCTTATAAAATATATAGTAAAGAGGATAAAGGAAATATAGTTACTATAAGCCTACCCCTAAACAACTAAAAAATTGAAGATGAAAGTAATGTTGGTAGATGACGATCCTATTTTTACATTTTTGTTCCAAAAGTTATTGGAACAATATCCGGATGCTAATTTAGAATTTGAAAATTTCCCAGACGGATTTAATGCTGTGGAATTCTTTAGAGAAAATAAAAACAATAAAATTAGTTATCCAGAAGTACTTTTTATCGACATCAATATGCCCTTAATGAATGGTTGGGAACTGATTAGAGCTATCAATGAAGAAAATCTCTTTGGCAAGGAAAAAGTTAAAATGTATATTATTACTTCTTCTATAAGCAAAGCTGACTTGAATAACAGCAAACAACAAATTAATTCAATTGAATATTTAACTAAGCCCATTTCCCATCAAGAATTATTTAGTGCCCTAAACAAAACAACTCATAGGATTTCTTAAACATCCAATTAAGAGAATTAATTTGAAAAAAGCATCACAAATTTTGCCCCCTAACCTCCTTCAAAACCATCAACATTGAATCAGCTTCGGTCTCAATCCAATTTTGGTAGTCCTGAATAGCTCTATTTCTAAGTGAGTCTGAAACATAACCTTCTTTTACTAATTGAGTTGAACTAGCAACTTTTTTCCAAATTCCTATTTTATCATTGAAATTGGAGTTTTCACAACTATAAAATTCATTGGATTCTCTTACTTCAATATTTTTCAAACCTGCATGTTCAAACAATGATGGAAGATCCTCTGCCATTCTATTGTTCATTCCAGAATTCTTCCGCCACTTCAACCATTTATCATAAAAATCCAGCATACTTGAAGGAATATTGGGCTTCCACACTATTTCTTCATGATTATAATCTAGAATAGAAAGTGTTCCACCTTCAGCTAAGAAACTTTTCAATTTAGAAATTGCAAATGTTGGGTTTGATAGCCATTGAAAAGTTCTTGCAGAGACTATCAGATCAAATTTTAATTCAGTCTCATAATTCATTAGATCAGCATGTTGTAGATCTAAATTTTTATAACTTGAATAAGATTTCTTTCCGCTATCAATAAAATCTAAGGTATTATCAATCCCTATGACCACTCCCTCGTTTCCAATTAGCTCTGCTATATCTTTGCTGATTGCTCCGGTGCCGCAGCCTACATCAAGAACTCTTAATCCAGGTTTTATAATTGGTACAATAGTCTTAAAATCATTCTGCAATGTCCTACTATCAAAGATTTTGTCCGATGATTGTTGCGAACGATCTACGTATTTTTGCATAAAAAGATTTTGTTTAAATCAAAACTCCCTACAAGATAGACTAAAATTCCTATATTTGTCATAATGAGATTTATGTCCACACTATTAATGATTTATGTCTTGGTATTGACGTTTATACCTTGCAGTGATCATTTTGCAGATTCTCATTCCCACAAACAATCTTTTCAAACCTCATCCAATCACTCTCACGAACATTCAGAAAAACAAGATCATGAACATGAAAACCATGATTGTAGTAAGGACACATGCACTCCATTCTGCACATGTTCATGCTGTGGAATAGCATTGAATGCAGCTGATTTCCATTTATTCAAGCTAGAAAAACCATTTGAGGCATATTCATTTAATGAATTACCTATAAAATTCTATCCTTTAGTAAGCAAATACCAAGAAAATATTTGGCAACCGCCACAGGTATAAATTCAACTACTTCGTATTTCATGACCATATTGCTCATGATTCCTTTTATTGAATATGGATTTTCACCTATTCAATAATCATTATTATATGTTGAATTTAATTCCTTTCATGTGCTAGATAATATTATAAAATTTAGTATCAAGAACAAGATCATTATAGGCATAATGACCTTGGTACTAATCATTTGGGGAGTTTGGTCAGCAACTAAGCTTCCGATAGATGCCGTTCCTGATATTACCAATAATCAGGTGCAGATTTTTACAAGTACACCAACTTTGGCGGGTCAAGAAGTTGAGCGGTTGGTTACTTTTCCTATAGAACAGAGTATTGCTAATATACCTGATATCGAAGAAATCCGTTCTATTTCTAGATTTGGACTTTCTGTAATTACCGTAGTTTTCAAAGAAAATGTTGATATATATTTTGCTCGTCAATTAATCAACGAAAAATTAGGTGAAGCTTCCGAGGACATTCCTAACGGAATCGGAACCCCTGAAATGGCGCCTGTAAGTACCGGCCTTGGCGAAGTATACCAATATATAATACATCCCAAAAAAGGCAGTGAGAAGAAATACAGCTCCATGGATTTGCGGGAGATGCAAGATTGGATTGTGGCCAGACAACTTTATGGCACTCCTGGTGTCGCCGAAGTGAATAGTTTTGGGGGCCAACTAAAACAATATGAAGTCGCTGTTCATCCGGATCAATTAAGAGCAATGGGCGTAAGTGTTCCCGAGATATTCGATGCTCTGGAAAAGAACAACCAAAATACGGGTGGAGCCTATATAGATAAAAAACCAAATGCCTATTTCATTCGGGGAATTGGGTTAGTTACTTCCTTAGAAGATGTAGGTAATATTCCTGTTAAAACCGATGGTCTGGTTCCAATATTTATCAAAGATGTGGCAGATGTCAGGTTGGGTAGTGCTGTTCGTTATGGCGCTTTGACGTACAATGGTGAAGTTGATGCTGTAGGAGGTGTTGTTATGATGTTAAAGGGAGAAAACAGCAATGAAGTTGTAAACCGCATCAAGGAAAAACTACCTACCATTCAAAAAACATTGCCTAAAGATGTTGTCATCGAACCCTATTTGGATCGTACGGACCTTATTGACAGAGCGATTAGTACAGTTGAAAAGAATCTAATTGAAGGTGCTTTAATTGTTATTTTTGTATTGGTTCTTTTCTTAGGAAATCTTAGAGCGGGGCTCATCGTTGCATCAGCCATTCCCCTATCCTTGCTATTTGCACTGGGTATGATGAATGTATTTGGTGTGAGTGCTAACCTGATGAGCTTGGGTGCAATAGATTTTGGATTGATCGTTGATGGTGCTGTAATTGTTGTGGAAGCGACCTTACATCACCTTGGCCTTCGGAAATCCACACACAAATTGAGTCAAAAAGAAATGGATCAAGAAGTATTTGATTCGGCTTCAAAAATAAGAACACAGGCTGCTTTCGGTGAAATAATCATTCTAATCGTATATATCCCCATCTTAACTCTTGTTGGTGTTGAAGGGAAAATGTTTACTCCAATGGCTAAAACAGTGGGATTTGCAATCTTTGGAGCACTTATCCTTTCATTGACTTATATCCCAATGATGTGCGCACTTTTCTTGCCTAGAAAAGGTCATGATAAGAAAACATTCAGTGATAAATTCATCGAAAAATTACATGATATATATTCACCATTGTTGGACAAGGCCATTCGCGTTAAATATATTATTGTTTCCATTGCTGTAGCAATTTTCTTATTTACCATCTTTATTTTTAGTAGAATGGGCGGTGAATTCATTCCTCAACTTCAGGAAGGGGATTATGCATTTCATTGTATACTTCCTCCAGGTACATCTTTGAGCCAAAGTATTGAAACTTCAATGCAAGCATCCAGAATTATCAAACAATTTGAAGAAGTAAATATGGTAGTTGGAAAAATTGGTTCTGCTGAAGTTCCAACAGACCCTATGCCCCCAGAAGCTACTGACATGATGGTAATATTAAAACCTCAGGAAGAATGGACAACGGGTAGGTCGTATGAAGAATTAGGAAATGCAATAATGGAAAAACTTCAAGTTATTCCGGGTGTATTCTTTGAGAAAAATCAGCCTATCCAAATGAGATTCAATGAATTGATGACCGGTATCCGACAGGATGTTGCCGTCAAAATATTTGGAGAAAATCTGGACAGTTTAATGATTTATGCAAATCAAGTAAACTCTGTAATTCAATCCGTACAAGGTACCACCGCACCGCAAGTAGAACAAGTAACAGGACTTCCGCAAATCAATATAAAATATGACCGCGTCAGAATGGCAAATTATGGCTTAACCATACAAGATGTAAATGACATGGTCAGTACCGCATTCGCTGGTAAAAGTTCGGGTTTGGTATATGAAAATGAAAGAAGGTTCGATCTTGTCGTCCGGCTACATGATGAGCATAGGAATAACATTGATGATGTTAGTGAATTATTAATTCCTACAAGGGACCATCAGCAGATTCCTCTGTCACAGGTGGCACAGATAGATTTCAGCGTTGGGCCTGCTCAGATTAGTCGGGAAGAAGGAAAAAGAAGAATTGTTGTAGGATTCAATGTTTCAGGTCGTGATGTACAGTCCGTAGTGGAAGAGATTCAAAATAAACTCAATGCACAGGTGAAACTTCCTTCAGGATATTATTTCACCTATGGAGGACAATTTGAAAACCTTCAAATGGCAAGTGCCAGGTTAATGATAGCAGTTCCCATTTCTTTGTTCCTGATATTCTTGTTACTATACTTTACATTCCATTCTTTCAAACAGGCATTGTTAATTTTTACTGCAATTCCAATGAGTGCCATTGGTGGTGTATTTGCTCTTTTAATACGCGACATGCCTTTCAGTATAAGTGCCGGAGTTGGTTTCATTGCCTTATTCGGTGTAGCGGTATTAAATGGAATTGTATTGATAGGTAAATTCAATCAATTAGAAAAAGAAGGAGTAACGGACATTATTAAAAGAGTTAAAGAAGGTACAGAAGTTAGGCTGCGTCCAGTTTTAATGACTGCTACTGTTGCTTCGTTGGGGTTTCTTCCAATGGCAATCAGCACTAGTGCTGGTGCGGAAGTTCAAAAACCTTTGGCAACTGTTGTAATCGGTGGCTTAACAACAGCTACTGTTCTGACATTATTTGTCCTTCCACTATTGTATATCATTTTCAACTCAAAACTAAACTTTAAGAGTAGAACCATGAAAACCACAGCATCTATCATCGCTTTATTTTTTATGGGCCTTTCATCAGTAAATGCTCAACAAAAAATATCAATCGATGAAGCTATACAAATAACTCTAGAGAATAATAAAGGGATAAAATCAAACGAACTTGAAATTCAAGCAACAGAAAGTTTATTGAAGTCCGCTTCTGAACTCCCAAAAACAGAATTGAATTTCCAATATGGTCAGAATGATGGATTTGAACAAAATGATGCAATTTCAATTGCTCAAAACATTCCTTTCCCAACTTTATTTAAGTCAAGAAGAGAATTAATAAAAGAACAGATCAAAGAAAAAAGCATTGCTAAAGACGTTGGAATCATTGAATTGAAACAGCAAGTAAGAACATTCTTTTATCAAATTGCCTAT
Organism: Sphingobacterium sp. 1.A.5; assembly: GCF_002734235.1. Lineage (NCBI taxonomy): Bacteria > Pseudomonadati > Bacteroidota > Sphingobacteriia > Sphingobacteriales > Sphingobacteriaceae > Sphingobacterium > Sphingobacterium sp. 1.A.5. The sequence goes on from NZ_PEBA01000023.1 coordinate 71,089, forward strand.
TTGGAAAATAATGAAAAAGAGTTAAAGGCATTGGACAGTATTTATAGGGATTTCTTAAGGATTGCTGAAGTTCGGTACAATGCTGGAGATACAAAAAATGTAGACATCAATACAGCAGAAGCAAAAAGAGGAGAAATAAATTTATTATTGAGGCAGAATGAAATATTCAAGAAAAATGCATACAATAATTTAAAAACTTTAATGCAGGTTCAGTATGATTTTAATATTGAAACTCCTGAGGTCTTTGAGCCAATAAAAATCTCAGAGATTATAGATTCCAGTAAAATCAATAATCATCCTCAAATACAAGCTCTCTATCAACAAGCTAGAATTGCTGAAGCTAGCAAAAAAGTAGAAAAATCGTCTGGACTACCTGAATTCAACATAGGATACACGAATGCTTCCTTAATGGGTATGCATGAGCGTAATGGTATCGAAAAATATTATGGCCGAGGGCAACGATTTAGCTCTTTTGATGTTGGAATTGCAATTCCTTTGACTTATGGTTCTACAAAAGCTAAATTAAGATCCTTGGATTTTGAAAAACAAGCCTCAGAGATGGCCGCAGATTGGAAAAAACAACAATTACAGAATGTTTATCAAAACTTAATGAACCAGTATGAGCAAAATATTGCTCAATTTAATTATTTCAAAGAAAATGCACTGCCAAATGCCAATGAAATCATCAATGCAGCGAAATTAGGTTATTCTGCAGGAGACATCTCCTATGTGGAATACCTCTTTGCACTTCAAACGACAACAGATATTTACTTGAATTACTTACGCAGTATTCAAAGCGTAAATGAATCAGTCATTTCTATTAATTCTCTTATCAATCAATAATATGTGCTCAATATATAACAATAAATTATTGCTCTTCGGATTTGGTCTTATCCTTTCTTTATCGGCTTGCAATTCCGATAAAAAAACTAATGAGCAAACTGAAGAACATCCTGAAAATCATGAACATGAACATCCTTCAGGTCCTACCGAGAAAATAACTATAACTTCGCTGACACAAGAACAGATTAATGAAGTTGGAATTGAATTTGGCCATATTGAGCAGAAAAATTTGACTGCAAATATTACAGCAAATGGCGTGTTAAATGTTCCAAATAACAATAGGTCAAATGTTACTCCTCTTTATGGTGGTGTGATTCAAAAATTAAATGTTCAATTGGGGGATCATGTAAGAAAAGGTCAAGCAATTGCAACGATTATTAATCCGCAATTCATTCAAATTCAAGAAGATTACTTAAATGCAAACAATGAAATTGTAGCTGCTGAACAAGAACTGCAAAGGCAACAAGAATTAAATGCTGGAAATGCAGGCGTAAAGAGAAACTTGCAAAACGCAGCAAGCAATTTAAATGTTTTAAGAACGAGAAAAGCAGCAACAGCGAAACAACTTCAGTTGTTGGGAATAAACCCAAATAGTATCACTAGTTCAACCTTAAGATCTGCACTTACAATAACAAGCCCTATCAATGGAGTAGTTTCTAATGTGTATGCAAAATTAGGGTCTTATGTGGATGTATCGTCGCCAATTGTGGAGGTCGTGGACAATAGTATGATTCATTTAGACCTTCAAGTTTTTGAAAGAGATTTGCCAAAATTAAAACTCGGCCAGGAAATAAATTTTACGACAACAAATAATCCAACAAAAGTATTTACGGCTAAAATATCCAGAATCGGAGCATCCTTTGAGAATGAAAGTAAAACTATTGCTATACATAGTTTAGTTGTAGGAGATAAAACGGGTCTTATAGATGGCATGAATACTTCAGGCTCAATTAGTGTTGACAATGTTACTACTTCTGCTGTTCCAAATACCGCAATTGTTGAAGCTGATGGCAAGAATTATATTTTCATAGAAACTACTAAACAACCTGCTGAGAAACATGAAAATCATAATCACGGTTCCGATGATACACAACAGCAACAAGAACCTGGTGATCATGAGCATAAAGATGGCGAAGAACAGGAACATGAACACGATAGTCCAGCTGGTTCTAAAAATATCAATTTTGAAAAATTTGAAGTCATAAAAGGTGTTTCACACTTAGGATATACGGCAATAAATCCAGTTATTGAAATCCCTTCTAACACCAGAATCGTTATAAAAAACGCTTTCTTTATCAATGCCAAGATGAGCGGGACGGTCGGGCACAGTCATTAATTAAATCAAAAAATGTCCTCAAAATTGAGGACATTTTTTCAACCATTCCAGTCCATTAATTGTTCTATCAAAAAGCACATTATGGAACACAACATACCAGCCCAACATAACGGCAAAAAAATGGATATTGAGGATTCAGTAGAATTTGAAAACGAAATCCTTGCTAAAAACTTTTTCTTGGAGGCAAAAGGTCGTTTAATTAACATCAACAATTGGTATGAAATAGCTGAATTACCAGCTTCAACATTTGAACATCTTGATGTCTTTGGTAAACATAGTAATGAAGAACCCCAAGAAGGTGACTATATAAAAATTGATATTCCAGGACCAGGTTTAAAAAGTACAGGAGGTTATGACTATGTTCAATTAGAACAGATTAGTGAATCTTCAGATTCAGGACACGACCTCATAACCATAACCGTACGTCCTAGTTCAAAACCAAATGCAGAAGACGATCATGAAACCAAACATTTCTTCAAAAATATGGCAAGCTCCACTTTCCAAGTCAAAAGAGATGGTAAAACTGTAGAAGCAAATTATTATGGTCGAAATGAAATGATGAACCTTCAATTAGATTCCTTTATGGATAGATTAAGAAACCTATTTGTAGCACTTGGTGCCAAAATGGGGGCATCTTTTCCACAATGGAAAGCTTTAATTAAAGGTATTTTAAAAACCTAAATTAATGGTCTCCATTTCCCAATAAAGTATCTAATAATTCATCAATACTGATTGTTGCATAAGTAGATTCATGGTCTGAATATGCATATGGTAAAATCAAATGGTTATTATGAATGATTTGACCACATGAGTATAGTACATTAGGGACATAACCATTTCTTTCTTCTTCGTTTGCAAACAACAGGGGTTCGGTAAGTTTACCCAATACCTTGGTGGGATCTTTTAAATCCAACAACATCGCTCCTATTACATATTCACGCATAGGACCAACAGAATGAGTAATAACCAGCCATCCCTTTTCTGTTTCCAGCGGTGATCCACAGTTTCCAACCTGAATAAATTCCCATGGAAATTCCGGTTCTGCAACCAAATGAATTTCTTCGTGCCAATTCGTTAATGAATCTGAAAATGAAACATAACTGTTTTCGCCATCAACTCTACACAGCATGGCATATTTACCATTTACTTTTCTTGGAAATAATGCTGCACCTTTGTTGGCAATTTTCCCATTTATAGGTTGAATTTTAAAGTGTAAAAAATCTTTAGTTGAAAGAAGCTTGGGTAAAATTGAGTGCCCATCATAGGCTGTATAAGTTGCATAATATGTTATTCTACCTTTGCTGTCTTTATATGCCACAAATCGAGCATCTTCTATTCCATTCTTCTCTGTATCACTGATAGGAAATATGACGCGTTCCGAAATAGAGGTGTCTAAGGAATAAGCAATTTCATAATGAGAAGATGCCAACCAAAGCATTTGTTGCATCAATATCTGACTGTCGTGACTTAACTCATTCTCCTCTTCAATTTCTTTTATAAACCGGACGAGCTCATCATAAATAAAAGTATCCGCTATTTTATCTTCTACAATTTTTAGGATTTTCTTTTCTGGATTATGAAGCTGCAATAACTTCTCCATAAAGTCATCCTTTTTATATCGATAGTTTTTTACATGTTTAGGTTTATCCAATAATATTCCTACCTCATCTAATTCAATGTTTAAATTTTTATCAATGATTCCTGATCGGAATACAATTGACGACAGGTGCCCTTCTCCTACTGCCCTAAAGCTTAATATTACTCTTTTTTCACCCTCATGTGTTTGCGATTGGTCAGGAGAAATTACGATCGATGGATTAAAATAGGCTGCGGCTTCAATTGAATATTCCATTGTAAAAAAGGACCCGATTAACAATTTCTCCACATCACTCAGTTTTTTTGAATCTATTTTAAGATCTTTTAATTCTTGTTCTTTGAACTTAAAGTTTCTTTCTAATACATTTAACACGCTACGGTGCCTGCGGGCATAATTCCTCAATATCTGAGTAATTAAACTATTTTTCTGTTCATCCGACAAAGCCAGTACTCTTTGAATGATCCTTTTCGATCTCTCAGGCGACAAATTGAATCTCCGAGCCAGAACTCTATCCAATTTTGGCTTAAATAATATATTCTTTCTGTTAACTGTAATTCCCATAAAAACGATGTTTTGACAGACATGTCAAATTATAAAACGTATAAAAGGCATTCTTGTTTATTCTTTGTCATATTTAATTTATTTGTCGATGAGCGTCGAACAATTTAGAATAAAGCTTTGTTCATAAGGTACTACAAGATTTTTGTACTAACATATTGCAAAAGGATATCTATGAAAATTTTAATCATCGGAACTTATATGCCTCGAAAATGCGGCATAGCTACATTCACACACGATTTATTTCAATCTATTGAAGACATTACCAATGAGGTCGAAATCATCGCCATTTCTGATGGTACAGAATCCACATACCCTCCAGAGGTTGTCAATACAATCAACAGGAATGATAAATCAGATTATTTAAAAGCCGCTGATTGGATCAATAAACAGAATTATGATTGTTGTATCCTACAGCATGAATTTGGAATTTTTGGCGGTGACGCTGGAAACTTTATCCTCGACCTAGTTTTAAGGATGAATATCCCTTTGATTACAAATCTTCATACTATCCTACAAGAACCAAGCAAAGATGAATTAGATGTTATTCAAAAACTTTCCGCATTGAGTGATAAAATTACAGTGATGACACAACGTGGAATTGAGATGCTTAAAAAAGTATATAAAATAGATTCTGATAAATTAGAATTAATTCCTCATGGTGTTCCAAATTTTAAAATCAGCCGTGAAAATGCAAAAGCCAGATTAGGGTTGGAAGGAAAGAAAGTCATGCTTTCATTTGGTTTATTGGGACGAAGCAAAGGTTATGAAGTGGCTATCAAAGCTTGTTCAAAAATTAGGGATGAAGAATTTGTATACATTATAGTTGGTGCAACCCACCCGAATGTTTTAAAAGAAGAAGGCGATACTTATAAAAATAGTTTAATTCATGCAGCTGCTGAACTTAAGCTATCTGGGAAAGTCTTTTTCGTAGATCATTTTGTAAGCGATGAATTGCTTCAGATTTATCTTAAAGCTTGTGATATTTATGTAACCCCATATCCAAATATCAATCAGATGAGTAGTGGTACACTTTCATTTGCATTAGGCGCCGGTGCAGCTGTACTTTCAACTCCATATTGGTATGCGAAGGATCTACTAGCTAATGATAGAGGAAGATTATTTGATTTTAACGATTCGGATGGACTAGCCAATATTATTAATGAATTATTAGAAAATCCAGTAATCATGAGAAAATACATGAATAATGCTGAAGAATTTGGTAAATCAATGTCTTGGCAAAACGTTGGAAAATCTCATTTAAAGCTAATTTCAAAGATTATCCAACCTAAAAATAAAATTCAGGATTTTAAAAGCTTGAATATGAATATTAAATTCTTGAACCCTGGAAAATCAAACAATTTAATTTCATCATAATATAAAAAGAAATAAGATTGGATTTAACAGACTATAATAAAATTGTAAAGCATTTTTTTGAAGATGTACCACAGATCAATTTAGGATACATAAAAGGTTTCACAAGCGAAACTGGAATTTACCAACACGCAAAATTCAATATCCCAGACTATCATCATGGATATTGTCTCGACGATAATTCAAGAGCATTATTGTTATTGCTAATGTTTTCAGTAGAGGAAAATAAACCCATAGAGAATGGATTGATCAAAACATATCTATCTTATATCTATTATTCTCAGGAAGAAAACGGGTGGTTCAGGAATTTTATGTCCTATGATTTAAAGTTTTTAGAGTCCATAGGTTCAGAAGATTCTATGGGTCGAACAATATGGACTTTAGGTTATCTAATAGCACACAAACCTTTCTTAAAATATCACCCAATTGCAAAAGAAACCTTCGATAGAATAATTAATCATGTCGTAACCTTTAAGTCAATTCGTGCAGTAGCATATAGTATACTTGGAATATTATATTTCCTAGAAAAATATCCGAATCAAAAATCACAATTGGAGCAGTTGTCTGTTTTAGTAGAATTTTTGGTCAAGGAATTTGAATCTGCATCTTCGGATAATTGGCCGTGGTATGAAGGAATATTATCTTATGACAATGCAATTATCCCATTAAGTATACTCAAAGCTGGGAACTTTCTAAATAATGATGAAGTAAAAGAAATCGGCCTAAAAAGCTCAATTTTCCTAGATCATATTCTTTTCAGAAATGGTCATTTATCATTGATTGGAAATAATGGCTGGCTTACAAAAGAAAACAAAAACAATACTCAGGGACAACAGCCTATTGAAGTTGCTAGTATCATACTTTGGTATAAGGAATTGTCAAAACTTAATATTGATGTAAATGCTTCTGAAAAAATAAGGCTTTCCTTCGCATGGTTCCTTGGAGTCAATGATCATAACGAATCATTATTTGATTTAGAAAATATGGCTTGCTTTGATGGACTTGAACCTTATGGTGTCAATAAAAATATGGGCGCAGAAAGTAACATTGCTTTTTGGATGTCATATTTACATGCAAAATCATATTGTAAATAATATTCTTTTTTAAAATCTATATTGAGATTAACCGAACTTTTTTAATTATCAACGTGTTAATAATATAAACAAAAGGAGATTTCTATGAAAAATGAAGATAAACCAAATTTCCCAATGGATAAGAACGATGAAATTCAATCAAGCTCAAAAAAAAGAAAAGAACATCCAGTAGATATGCTTGCAAATAAAACAAAAACAGAATTACTAGCTGAAGCTCACAGTGCAGGCATCAAAGGAAGGCATAAAATGAGAAAGGATCAATTAATCTTATCCATTAGAAATCATTTAAAATAATGGCAAAACCCTTTACCCCTGATTCTTCACGAAAAATTAAAGGTATTAAATATGTTGACAGTACCATAGCTGGTTTTTCGAGATTAAAAAAAGGTAAAGGGTTTTCCTATATTGATCAGCACAACAAGAAAATATCAGACCCTAAAATTATTGAGCGCATAAAATCTCTTGTTATTCCTCCTAACTGGAAAAATGTTTGGATCTGCCCTTACCCATCTGGGCACATCCAAGTTACAGGTGTAGACATTAAGGGAAGAAAGCAATATATCTATCATGAGAACTGGACTAACGTCAGAAATGTTGATAAATTTTCCACTTTGCTACCTTTTGGAAAAGACCTACACAAACTAAGAAATAAGATTAATAGGGAAATCAAAAGAGATAAATTTGATCTTCAAAAAGTCTGCGCTTTAGCACTTAAAATTATTGATCTAACTTCCATGCGGCCGGAAAATAGTTTTTATCAAAAACAAAATGGATCTTATGGACTTACCACTCTAGAAAAAAAACACCTCATCCTAGATCAAAGTTCAATTTCTTTCAGATATAAAGGCAAAAAAGGAGTTGAACAGTTAAAAGAACTCAAGAAGAAAAATCTATCCAAGTACCTAGAACAATTGAAATCAATACCTGGAAAAAGACTCTTCAAATATTATGACGCTGAAAATAAAATCCATAAACTTGATGCCTCTCAACTCAATTCATTTTTACAAAAATATTTTAAAAATGATATAACCTGCAAGACTTTCAGAACTTGGAATGCTTGTTATTTAAGCTTGGAATTCTTAATAAAACAGGGAAAGGTCGAATCTGAGAAAGAAAGAGAGAAAATATCCAAAAAATTAGTTGAAAAGGTTGCCCATGACCTAGGAAATACCGTAGCTGTGGCTAGAAAAAATTATATTTTACCCAAAATAATATCTGAATATATTAACGGGAACCTCAATACTTGGATTCATAATACAGCAAAAAATTCCGCTCCAAAAAACAGAATCCATAAAAAATTATTGAAAATTATTACTGAGGGATAGATGTATTTCTACTGATTTCATACGAAATAATACTTAATTATCATTTTTATTCAACTAATTCATATTTCCGTTAGTTCTAATAACATAAAAACAAAATGTTATGGAAAATACAGAGAAGCAAATTGATTTAGTCAATGATGCAATAGAGATAAATAATGATAGAATTAAAGGGTATGAGAAAGCAATTGAAATTGCAAAAGATGCAAATTTAAATGAATTGCAAGTACTTTTTAATGGGTATATAGAACAATCCAGGCGGTTCCTTGCAGAATTAAAACCTTTGGTAAATCGAACTGCTGAAGAACCAGAAGAAGGAACAAAATTCTCAGGTAAAATATTCAGAATTTGGATGGATATTAAATCCGCTATCTCACCATCAATCTCAACTGCCCTCTTGGAAAGTTGTGAAAAAGGTGAGGATGAATTCAAAGAAACTTATAAAAACATATTAAGTGATAGTTTGAATGAATATCCTAGCTTGGTGGATATTCTTCAAAATCAACTTTCCCAACAATTGGAAGCTCATCAAAAAATCAAAGAGCTAAGGGATTTACAATAAGCTTCAAATAGCCCATTTCCATATACCAGGTGAAAGGTATACCAAAATATCTTTTGCCTGGATTCTTCAAACACAAAACTTAAGTATTTTTAAAAAAAAATACGGGATTTTAAGATAAAAATACGGGATTTGTGATAATCAATGGGTTTATATATAATTTAAAATTAAATTTATTAAAGTAATAGAGCAATGGATTCAAGTTTAGTCAATATCTTTTTTTTCATTGTAATAATTGTTGTTATTGGATTTACAGTCTATGGAATTCGAAATAATAGAATTAAAAAAAAGAACAAAGAATAGAATTGAAAAATTATAAAACATTGAATTACAAATTGCATTGGGTAAACAATAAAATATTTATAATCTGTAATCGTTTTTTATAAAACCTTCATTTTCCAAAAATTCCCCAAACTCTCCGTTTGGGGATATCATTTTTATCTGAGTAACTTCTGATAATCATTGAAAAATAAAAAAAACGGAAACATGCAATTATTAACTATTACTACAACCAAATTAACAACCTTTGATTAAAACTCATTCACATTTTGTATCGAATTTATTATTTTTAGTCGCCGGTTAAACTCACACAAACTATTTATGCCAACGACTGAAAATATTAAATTTTTAATAGATATACTTTATCATTCACCCTTAGCAACAGCAATCTATGTTGGTCCTGACATTCGGTTCGCTTTTGTCAATCATGAAATGAGGAAAGTGTTTGGTACCCATGAGAATTATATTGGAAAACCTTTCGGAGAATCCTTTCCAATATTAAAAGAACAGGGATTTTCAAAAATCCTTGAAAATGTTTGGAGAACAGGCATTACTTATAAAGCGACAAATTTCCCAGCAAGAATTTTAAATACTGATCTGAATCACACACGTTTTTTTGATTTTGAGTACAAAGCACTCCTAAATGAAAACAATGAAACTTATGCAATTCTTCATACAGGAATTGAGGTTACAGAAAGGAATATTGCCCTTCAAACCATAAAAACTCATGAACAGAATCTATCCCTAAATAATGAATTGGAACTAATTACTCATACATTAGCTCATGATGCTAAAAATCCACTCTCCATAGCAAAAATTGGGATCGAAACTATTAAGGCAAATGCGCAAATGAATCAAATCGAAAGAAATAATTGGCTTACAATTATTGATGAAGCAATTTTAAGCCTAAATCAAATTATTGATAAGACAACTCAAATTAGTGAAGCCAAAACTTTTAAAATTTCAAAAGAAACTATTTATATGGATGAAAAAATCCACTTTTGGATTAAAGAGTCAAAACTTATAAATAAAGTTGATAACGTAAATGTTATTTTTGGCGAACTTCTACCCCTTTATTCTGAGAGAAGTGGAGTATATCAAATATTTGCTAATATAATTGGAAATGCAATTAAATATTCCTCAGTAAATATTAATCCAACATTAACCATATTCAGCGAAAAACAAAACGATGAAATAGTTTATACAATTGAAGATAATGGCATTGGAATTCCTAAAGATGAAATTGATAAAATCTTTTCAAATCTTCAAAGGGGATCCAACACATTGGATCATCAAGGAAATGGTATAGGCCTTTACATTGTTAAATCAATAATAAATCGATTAGATGGTCGAATTGAAATAGCAAGTAATTTAGGCGAAGGAACTAGAGTGAAAATATATTTTCCGGACTATAAACCTATGGATAAGGAGTATTAATAGCAATTGTCCACCTATCCTTCTTACATTTTGGGCAAACAAAATTATGAGGTAAAAACTCTATTATTTTTCCACAAAACATACATGCAAATGGTCCTTTATCATTTTCTGTGGGGACTATTTCTTTATAGAGATCAGGAAATAATGGCAGGCCATATTTTACATCTTCATTTTTATATTTTAATACACTCATGGTTCCGTCTGTTTCCAAAACAGCCATTCTAACTTGACCTAAATGTTCAATGGAGACATTCCTCAATTCAGAAAAAAACTCCATTTTATTGAAACTACTTGTATTGTTATCCGTTACAGCAAATTCACCATCCCTAACGACCACTAAAGGCTCACCTTCTAATAATTTGTTTACGGTATCAAATCTGGCTACTAACCAAGTGATTAATTTATACAACAAAATTACAGTAAGGAAAACCAAGAGTGCATGGAAAATAGGAATATCATCTTGAAACATAGGGTCGCCTGCAGCTGAACCAAGGCCTAAAATAATAGCAACTTCAAATAACGTCAATTGCCTGACCCCTCTTCTACCAGAAATCCTGAGAATCGCCAATATTAACAAAAACATTATGAGGGTTCTTAATACTATTTCTGTCAATAAACTAGGACTAGCACCATCAAATAATATTTCATATAAACTTTTGTCCATTTCTATTTCTATTTATTATTTAGTTGAACGATTATTCATCGAATTTGTTCTATATGGGAACAAATAGAGTTTCAATTAAATATATTCTTATGAACAACAATAATTCAGAAAACCCAGAAACAAAATATCCTAAGCCTCCATTCAAAAAACAACCTCAATCTCCTCCAGGAGAAACGAAATTAATGGATCCCCTGCCGGATCATGGTGAAGAAAGTTATGTTGGGCATAATTTATTGGAAGGAAAGACGGTGATTATAACGGGTGGAGATTCTGGTATTGGAAAAGCAACTGCAATCGCCATGGCACGCGAAGGAGCAAACATCGTCATTGCATATAAAGATGAAATCGAAAATGAAGATGCTTATGATACTGCTGAATGGGTAAAACAGGCTGGTAGTCAAGTCATTTTATTTAAAGGTGATTTACGTGATGAGTTAAACTGTAAAAAATTAATAGATGAGACAGTTACTCAATTTGAAAAAATTGATGTACTCATCAATAATGCGGCATATCAAATGACCTACAAAGAAATCGAAGACATCACAGCGGAAGAATGGAACAAAACTTTTGAAGTAAACTTGAGTGCCATGTTTTATTTGGTAAAATATGGTAAAAAATATATTCCAGCTGGTGGAAGCATCATTAACACGACATCAGTTAATGCATATGATCCAAATCCTACGCTGCTACCTTACGCTGCAAGTAAAGCTGCAATTCAAAACTTTACAGCAAGCTTAGCAGAAAAACTTCTCCAAGATGGCACTGGAATTCGCGTAAATGCTGTAGCACCTGGTCCAATATGGACTCCATTAATCCCCAGCACAATTCCTGATCATGATAAATTTGGAGACAATACGCCAATTGGAAGGCCAGGACAACCTGCTGAAATAGCACCAATCTATGTCTTTCTTGCCTCTGATGCAGCATCATACATCTCAGGAGCAACAATTCCAGCAACAGGTGGTAGGATAACTATTTAGAGTCAGCCTTTAATATAGATTCTAACAAGTCTAAACTTGCATTAAAAGATTCAATAAATACCTCAGCAGCATTCCTAGAATTACAATGAATTTTAAGAGATTTTAATACATTCTGAAAAGAGATGCATAGAAATACATCTCCTGCCGAGGTATTGTTGTTATCTTCACAACCTGAGAATGCTTTCCCTGTTACAGCTATGTGTATATCTGCAGGAATAAGAATTTTCAAACCTTCGAGCATAGACTCAGTTACTTCAATAGATTCAGCTGAATACTGTTTTATCAAAGAATTTTGAACATTTAAAACATTGATTTTTACATCTTCAGCATAGCAGACGATTGAACCTTGTAAATAATTACCAGCCTCGGTCTGTAAACTCCATATACTTGTAAAAAATCCAGCAGGCATACTTTCCGCCAAAGAAAGTTTATAGCCTCGATCAGACATGAATTCACCTAACCTATTTAATTTTTCTTCATTGATATTCATAAATCAAAATCCTTCAAATTCATTTATCCTAAAACAACTTATCTGATAAAACGTTTAAAATTTCATTTTACCGAACTATATCTATCATAAATTGTTTTTAGAGAAAAGTTAATTTATGAGAGCAATTTGGACTGGAGCAATAGGATTTGGACTTGTTAATATACCTATAAAAATTTATTCGGCTACACAATCAAGTAGCCTCGACCTAGATATGTTAGATCGTAAAGATCTCTCCAACATAAAATATAAAAGAGTAAACGAAAATACAGGGAAAGAAGTAAGTTGGGATAATATCGTAAAAGGATACATGTTAAAAGACAAATATGTTGTTCTTGAAGATGCTGACTTTGAAGACGCTATGCCTGAAAAGAATAAAATGATCAATTTGCAGACTTTCGTAAAACTTCAAGAAGTAGACAGTATATATTTCGACACACCGTATTATCTCGAACCCCAAAAATCGGGAGAAAAAGCATATCAATTACTTATGCAAGCCTTGGAAAAAAGCAAAACTGCAGGTTTAGGGACTTTTGTTATGCGAAGTGTAGAAAATCTTGCAATTATCAAACCATACAATAATATTTTAGTCCTCAATAAAATTAGGTTTGAAGAAGAAATCAGAGATACCGAAGATTTGAAAATTCCTAAATCAAGTAAAATATCTAAAGCAGAAATGGATATGGCATTACAACTTATTAAAGCAAACAGTAAGGAATTTGACATCTCAGCCTTCAAGAATGAATATTCCAAAGAGTTGATGAAAATTATTAATCAAAAAAGCAAAGGAAAACGAGCTACAATCCGTAAAATCAATGTGGAAAATACGAAAGCCTCTGATTTACTGGAAAAACTGAAAGCATCTCTAGCTTAATATTTAGCTAGAGCTTTCTTGATATCTACTTTGCTACTGAATATTTTTTCCCAAGGATCATTGATGGTTGTAACCCTGTCATAGATATTGAATATTGTAAAATCTTGAATAGACAGATCATTATCAACTTCATCCCAAGATATGGGGGTACTGACTGTTGCCATAGGCTTTGGACGTGCAGAATAAGGTGCTGCAATAGTTTGGCCTTCTTTATTTTGTAAATAATCCAAATATATTAAACCCTTTCTCTTTTTTGGATCCCTTACCATACTGGTCGTATCAGGATGTTCTTGTTGAACCAACTCTGCAATGAATTGCACAAAGCTCCTTGCAATTTCATAATCATACTTAGCTCCAACATTGATAACAATATGTAAGCCCGTAGACCCAGAAGTTTTTATAAAAGCTTCAATATCACCTCGATCTAATACCGCCCTTGCTGTATGCGCCACTGCAATTACATCCTCCCACTGTGCACCATTAGGATCTAGATCAAGAACAACAAACTCCGGCTTCTCAGGCTTTTTATAAGTAGACAACCAAGGATTTATCTCAATCGATCCTAAATTGGCAATATATAATAAACTCGGCAAATCATTACACAATAAATAGTCAATAGTTTTATCCGTGCTTTCGGAATAAACTTCAGTAGTTTTTAAATAACTTGGTATCTTAGAAGGATCCACATCTTTCTGGAAAAAACTCTGACCTTCAATCCCATTTGGAAATCGGTTCATCGATATGGGCTTATCCTTCAAATAGGGTAAAATAAAATCCCCCATTTCTTCATAATAGGCAAGCAAATCACCTTTGGTAATATTATCATTCGGCCAATAAATCTTATTTAAATTAGTAAGATTTACAGTCTTTTTACCAAACTTCAACTCTTTTTCATTTTCCATAGCAAGCGCCTCCTTATCTTCAATTTTAGTGTCTTCAGCAGATTTGTCCTCTCTCAATCCCTTAAATACTGGATGCCTTAAATGCTCATCTCTAGTCCATTCAGAATAATACACATCACAGACCAATTCTGGCTTTAACCAAGTGACATTCCTTTCTTTTGCAACATCTTCGCTGCTCTCAAATGGTTTTGTTTTTTGAATTAAAGGTGTAAACTCATCAAATAACTCTTTAAGTGATTTTTCGTTGAAACCTGTACCACAGTTTCCGATATATTTAAGTTTGCCATTGGACATCAAACCTAAAACCAATGCTCCAAAATGTGACCTCCCTCCCTCTGGTTTTGTAAAGCCGCAAATAATCGCCTCTTGGGTATTTCGTAGTTTAATTTTTAACCAATTTCCATTTCTTTTCCCTTCCTGGTAGGTACTTTCTTTTAATTTGGCGATTATTCCTTCCCATTTATTATCTTCTGCAAAACCTAAAACCTTATTTTGATCTTGTTTCAAATTAGGTACAAATTCAATGGCCTCAACCTTATATTTTTTTATTAATAACTCTAAAAGCTCCTTCCTTTCAGTCAATGGAAATAAACGTAAATCATTACCATCCAATTGAATAATATCAAAAACATAATATTTTAGTTTAAGGTTTTTAGGAATTGGTTCTCCCGATTGCAACAGTTGAAAATATGACTTTTCATTCCTATCCTCAATTACGATTTCACCATCAAGAATACAATCGGTTTTGATACTACTTAATTCATTGACTATGGAGGGGAATTTTTTGTTTAATTTATTACCATTCCTAGATATAAGGTCGGCTTCAGGATTCTTTATTTTAGCAATTGCCCTAAACCCATCGAATTTCTTTTCATAGATCCAATCGTCAGAATCAGGGACAGATTGACTCAATTTGGCCAACATAGCATCACCTTCGAGTTCGGTATCTTCATTATTACCTGAACTAGGTGTTTTTACTTTTTTTTTTGAGGATGATTTTTTGAATTCCTTACCTTCTTTTTTTACAGCATCTGAGACCAATTTTTCTGAGTCATAAGGCTTGTCTGTCGAGTAATCATCTTTATGCTTTATCAATAGCCAATTTTCCGAGCTATCTCCTTGCATACGAACTAACGCAAAATCGCCTTTTAAAATCTTGCCCTCTAGCCTGAATTTTATGGACCCTTCTTTCCAACTTTTCAAAAACTCCTTATCTGTCTTTACCTCTAGTGGTGAATATTGACCTTCATCGAAAATGGACACAGTACCTGCACCATAATTTCCCTGAGGTATCCTACCTTCAAAAGAACCGTAACTTAGAGGGTGATCTTCTACTTGAACTGCTAATCTTTTATCTTTTGGATTCATGGATGGGCCTTTGGGAACAGCCCAACTCTTTAATGCACCATCAATCTCCAATCTGAAATCATAATGAAGCCTACTGGCATGGTGTCGTTGAACAACAAAACTATGGGTAGTCTTATTTAAACTTTTACCCTGAGCTTTCGGTTCAGAAGTCTGGGTAAAATCACGTTTTTTATTATAAGTATCTAGATTCGGCATGTCCTTTTTGATGAGAACAAACCGAATCATAGAATAGTTTTTATTTAATGAATCAATCCATTCAACACCGCAAATTTGATCAATGCCGGCGTATTTTTGGATTTTGTTTTATCAATTAAATTTTGCCGATGACCTTCAACAGTCCGTTTCGACAAAAATAATTTCTTTGAAATCTCAAGATTGGTATATCCTTCCCCTAACAACTCCAGCACTTCTAATTCTCTTGAAGTCAAATCAAGTTCTATAGGTTCAACCTCGAAATTCTTACCTTTCAGCCTCTCAATACCACTTTGGATAAAAGACATCGTAAGATCTTCGCACAGATATCGTCCACCCTTCGAAACATGCCTGATGCTGAAAATAAGTTCATCCGAACCAACGTTCTTTACTAAATAACCCTTTGCACCATATTCAAATGCCTTGATGACATGCTGCTCACAATCTAACATTGTCAAAACAATCACCTTCAACTTAGGAAAACGGTCAGATACTTCTTGAATTAATTGCAAACCATCGATATTATGCATCCCCAGATCCGTAATAACGACATCAACTTCAAGACCGGAATTTAAAATCTCCAAGGCTTCCTTACCACTGTTTACATCTGCAACAACATTTAAATCAGATTGAGAGTTCAAAAGAAGTTTGATACCATTTCTTACTACCAAATGATCTTCGGCCAACAGTATTCTTATCTCATTCATTATTTAAAAGGTTTAGTTTTACTTCCACTTTAGTTTCCTCGTCCAAATTCAAAACTTTTATCTCTCCTTGGTATAAATCAATCCTATTTTTTATGCTTCTCAATCCTGTACCCTTCTTATTATTTATTATAAAATCCTCATTAAATCCAATACCATTATCAATAACCTCTATTTTCAATAACCTTGTGTTTTTTACAATTTTAACTTGAACCTTTGTCGCATCCGAATGTTTCAGGCAATTATTCAACAATTCTTGAATAATGCGATAAATTACCAGCTTTAAATTTTCATCTAATTCCTCAATCTTAGCCGGAATCTTGCTTTTCACTTGGAAATCAGGTAATGATATCCTATTGATCATAAATTGAATTGCAGCTTTCAAACCGAAATCATGAAGAACTGCAGGAACTAAATCCGTTGAAATATGCCTAATTTGCAAAATAGCTTCATTGAGCAATTTTTTGATTGAATGAACCTCTTCATCACAAGTATGATTTTGCTCGAGATGATGGATGTTTAATTTTATAGCATACAGTATCTGTGCAACACTATCATGCAATTGAGTACCAATCCGGTGTCTTTCCTGTTCTTGGGTATCAACAATGGCTTGAAAAACCTCCTTTTGCAGTTCAACCCAATGCTCATGCGGATAGAACTCTTTGTCAAACAATAATAAACAGTACTGCTGCTCCTTGAATTGATTGATGTATTTTTTAACAAAGGTTTCAATTTTCAAGTATTTTTTATCTGTATGCTTAAAACCTAATTCAATCAATAAAGGCTTTTTGGAAGTTTGGCGGTTCTCAAAAATCCCACGTAACCTATAGGCATCTTCGGTGTTCAAAAACTCAAAAATATCTCGACCGACCAGGTCACCCCCCTTAAGTCCAAAAATATAATCAAAACGACCATTTAACCGCTTTACATGGAAGTTTTTGTCCAAAACAACAATAGCAAAGGGACCTTCATTGAAGAAAACATCAAAGCATAAAAAATCGCTCTTGTTGATTTCTTCCAAAAGTGTATAACTCCTTTTATAAGGGTTGATTTTAAATAATTTGTTGTTTGAAGCTAGCATGACTAATTAATCCCATCTCCTATTTTTTTAATTAGTGTACCCCTATTTTATGCGTGATTGTTGTATTATACTTCTTTTTGAAAAACATTAAACAAACGACTAGATTCTAGCTTTTTTAAAGAAGCTATTAAAATTAGTTAAAAAATATTGCTCTATCTTCTTTCATGAATATCAATAAACACAATTAAGTATTAAATAATTCAATTCACGTATTTGTCGCAAATCAGCTACAAAATTACGCTGATATATTTATTATAAATTTTAACAAATTATACTTAATTGATAGATATTTTTACATATATGATTACTATATCATTAAACACATAATTCACCTATTTGTTACTTTGTGAAAAAAATACCTGTTAAAAGTATTAATACCCGTTTTAATCCAATTCAATAAAATCTCAAAACATACTCATAAACAAGGCGTTATATTTAGACTGTTAACATATAATCGCATAACCATGAAAAATTTAATCAATGCCACAATCGAAAAAAATTCACCTATTTTAAAACGGCTCGCAAATAATTTCACAACAGACCCAAATGAGAAAGATGATCTTGTGCAAGAAACTTTTATTAGATCACTCAAGAGTCTTGAGAAGTTCGTTAATCATCCAAAAATAGTCTCATGGCTCTATGTCATCATGAAAAATGTATATCTTAATAAATATAGAAGGAAAGCTTTACACCGAACTGCTGAAAAAGAGTTAACACTAAATGGCCAAAACAGTAACTCTAGGAATAAAGCCGAATCAAAGTTTATCCTGAATGACATTGAAAATTCTATTAAATCTCTTTCAGAAGAAAACTATACGATAATTAACATGTATTTGGAAGGATTTAAATATCATGAAATAGCAGAATATACCAATATTAAAGAAGGAACAATTAAAACAAGAATACATACCATACGCAAGATATTACGCAAAAAACTTACAGTTTATATGCCTAATTAATAGCAAAATATGGTTATAAAAAAAGTGGTTGTGTCAAGTACAACCACTATGGGAAAGATTTAATTTCTTATCAAGCTTTTCAAAACCTAAATCATAATTGAAAAACCTAATGTTGGCCATTATTCTTCGTACAATTGTTCAGCATTGATCCCTAATGCCGTAATTGATGAAATAATGGAATAACTCGCGATATTAATGCCCTCAACTGACAATAAATATCCATTGATATAGGGAGCAATTTGCCAGTCATTGATATTCGCGATATCATTCATAGCATCTTTAACTCTATTTAATTGATGCAAGGTTACTTTCCCAATTTCAAATTTTAAACTGTCCATGATATGCCTCCTATTTTTATTTTATTATCGAAAATGTTAATTAAATTGTTAATAATTCTGAATTGAAAGGATAAATTATTATCCACCAACCGGCTAGCTCTCAACAAGTTACAAAATTATATCATTTCAAACAAGCAGATTTTTGAAATTATTAGTAGGAAACACTTTTCTCTAAATATTCATTATTTAAAATGAGTTTGCATTAAAGATTTAGCAAATGATCTAAGAAATATAAAACTTATTGACATTGTAAAGACCTGAACTATAAACTCCTTTTCTTAAATTTAAAAACAAGCAAATTCACTATGAAAAAAATAACAATCAACAATACAGATTTAGAAATAGCACCGGTTTGTTTTGGTGGAAATGTTTTTGGATGGACCTTGGATGAAAATCAATCATTTGATATACTTGACAAATACATAGACCTTGGATTTAATTTTATTGATACGGCCGATACTTATGCGTGGTGGGTCAATGGAACCGGAGGACAGTCTGAAGAAATTATCGGAAAATGGATCAAATCAAGAAATAGTAGAGATAAAATAATAATTGCTACAAAGGTCGGTTCTGAAACCAAAGAACACGGATTCGATATTAGCAAAAATCATATCCTAAAATCAGCAGATGAATCATTAAAAAGATTGGGTGTAGAACAGATAGACCTTTATTATACCCATTTTGATGACAATAGAACACCAATTGAAGAAACACTCGCAGCTTATCAAGAATTAATTGAGGCTGGTAAAATAAAACACATAGCAGCATCTAATCTTACACCTGAAAGATTAATGCAGAGCTTTAATATAGCTGAACAGAATAACCTTCCCAAATATGTTGCACTACAGCCGCATTATAATTTAATGGAAAGAGAAAACTTCGAATCCAACTATGCTCCACTAGTAAGCCAATTTAACTTAAGCGTATTTCCATACTGGTCGTTGGCATCTGGATTTCTAACTGGGAAATATAGAACCAAAGATGATCTCTCAAAATCACAACGTGGTGGGGCCGCTGAAAAATATCTCAATGAAAAAGGAACAGAGGTTTTAGGTGCATTGGACATCGTTGCCAACAAGCATAATACAACCCAAGCTTCAATAGCATTGGCATGGTTGATTAACAATCCATTAATTACTGCACCAATTGCAAGTGCTACAAATGAAAATCAATTGAAAGCAATTGCTGAAGCACCAAATTTAATATTAGACGATGAAGACATCTCTATTTTAAATAATGCGTCTCAATATTAATGTGAAAATGAACCGATAATGAAAATCGCAGTCATAAGTGATATACATGGAAATTTACCCGCATTAGACTCTGTGCTAAATGATATAAGCACTAGGAATATTGACCAGATTTACTGTCTAGGTGACCTGATAGATTTTGCACCCTGGACTAACGAAATTATTGACATGTTTCGATCATCCAGGATCCCAACCCTTTTGGGAAACCATGATGAAAGAGTAGCTTTTGACCAGCCAATAAATCGTAAAAAAAAGCACTCCCCCGAGGAAACTGTGGCTAGGGAAATTGCAATAAATCATTCTAAAAAACATATTACTTTGATCAATAGGAATTATTTAAAAAACCTTCCATTTTCATTAAAACTGAATTATAAAATAGGTCAAAAACATTGGAACATTCTTTTGGTTCATGCCCACCCAGATAGTAATGATCAGTACATATTTGAAGATGAGGAGGAATCAGTAGTTGAGAGTTTAATAAATAGAGAACAGATTGATTGTCTCATCATGGGACATACGCATTATTCTTACATTAGAAAAATTAATAACAAATGGGCTATAAACCCAGGTGCAGTTGGAAGATCAAAAGAAAGAAATAGACTGGCATCCTATTTAATATTAGAAATAAATGAAACGGAAATCAAACCCGAAATCATCCAAATACCATTTGACAAACAAAAAGTCATCGAGGCAATTGTAAACAGTGGTATTCCCGATTTTTATGCAAAATTCTGGGAAAATTAAACTCTATTCCATTAAGCACTAACCCTCTTTATTCTTAGGACATTTTTCCATATATTTACTATGCCAACATAATAAACAATATCATGAAGTTTAGAAAAGCTGAAATTCAAGACCTAGAAAGAATCATTGAACTCTTGTCGGATGATAAATTGGGAACAATGCGAGAGGCTTTCCGAAAACCTCTCCCACCTGAATATTTTACTGCTTTTAATAAAATCTGTGAAGATAAAAACCAAGAATTGATTGTATTGGATGATGGTAATGGACAAATATTAGGTTGTATGCAACTATCGTTTATACAATATTTAACTTATAGAGGTGGCATTAGAGCACAACTTGAGGGTGTGAGAGTTGATAAAAGTGAAAGGTCTAAAGGTTTGGGAAAAAAAATGATCAAATATGCCATTCAAAGGGCAAAAGACCGAGGAGCACATTTATTGCAATTAACAACAGATAAGGTGAGACCCGAAGCCTTAAAATTTTATGAAAAACTCGGTTTTAACTCAACTCATGAAGGAATGAAGCTTCATTTATAAGAGCCTTAACTTTTTAAAACTCAAATCCTCACCAAAGTATCCCATTTTTTCCTTAATTTAAACATGATTAAAACACCTATGATGTTGAAGGATAAGTTTGGGAGAGAAATAGATTATCTGAGGCTTGCGGTAATAGACCGCTGTAATTTACGCTGTACCTATTGTATGCCAGCGGAAGGCCTAAATTGGTTAAGTAAGAATGAGCTCATGTCAAATGAGGAAATGCTCAGGATTTGCAGGATTTTCACAGAAATGGGAGTATCTAAAATCCGAATTACCGGTGGAGAACCCTTCTTGAGGAAAGGAATTATGCCTTTTTTAAATGATTTAACCCAACTCAATGGATTAAAAAATATCGCCATAACGACAAATGGACTAAACACTTTTAAAAACATTCAGGAACTGAAAAATCTTGGAATAAAATCTATTAACCTTAGCCTAGATAGTTTGGATAGTGAAAGGTTTTTCCAAATAACAAGGCGTGATGAACTTAGCAAAGTACTTGACACATTAGATCAATTAATTGAAAATCAATTCGAAGTAAAGGTCAATACCGTGGTGATGGATGGTGTCAATACAGCAGATATTTATCCCTTGGTTGAACTGACCAAAAATAAACCTATAAGTGTCCGTTTTATTGAAGAAATGCCTTTCAACGGTGGAACTCATGAAATATCATTAAAATGGGATGCCAATTGTATCATAAAGCATATTCAATCAGCTTATCCTAAGCTGGATAAAATTGAAGATGAAAGAAATTCTACGGCCATGAATTTTAATATTCCAGGATATCAAGGGAATATAGGAATTATTGCTGCATATACACGTAATTTCTGTGGTTCTTGCAATCGACTGAGATTGACTTCCGTTGGGGAACTGAGGACATGCTTATATCAGTCAAAAGGCATAAATCTTAGAGATCTAATGCGACAAGGTAATTCAGACCAAGAGATTAAAGAATTTATTGAATTAGCCTTAATTCATAAACCTAAAGATGGATGGGAAGCTGAAAAACAATATTTTTCAATGGATGAAACCCATCAATCAATGGCAAGTATAGGAGGATAGTGATGATTACAGTAGAAGAAGCAGAAAAAATCATTCTCAATGAATCTTTTGATTTCGGTACTGAAATGGTGCCTTTAGTAAAATCATTGGGTAGAATATTGGCAGAAGACCTATATTCTGACCGTGATCTACCCCCCTTTAATCGAGCAACTGTAGATGGAATAGCCATAAATATTGAAGCATACCACTCAGGAAATAGAAACTTCTTGATCAAAGGAACCCAAGCTGCTGGGGATAACCCAATCAATGTTACAGATAAAAACTCCTGTATTGAAATTATGACCGGTGCAGCAGTCCACGAATGCTTTAATACCGTTATAAGGTACGAAGACATAACTATAGAAAATTCATGCGCCACAATTAATCAAGGAGAATTCAAACCATATCAGAATATTCACTTACGTGGAAAAGATAAACTGCAAGGAGAAATTCTTGTTGAGAAAAACAAGGTGATTAATCCGGCAATCATAGGAATTTCTGCATCAATTGGTAAAACCAATCTTTTAGTAAGAAAGCTTCCTAGAGTGCTCGTAGTTTCAACCGGAGACGAATTAGTAAGAATAGATGAAACACCTAGCCCTTATCAAATCCGACAGTCGAATGGGTTGACAATTCTGGCTACGCTCCAAAAATATAAGATCAGAGCCCATAAAATACATCTAAAGGATGACAAGAAAAATATTGAATTAACATTGAAAAAGTCTTTTGAAGAATACGATGTCATTTTGTTGACCGGAGGAGTTTCAATGGGGAAATATGATTATATTCCTGATGTACTGCAAAGGCTAAAAGTGAAAAAAATGTTCCACAAAGTGAAGCAAAGACCTGGAAAGCCATTTTGGTTTGGAAAAAAAGCTAAAAACAAATTTGTTTTTGCATTCCCCGGAAATCCAGTATCTGTTTTTATGTGCTTACACCGATATTTTGTTCCTTGGCTTAGAAAAAGCATGGAGCTCAAAGAAACTAAAGAATATGCCATTTTAGGGAATGATTTCGAATTCCCAACTGAACTGCAGTTTTTTGCACAAGTAGAACTTCATACGAATGATGAAGGACAAACAATTGCTTCTTACCATAACACAAATGGTTCAGGTGATTTTTCTCATCTTGCTGAAACAAATGCTTTTATAGAATTACCAGCCAATCAGGATACATTTAAGAAAGGTGAAGCATTTAGAATATGGAGATATAATTAATCAGAAAATCAATATGGGAAGTTTCTCACATTTAAATGATAAGTCACAGCCAATCATTGTTGATGTAAGTGGCAAGGAAGTGACTAAAAGAACAGCAACAGCTCAAAGTATTGTTTATTTACCTCAAGAGGTAATGGATCAATTAGAGAAGTCTGATTTTAACAGCAAGAAAGGATCTGTATTTCAAACGGCCATTTTAGCAGGCATCATGGCTTCTAAGCGAACTTCTGAACTGATACCTTTATGTCATCCCCTCTTTTTAGAAAACTGCAATGTGAGCATCGAAATGACGTCAGAGAACGAACTACTCATCCAATGCACAGCATCAGTCACAGCAAAAACAGGAGTTGAAATGGAAGCATTGACCGGAGCGTCTATTGCGGCTCTCACTATCTATGATATGTGCAAAGCCTTGAGCCATGATATTATCATCAAAGAAACCAAGTTAATCCAAAAGTCGGGAGGAAAGAATGATTTCGAAAGAAAATGAGTTGCCAAAATTAAAAGGATTAATCCTAGCAGGCGGTAAAAGTTCCCGTATGGGACATAATAAAGAACAGATAGATTGGCATGGTAAAGAACAAAAATACTATGCAGCGGATTTATTATCTCAATTTTGTTCTGAAGTTTATATTTCCTGTCGCCAGGACCAATTGCAGCATATTGCCGAGGGGTACAAAGGTCTGAGCGATAATTTTATTGGTATGGGACCTACTGGAGGAATATTGACAGCATTGAGATCTGATCGTGAAGTAGCTTGGTTGGTGATTGCATGTGATCTTCCGCTAGTGGATGAATCAATCTTAAAGAATTTAGTTGAAAATCGAAATCCTGAAAAAATTGCAACTACCTACAAAAGTCCTTTTGATGGTCTTCCAGAACCGTTAATCACTATTTGGGAGCCTGATAGCTATCCGATACTCTTAGAATATCTTGGAAAAGGAAAAACTTGCCCCAGAAAAGTCTTGATCAATTCTAACTGCCTTATCCTTGAGTCCGACCAACCTCAAAAGCTAATGAATGTTAACACTCCTCAGGATCTTGAAGAAGCAAAACAATATATATCAAAAAAAATGCTTTAGAATAAATAAAAAAACTCGTTAATCTACTATCTTTTGACCTTTGCTAGTTGTAACTGCATCAATCTCCATACCGGCCAATTCTTTAATTGACTCCTCAATCATCACGCTCATGCTATTTAATGCCAAGTCATTTGCTTCCTGACCAAAAGGTTCTTCTATTTCATCAGCAATAGCCTCGAAAGCAACAAATGTATATGCAATAAATGCGACAATAAATGGAGTGAACCAACTTAAGCTATCCACCAACCCGAATGGTAAAAGAAAACAATAAATGTAAATAGTCCTATGAAGCAAAACCTGATAACTATATGGAATTGGCGTAGAAACTATTCGTTCACAACCACCTAAGACATCCGATAAAGTATTCAAATTCTGATCTATACTAGCTTGTTGAATTGAATCTAAATTACCTTTCAATTTTTGCTTTCCTACCCAATCACCTATCAGATTTAAAATAAGCGCAGGCTTATATTTAGAATTTATTACTAATTGGTAATCAGCACTAGACAACTTTTCTTTTAAATCATCACTAGAATCAGTTTTTCGTAACTGATGGTTTAAAGCATAGACAAAAGCCGACAATAAATTAATAAATTCTTTAATAGATTCTTGATCAATATTTCGATTTAACGTTAGGACTTGTCGAGTCAATGATCTCGATACGTTCAATAATGATCCCCATAATTTCCTGCCCTCCCAAAACCTATCATAACTTGCACTATTCCTAAAGCCAAGAAACAACGCAAGCACAAATCCAAATAAAGTAAAAGGTGCAGGATTCAGTGGTACTTTGTAAGACAATAAGGTACCGTGAAAATATACTACAGCAATGGAAAGCACGGTTAACAATATCAGCCGTGGAAGGACTTGAGGCAAAACCGAACCATGCCAAACAAATAGCATCCTGAACCAGTTTTCCTTCTTACGAATAATCATAAATCAGATAATATGAGTAATTGAAACTACTTTGAACAAAAGTAAGGTTAATTTAATTAAAAAAGTCATTAGCGATACCAATGACTCTTATAATCAGATTATTATAATTTAAATTTTCAACTATCGATTTCTCCTTGAATCAACATTTCATCCACTTTATTATAAACAGCTGGATCATGCTTTTTTATTTGAATCTTGACATACTTTGATGCCGGCATATTACTGTCTTTTACAACATTATTTACGGATACCAAAACATTGGTTTCAGGAAAATAAGTCATAGTATTTTTTTCAGGTATTTGATAAGAAACAATGACAAATAATGGAGCAACGCGTTCAATGCCATCATCAAAATTGTAGAGATCCACTTTATCGCCAGCCTTGAATCCAAGAGAATCAATATCTTTCTGATTCATAAAAATCACCCTTCTCTCATTTTTAATACCACGATATCGATCGTCTAAACCATAAATGGTCGTATTGAATTGATCATGAGTTCTAGTTGTGGCCATCATAAATTCATCAGCTTCAAGTGAGTTAACCGGTAGTTCAGTTAATGTAAAAGGAGCTTTTCCATCCAATTGAGGAACGAAATATTGTTCATCTCTCGCTCTGTTTGGAAGATAGAACCCACCTTTCTCTCTCACCCGGACATTGAAATTTTCAAACCCTGGTATACATTGTTCAATATCGTCCCTGACCGCATCATAACTATCATGATACCGCTGCCAATCCACCACAGACCTATCTTTAAGCGTTTCCATAGCCATTCTACAAGCGATCTGAGTTTCATTGATCAGATTATCCGAAACTGCGTCCAACATACCTTTAGAATATTGAACCACACCCATTGAATTCTCTGCTGTCACTATTTGAACTTCTCCATTTACGATATCCTTATCACTTCGTCCATATGTTGGAAGGATAATCGCTTCCTTACCATGAATTAGATGTCCTCTATTCAATTTAGTAGATACACATACCAACAGTTCCAATTTCCGCATGGCATTGGCGGTATAAGTAGTATCAGGTGTAGCAGACAGAAAATTTCCACCCATACAAAACATAAACTTAATTTTTTCTTCGTGAATTGCTTTGATGGCACGAACTACATCATATCCATGTGCTCTAGGAACCTGAAAGCCAAAATACTCTTGTAGACGGTCTAATTGAGCTTCGGTTGGCTTCTCATTGATAAGCATAGTCCTATTACCTTGGACGTTACTATGACCCCTGACAGGGCAAACACCACCTCCTTTTATACCAATACTTCCTTTTAACAAAAGGATATTGACAATCTCACGGATCATATCTACACCATTAGGTTGTTGGGTCAAGCCCATTCCCCAACAGACAATAATTTTTTTCTTAAAAGCTAGCATCGACGCAGCTTCTTCCAAATCCTCTCTTCTAACCCCGCACTCACGTGCAAGTGCATCGATATGGTATGAAGGGTTTTCAAATTGTTCAGCAAATGCCTCAAAACCCATAGTTTTTTCAGAAATAAAATCCATATCCAAAACTTGACCGGGAAATTTGGCTTCCATTTCTAATAAAAGTCTTTCTAAAGCCTTCAGCAAAGCCATATCACCATTTATTTTCACTGGCAGATAAAGGTCAGCTAGTTTCACACCATGGCCTATCACACCATTTAATTGCTGTGGATTATGAAAGCCCATAAGACCTGCCTCCGGCAAAGGGTTGATAGCAATAATTTTACCGCCATTGTTTTTGGTTTTCTCTAATGCCGACATCATCCTCGGAGCATTTGTTCCTGGATTCTGACCAATAATCACCACCACATCCGCATCATCAAAATCCTCGAGCTTCACTGTTCCTTTCCCAATACCTATCACAGGAATAAGGGCTGTCCCTGACGTTTCATGGCACATATTAGAACAATCAGGCATATTATTGGTCCCAAATTCTTTTGCAAAAAGTTGATATACAAATGATGCCTCATTGCTAGTACGCCCAGAAGTGTAAAAAGCCGCCTCATTAGGCGAATCCAACTTATTTAGGTGTTCAGCAATTTTTTTAAAAGCATCATCCCAAGAAATTTTTTGATAATGAGTTCCTCCATTCGGAAGATACATGGGATCTGTCAATCGCCCTAACTTACCAATTTGGTAATCATTCATCTTTGCTAAATCATAAACCGAGTTGTTAGCAAAAAATTCAGGTGTTACTCTTTTTGTAGTTGCTTCTTCTGCCAATGCTTTTGCTCCATTTTCACAATATTCACCCAAAGGTGACCGCTCATCATCAGGATCCGGCCAAGCACAACTTGGACAGTCAAAACCGCCAAATTGATTCATCTTAAACAATGCACGTGTACCACGGATCACAGTCTTTTCCTCAAAAAGATCTGATATAGCAGCTATAACTGCCGGAACTCCAGCTGCCCATTTTTCAACAGGAGTCAGCTTAAGATCCAATAACTTATATGGGTTTTCAGCATCAGGAAAATGCTTGATCTCCGATTTGATTTCCTCTATTGACTTTCCCTCTTTCATGGCAGCAATCGATTATGTTAGCAAACTAAATTTGGATTTGGATAATTATCGCTTTGATCCTCTTCAGGACGATCAATGCAGACAAAATCCTTCTCTAATAATATCAAAATTTTATTATGGGTTTCTTCAAAAGTTACTCGATCAGTATTTACCCACTCTTCAACATAGGACTTCGGCATCTGAACCATCATTTCCTCATCCTCAAAACTTATAGAAAGACCATCTTGGTAAAGTATTTCAATTCCATACACAAAATCCTTGTTTAAAAACTCTGTCTTGCTGATAATTCTACCATTTTCCGACAGCGATGCCACTTCGGATTTTGTCAATCTGATCCTTACTGTATTATCTTTAATTCTTATTTTCATAACATACCATCAATGTGAATGTTTTCATTCTGGTTGTAAATATTAAAACGATTATTTTTTAAGAATCCTATCAAAGTGATGTTAAATTCTTTGGCCAGTTCCAAGGCAAGACTGGATGGAGCACCAATAGCAGCAACAATTGAAATACCGGCCATAGCTGCTTTCTGGATCAGTTCAAAACTAGCTCTTCCACTTAACAATAAAACAAATCGGTTCAATGGTAATAATCCTTCTTGCAAAGCATGACCTATCAGCTTATCTAAAGCATTATGCCTACCAACATCTTCCCTCAAAAACTTTAATTCCCCATCACTCGTAAATATTCCCGAAGCGTGTATACCTCCCGAAACTTCAAAATTATCCTGTGCTGACCTCAATTTTTCAGGTAGGTCAAAAAGAACTTTTGCTCCAAACGATTGTATTTCAGGAACCATCCCCTGAAATTTACTAACCGTTTTAATTGACTGGATCGAACCTTTTCCGCATACCCCACAACTCGAAGTTGTATAAAAATTCCGATCTGCCGTACCAAGATTAGGCTCAACACCCTCATTAAGCTCAACAACAACAATGTTTTCTTTATTATTGGAACAGTCAACCTTTAAATATGAAACAGATTTGACCTGATCAAAAGAATCTATTATCCCTTCAGTAAACAAAAAACCCAATGCCAGGTCTTTATCATTTCCTGGCGTACGCATGGTGACTGAAATGCTTTTCATGCCCACTTGATTTCCATAAGAAAAAGAAATCCTAATTTCTAATGGTTCCTCTACAGCGAGTAAGTCCTCACGTGAATCAGAATCCAAGTCTGAGAAACGCTGAATTTGGACTTTTTGGATGGAAGAATCAATTAATTGGGTCATGATATGTTTTCTTCGGTAATACTATTAAATATACTCATTAAAAATATAAATCTCGCCCTAAATAACTAAGGATGAGCTGAAACCCATTGTTCGCCATCCTCAAAGACTTCTTTTTTCCAAATCGGAACAGTTTCTTTCAATGTATTTATGGCATATTCACAAGCTTTGAATGCAGCGTCTCTATGAGGAGATGAAACAACAATAACAACGGCAGTCTCCCCTGGACTTAGTATCCCAACCCGATGATGGAGCACAGCATGCTTTACTCCTAAATTATTCACACAATGCTCAGCAATTTTTTTCATCTCTTTAACCGCCATAGATTCATAGCATTCGAACTCTAATCGAAGCACCTTTTTCCCTTTTGTCTCATTTCGAACGGTTCCAACAAAACTTACTGTCCCTCCACAGCTATCATCTGCTTGAATATCCAAACATAGTTCCGGATCTAAATGAAAATTTGAAATCTTGATATCAATCATATTAACCTCCACTAACAGGCGGAATAACCGCTATTTCATCATCACTCTCTATCACTTGATCGCATTGCCCATATTCTTCATTTATAGCAATAAAATATGACTTCAACCTAGCCAATTCTGGATAAAGTTGCTCAAGTCTAGATTTTAATTCTTCAAGTTTAATCCCATCCGCAACTTCTAGCTCAAGTTCTGAAGAAGAAAAAATTTCCTTCACTATACCAAATGCCAATAGCTTAATTCTCATACTTAAAATAATTGTGGTACATATTTAATCAATACATTTACTCCTGCTATAAAGACCAATACAGCAGTGATTCTCTTTATAATAACTGGACTCCATTTTATGGAAACTCTCGAACCTATTTGCCCCCCAATAAAAACTGCCAAACATAGTAAAATCAATCTTTGATAGTCTATATCAGAATTTATGGTTTTCACTTGTCCCAATATCCCAGAAATAGAGTTCAACAAAATAAACAAACTCGCAGTGGCTGCAATTTTCTTTGCAGAATCCCAACGCATCAAGTTCAGAATCGGTGAAAGAAAAATACCACCACCTATTCCTACTAATCCAGAAAGAAAACCAATGCCAGCGCCAATACCAGCATCTTTTAAAATCGATTGATGCTCAGAGTTTTTGAAATTATTCTTTCTCGTCTTCTCAATCCATAAAAGTACAGAAGCAACAATCAAGCTTATCCCTAAAATAACAAAAAAGGTTGATTGACTGATTTTGAGAATCGCCCCTAAGAAAGCCATAGGAACGCTTACCAAAACTAAGGGTATTGTTTTTTCCCAATTCAACTGCTTATTTCTTACATACACAACAACTCCTCCTGTAACCACAATAACATTACATAATAGCGCAATTAACCGTAGTTCTTGAAAAGGTAAACCATAGACTGCCAATAAAGCTAAATAACTGGAACCTCCACCAAATCCTACTGAAGAATAAACAAATGAAATAACTAGAAAGAAGAACATGATTTCCCAGATCATATATGCAGAGGTAAATGATTATGTAGAGTAAGGTAAGAAATAGTTAAGGTTTAAGCAAGGAAGATTCTAAGTCTTATTCCATAAAAAAGCCCCAATTTAAATTGAGGCCCAAACTTATAAATATATAGAGAATAGAAAATTAATCTGTTGTAAATTCTGATTTTTCAAAAACCTCTTCTTCAAGACCTGGTCGTTTCAAAGTTAATTTTAGATCTTTCACCCCAACGGAGTATTCCTTGCCACAACTAGCAAATTTGAGATTTACAGGCATCAGTTCAGATGGAGAACCACGATAGGAGTAATATTCGTATGAGGAAGATTCAGTATTTCCTAATTTATTATTATTCGAACAGAGTTCCCCATTTTCTATTGTCACTTTTCCATCCTCCGTAAAGTGCAATATTTTGGCCTTCTGCTCATTGGAGTCATCCTTAAAATTAAGTACCCAATAACCAATTAAATCTTTATTATCAAGCATGACTTTTTCATTATCTTCATCTTTATCACATGAAATAATAAAGACTGACAACACAAGGATGATTACGGAATTTAGAATCTGTTTCATAGGATTTGCTTTTTAAAAGGTTATAATTTACTTAAACGAGGACCATTGTGAAAAAGCTACAATAAAAATAAAAGCCTGACTCCAATGAATCAGGCTCTAATAATTTCTTTTATATAATTAACCTCCAGTGCCAGGATCCGTTGGCTCT
This sequence comes from Sphingobacterium sp. 1.A.5, assembly GCF_002734235.1. Lineage (NCBI taxonomy): Bacteria > Pseudomonadati > Bacteroidota > Sphingobacteriia > Sphingobacteriales > Sphingobacteriaceae > Sphingobacterium > Sphingobacterium sp. 1.A.5. The sequence continues at coordinate 102,793 of NZ_PEBA01000023.1, forward strand.
TCAGGGTTCTCAGGTTCTTCTGGTACTTCAGGATCAACTGGTGGTGTTACGGAAACTCGCTTGTAACGTTCAGAAGCATCTCCACCAAATCCCAATGTAAGAATATCACCCTGCAAAGTTACGGGCATCCCATTGCCACAGAGCTCAAATTTAATCCTGTCCATGGTACCGTTAACATTTGTGCTGGTAGAATAATATTCAAATGAGCCACTTTTAGAGTCATTATGAACAGAACTGAGATTACAAAAATTTCCTCGTGTAACCGTTAAACTATTTTCAGCAGTAAACTCCAATAATTTAATACTATCTAAATTTGTTGTTTCATCAACAACCGTCTCAGCAGTGATATCTCTTTCAATTTTTGCCCATTTTCCAATGAGTTCTGTCGTATCCAATGGATTTCTTACAACTTCAACATCATCCTTTGTACAAGATGAAATACCAATTGCTAAAACCAAAATATAAAGCGTATTTTTTATTTTTCTCATAGTATCATTTAAAAAATTATTAAGTACTCTCGCAAATTCATTTGGCACAATTTGCTAAATTTTTGATCGTATTACAAATTATTAGTGTTTATCCTTTCCCAATCCAAAAACCTTTTTCACTAAAAGAACTATCCCTAAAACTAACATCCCAGCAATAAGTCCAATTGCAAATTCTTTTACAATCGATGGTATATTCGGCAACAAATGATGCAAATAATCAATGTTGTGAACAAAAATGCCACCAGCTACCAACAATAAAGCAATTGTACCGATGATACCTAAAGCCTTAATAACTATGGGCAAAGATTTAACCAATAAATGCCCTAGTGTAGAAGCGAAACCTTTGTCTCCAGATCGCTTTATTAAGGAATGACCAGCATCGTCCATCCTAACAATTAAAGCAACAATACCGTAAACTCCGACGGTTGCTAAGATAGCTACTACCGAAACCGTTAATATCTGAATGGCTAAAGTTTCTTCAAGAACAGTACCTAGTGCAATGATTACAATTTCAACTGAAAGAATAAAATCTGTTGTAATTGCTGATCTAATTTTTACCTTTTCAGCTTCCTCACCCTCCAAAGCCTGTTCCTCTATTACTTCATGTCCTTCTTTTTTCCGGTGGAATAAATAGTGAATGACTTTTTCAGCACCCTCGTAAGCCAGATAGGCTCCCCCAAGAAGCAAAATATATTTTATTAAGATGGGAAGGAAGGCATTCAACAATAATGCAATTGGAACAATGATAAGTTTGTTGACAAATGACCCCTTGGTAATAGCCCACAATACAGGGAGTTCCCTAGAAGCAAGAAAGCCAGTAGCCTTTTCTGCGTTTACCGCTAAATCATCGCCTAAGATACCTGCAGTTTTTCGAGTAGCAATCTTACTGGCTACTGCAACGTCGTCCATTAGAGCGGCGATATCATCCAAAACCGCGAATATTCCTGATGCCATATATATTGTTTAATAGTTCACTAAAATAATTAGAATTTGGTCATTTTCAAGATATGTTCAATCCAAAATGATAATATTTGTTCAGTTGAAAAATAAAATATGTTCAGTGAAGCAATTCACATACCAATTAAAACTCTCATTTGTAGGATATTGTTTAAAAATTCCAAATGATTATATAAATTAGAAAACCTTAGCGATAACTAAATTTAATCATTAATTTCAGCACAAAACCATTGATTAACACAGATCATATCTTTATTAAATTTTTTAATTAATGTTATTTTTGTTATCTTTGTACCACATTCACCTATTATTTCGCGGTTAATCATTCTTGCCTAAAGGCACTAATTTTTTACGCATTCTATTTTTCCCATTGGTGGGAATCTCAAAGCCTTGTTGGATCAATCAGCATTTTTTATGGCTATTTGAAATATTGATTTAAGGATTAATAAATTAAAATATAATATATGACAGATTTTAAAGTTGGAATTATTGGTGCTGGCCCTAGCGGTTTGGCGATGTTAAGAGCATTTGAATCAGAACAGAAAAAAGGTAATCCCATCCCAGAAATTAAATGTTATGAAAAACAAGATAATTGGGGCGGTATGTGGAACTATACTTGGAGAACAGGCGTAGGAAAATATGGCGAACCCTTACATGGAAGCATGTACAAATATCTATGGTCCAATGGACCAAAAGAATGCCTAGAATTTGCAGATTATACATTCTCTGAACATTTTGGACAACCTATTTCTTCGTATCCTCCACGTGAGGTGTTATTTGACTATATCCAAGGGCGAATCAACAAAAGTAATGCCCGAGATTATATAAAATTCAATACGGTCGCCCGTTGGGTAGATTACCTGGAAGATAAAGAACAATTCAGAGTAGTATTCGATGACCTTCAAAAAAATGAAACTTTCGAAGAATTTTTTGATTACCTAGTAGTAGGAACCGGACATTTCTCAACACCAAATATGCCCTATTTCAAAGGGATTGATAACTTCCCAGGAGCCGTGATGCATGCGCATGATTTCCGCGGGGCCGATCAGTTTGTAGATCAAAAATTATTACTGATTGGAAGCAGTTACTCAGCTGAAGATATTGCCGTGCAATGTTTTAAACATGGTAGTAAATCAGTAACGATTTCCTACAGAACGAATCCTATCGGAACAAAATGGCCAAACGGCATTAAAGAGAAACCTTTGGTTACTCATTTCGAAGGAAATACCGCATTTTTTAAAGATGGAACAACCGAAGAGTATGACGCAGTTATCCTATGTACAGGTTACCAGCATAAATTTCCATTCCTGCCTGACGAATTAAGACTGAAGACAAAAAACTGCCTCTACCCAGATAATCTGTATAAAGGTGTTATTTTTAATGACAATGAAAGATTGATATTCCTTGGTATGCAAGATCAATATTATACTTTCAATATGTTTGATACACAAGCTTGGTATGCAAGAGACTATATGTTGGGTAGAATAAAACATTCAATAAAATCACTGAGAGATGCTGATATCCAAAAATGGATGGATTACGAAGCTAAGACAGTAACTGGACCTGATCATGTAGATTTCCAAACAGATTATATAAAAGATTTGGTAAGCTATACAGACTACCCTACTTTCAATTTGGACAAAGTAGCGGATATGTTCAAAAGCTGGTTGAATGATAAAGAAATAAATATTCTCAATTATCGTGACCAAGTTTATAAATCCGTCATGGACGGAACCAGTGCCGAACCGCATCATACACCTTGGATGAAAGAATTGGATGATAGCTTGGAAAGATACCTCAATGAGGAGGTTACAATGGATGAAAAAGATTTAGATAAAGTAATAAACTACTAATAAGGAAGGCCGCTAAAAAGCGGCCTTTATATTTTGCCTAAGATGGTCTTTCTTTCTAAACAAGATTTATTCTGAATTGTATTTATTGTGGAAATCACAATTCATTTTCATTATTTTAGATATAACTATTAATAAAACACTATCACGGAAATGGCTCATAGATCTCAAAACGTTACGGACTATCCAAATAACAACACTATTTTTTCTGTTTGGAAATTTAAAGAAGGTTCAGATTTTAAACCTGTCTTTGAAAGGCTATGTGCCTTGGTTTCTAATTTAAATCATTCTTTCGTCGTGAGACTTCCAGATGGAAGGACCAGTTGTATTATGGGAATTGCGCACGATGCATGGGTAAAATTAGGAATGCCTACCCCACTACCGAAAGAATTAAAAACCTTCGAACCAATCGTTGGTGGAAAATACACCGCAATATCGACAGAAGGCGATATCCATTTTCATTTGAGAGCAATCAATGCTGGTGTTTGTTATGAAATGGCAAAAGATATCTATGATATTATCAACCCGGTAGCTGACAACTTAGTCGAAGTGCATGGATTTAGATATTGGGATGGAAGATCTATTTTGGGTTTTGTGGATGGCACCGAAAATCCTATTGGTGATGAAAGGGCACAATTTGCAATGGTTGGAGACGAAGATCCTCAATATAAAGGTGGTAGTTATCTGTTTGTCCAGAAATACTCACACAATCTAAAAGCATGGGAAAGTATACCTACATCCGAACAGGAAAAAGTTTTCGGTAGATATAAACAATCAGATATTGAAATGACTGACGAGGTTAAGCCTAAGAATTCCCACAGTGCTTTAACAAGCATTACTGACGCTGAAGGAAACGATCTCAAAATCGTAAGGGACAACCTGCCATTTTCAAATCCTTCTAAAGGCGAATTTGGCACTTATTTCATTTCTTATGCAAACAAGTTCTCAACAACACACAAAATGTTGGAGAATATGTACCTAGGAAATCCAATAGGAAATTATGATCGTATCTTGGATTTTAGCACTCCTGAAACAGGAACTTTATTCTTTGTGCCGACACAAGAAATGTTGGACAATTATTCTGCAACATAACAGGAAAATAGATCCTTTAAAGAAAAATCCAAAACCCTAGCTTGACAATTCAGATAAAAATCAACCTAGGGTTTTATTTTTTATCTATTTTTGCGAGCATTAAATCAATAGGCAAACAAATGAGAAATAAGCTTTTCAAAAGGAAGAGTCTAGATCTGATCATCAAGGAGAAAGGTGAATCCGAAAGTTTAAACAAAGTCCTTGGCGTTAGAGACTTAGTATCCTTAGGAATTGCAGCCATAGTTGGAGCGGGTATTTTCAGCACGATCGGACTTGCAAGTTACGAAGGTGGTCCTGCAATTTCTCTATTATTTGTATTTGTTGCCTTTGCATGTGTTTTCACTGCATTATCCTATGCCCAATTCGCCAGTACCATCCCTGTTTCAGGAAGTGCTTATACGTATGCGTATGTTGCTTTTGGAGAGCTTTTCGCTTGGATTATTGGCTGGGCTCTTGTGCTGGAGTATGCTGTATCCAATATAGTGGTTTCCATTTCATGGTCTCAGTATTTTGTTACGATGCTTGAAGGATTTGGAATCCATATACCTGCCTGGTTATCAATGGCTCCACAATATGCAATTGAAGCCCAACAGAAACTCACCCAACAAGGACCTGAAGCAATGACCATCGCAGACAACCTTGGTCTTAGAGCTTATGAAACAGCCCCAAGAATCGGTGATATACCTGTCATTTTTGACCTACCTTCAGGTATAATAATCGCATTAATAACATGGTTGGTTTACAGAGGCATCAAAGAATCAAGGCGCGCCAGCAATATCATGGTCATGGTAAAAATCGGAGTAATTCTTGCCATTATCGTAGGAGGTGCATTTTTTGTAAATCCTGAAAATTGGGTGCCATTTGCTCCAAACGGTTTAACAGGAGTTATGGGTTCGGTAGCAGCAGTTTTCTTTGCTTTTATTGGATTTGACTCCATTTCAACTACTGCTGAAGAATGCAAAAACCCGCAACGAGACTTACCGCGTGCGATGATCATAACATTACTGATCTGTACAATACTTTATGTAGCCATCACACTCGTTTTGACAGGAATGGTCAATTATACTGAACTAAATGTAAAAGATCCTTTGGCATTTGTTTTCAAATATATTGGAGTTGATTATTTAGCAGGGATTATTTCGGTTACCTCTGTGATTGCTATCACAAGTGCCCTATTGGTTTATCAATTGGCGCAACCAAGGATTTGGATGACCATGAGCCGCGATGGCCTTCTGTGGAAGAAATTCTCAACTATTCATCCTAAATATAAAACACCCTCCTTTGCTACCATTGTAACTGGATTTGTGGTAGCAATTCCATCCATGTTCTTTAAAATGGACTTCTTCGTAGATCTGACCTCCGTGGGAACATTCTTTGCCTTTATCCTAGTATGTGCAGGTGTACTTTACATGGACTATTCAGGATTGTCGAAACAGTCAAAATTTAGAGTTCCATATATCAATGGGAAATATCTGATCGGAATGGCCCTATTAACTGCTTGGATATTGATCTGGAAGTTTAATCAAGAAGCCCTATTAGAATGGAAAAACCTTGATTTCATGTACATCGTTGAACATAAATCCCTCATCATAATCTTTTGGCTCGTATGGTTAGTATTATCTGTTATGGGCTTTAAATTTAATTTCTCTTTACTTCCAGTAATTGGGATTTTGATCAACCTCTATTTAATGACTGAACTTGGCACAAGCAATTGGGTAATATTCCTAATTTGGTTGGGAATAGGTTTGATAGTTTACTTCTTCTACGGATATAAACACTCTAAACTAAACAACTCAGCATTTGAAAGTTAACCATCTTTCGTAAGCATTTTAACAGCAAGGATATGTTTACATAACCCTCTTTGTCCTTGGTGATTGGTAAACCAATTACAAGTACATCTGAATTGATCACCATTGATAATTACAGTATGTTCAACATCCGTTCCTTTGACTTTTGCCTCGATATATGGCGGAGTATTGACCTTAAATTCCACTGATTCATCAGATACTAACTTTCGTGCATTTTTCAATCTCGGGTTCAAGGCCAATATCCTAGACATTTTAAAAGGTAATCTTCTGTAATAATGCTGACTTTCATTCAAATCATATCCCAACAGGCCTATGGATGAAAGAGATGCTGTAAGCGCATCCATTGTATCAAAATTGACATCATGTTCAATCGACAGCAACGTTGGATCAAACATTTCATTCGATTTGAGCAAAGAATTGACAGCTTGGACCCATTCATCAGGAACAGTTTGTATCATATTCTCCAAAACGTTGCCCTCACCTGAAAAACCTCGATATGCAGACGGTGATAAAGCAAGACTTAGTCGCATCTTTCCAAAATCCATAACAAAACAAACAGTTTCAGCATCTTTTTCTTGATATACAATCAAATGATCACAATATGGCAAAAGACCTTCCAATAACCGCAAACGATGAATCCCTCCTATAAAAACTGAATCTTTAGTTTGGATTGGTGAAAACACAAATTTATTGGCCCTTTTACTTAGATAAAAGTTTGATTTTACAGCAGTTTTAGGAATAGACTGAAAAAGTGGAATGATTTGAATTTTATTTAACCTAAACCTTTCCTCCATTCCTGCTAGGAAAAGCTGAACCGATGTCAAACCTTTGATCCAGCGAGTCGGTAAACTGACTTTACGCTCGACAACCTTTGATTTTGCTGTGCTCACCGAAACTTCCTTACTTCCCACTCCCATTACCATTTTTTCACCTTTTTTTATTGAATTTAAGGCATGCAACATGGGCTCATTAAAATCGACATTCGTGGTGCCACTCGCAATAAATTCTCCATCAATCGCATCTTCCAACAAGTCCAATCTAGCATATACTCCATTGCACGATGAAAATCCCTCGAAACGAAGCTGATCAGTACCTGCAGAAACTATAGGATCAAACAACGTTAAATCAACAGGTCCATAATTTGCTCTAACAACTCTTGAAATGGTCATAAGGCATTTTGCCGTTAATAATGAATCCGTAATGCTACCCCAAAAAAAACATGGAATGTTAGAAATTTCTTCCAACTCTGAACCATGGGAAAGTACCAACTGCTGAATTCCTGACTTTTGAGTTAACTGTGAACTGCTCGTATATAAAACATCTACATCAGACATAATTATGGTTTTAAGATTTTATTGATTATAGGCTGTAAAGATTTTATACTATTCAACTTTGAAAGTGCTTCTATTTCAGTTGAATTTAAATGATAACCTTCTTTTTGCTGAAGGTCAAAAAGTATTTCCAAGATTTTTTTAAAACCATTTGGCATTTTATCAGCAATATCGACCTTATTAATTAAAGTGGTCAATAGCTGGATCAGTGCTTGATTATGCTTAGAACTCACATCTTTCACCTGTCCCAAAATATCAGTTACTCTATTGAGAGGGCCATAATTATTGCTGATCAGGAAACCCAACCATTCCCCGATTTCCTTAACTGGCATTCTATTTTCTAAAATCGCCTGGATAAAAAGTTCCACCATCATTGCCCGACCCGGTTTAGATTTATCGTACATACATGTAGCAATGAAAATCGCAGAATTATAACTCATCCTATAGTGAGGGCTAAGCATTCTCTCAGTGAATTTACCAGTGGCAGAATTATTCCAAGTAGATACCCCATTCACATTAATCAAGAGAACCAATTCTAAAGGTTCAGTATTTAATGGCATAATAGAATGCATGAATTTTATATCGCTTGCATCTATAAACGAAGTCCAATATACATTATTTTGTTTGGTCTGAAATACGTCTAATCCATAGATAAAACAATCAGAATTAGGCTGTTCAGATGGAAATGCGGCTTTTATATCAGTTCCAATCTGTTGAGGTACTGTGGTATGAGTGTAGTAGTTATATATTTTTTCAATTTTGGGTTCCAATTTAAATTCTGGCCTAAATGGTTTTGTAAAAAATGGAATTTTTGAAATGGAGCGATTTTCAAACTCTTTAAACTCAGCATCTGGAAATCTCGAACGTGCAATATTTGCCCAAAGAGACAGATGATAGAGCTCAAAATTTTTGTCAACAGGGGTATGTTTATCAAGCCACGGTTTGTTTTTTAATTCAGTGTTATCCGTTAAGCCGATGGCATATTTTATCAAGTCCCTATAGAATCGGCTACTAATTAATTCAATTTTTTCCTCAATTCCTTCCAGATTCTCAGGAACTACTCTATTTAGTGCTATAGCCAAATCCATTTGGTAAATCGTTGCCTTTTGCTTTTCATATTTCAATATTCTTTCAACCAAAACTTGTGGATCTATCCAATGAGGATAGTGGGTAGGTAAGGATAACAGCGGCAAGCCGACAGCACCTAAAATATAACTTTGGGCGATCACGCTTAAATTACCAGTGATATCTGCATAATTACTTTTCGCTAGAAAATACTTGGTTTCAGTGATAAACTTGCTATATACTTGAACCTGAGATTCTAAAAAAGAAAGGAAAATCCTAAAATTATTTACACAATATGTTTCTACATATCTCGCATTAGCCTGCTTGACATAAGTTGCGATTTGCTTTTTATGATCATCCGGAAATGAATCCATATGCTGTAGCCAGGCGCTATACAGGATTTCCATTTCCAGCGGATCATCAGATTTAAGTACCTTGCCAATATGAAAAAGCACATCATTCCAATTTTCAGGCATTTCAATTGGATCTGTAAGAAAGTCCGGATACATCGGAGAATATTCATATCCAGTTTCTGTCACTTCTGTTCCATCATCTAAACTAATATTTATTTCCTCAGATTTTTCAGGAAGAAATCCCTTCAATTCTTTAGAAATTGTCCCTAGCATTGAAGAGCTATACAGCTCTAGCTTATTCGAAAGTTCATCATCATTTAAGTCACCATATTTCAAGATAAATTTTGCCGCTTTTTCCTGCAACTGCAAATCCTGTATCATAAAAATATCTGAAACTAAATGAATAATCCTACCTTTTAATTTAGAATCTGTTTTCAACAATTTTTCAAACTGTGAAATGAGGGTCTTGACCCCTGTCTTCAGATCATTACGCATAAAAACCGGCTCTACCCAATTCAGAAATTCCTCTAGCTTAAAATCCTTTTCATGAATGATAACTTTCAAATATTTAATTGCATAATTTATAGGCGTGGAATTTTCTGAATGCAATAAGGGAAAGAATGATTCTTGATGCTTAAGAATTTGGTCAGTTTTCAAATCCATATCATCGATAATGGTCCTGAACAATGCTTTTAAATTATTATTCCAATTCTTAGTCTGCGTTTCTAATGCTAAGTCGAGAATTTGATCGATATCAATCTTATTATGAGCTTTGAGTTCCTTAAACATTTCAAGCCAGAAATATTCTACTTTAGGTGCTGTTTGGGAGTCAATAATATAATAATTCGTGTGAAGAGGAGTTTCGTATTCAAACACTCCATTTAAATCTCTTTCTATTGCAATTTTATCATCTATAAATTTTTTTATTTGCGAGTTTTTTTCCGACTTGTCCTTGGTATAACTATAATCAGGTAGACTATGAGTAAGGATTTCGGCATCATACCTGATGTAACCTAAGTCTTCCATTTCTCTGAGACTCCAATATCCTAAGCCAATGGGTTGATGTATCCGTATTTCATTCCTAAAATATTCCAATAACCAATTAGGTTTTTTCAGCTGAATTATCTCCCAAATCAATGGCTTGAAATTATCAAAATCCAAATCACGTTCATTGAATAACATCCAAAGGTCGGGCGCTCTTGTAGCTTCAGTAAGATTGAAAGTTGCTAATGATAATAAGTTAATGATCATTTGATGGTTTTTATTCCCTCTCCTGCCATACTGTGCATATGGATTATCGGAAGCATATTCAGGATCATCGCTCAAATCTATAATTGGTAACCAATATTTTGCAGCAACCTTAACTTCTTTACGGATTAATAGTTCATGGTCATCTGAAAACTCTTTTAAAAACGGAATGACCAACTCTCGTTTCTGAGAATAGATCAGTTCTTTAACTCTTCTCGAAACCTCCGCTTCTTCTTCCTTCTTGGACATAGCCTTCCCAGATTTCGAAATTCTACTATCAGATTCTTTTGAACCAGATGTTCCATCCTCGGAATAACCTTTCTTTATTTTCTCATTGATTAATTTCTTGGCATCCTTTTCACATTCCTCCTCTGAATCAAACTCCTTTGTTTTACTTTGACCTGAGGTTCCGTTTTTACCATAGGTGACTGTATGACTTTTACCATTCGTACTGATTTCCCAAAACTTATCTGAACTACCGTCAATATATTCAAGGTGTGTAAACATAACTATCCGTTTAATAATACATACCTAAAATTAAAGAATAATGAATTTAATCTTTAGAAGTTAAATAAGAAAAATCAAAAGTTATATGGTCGAATTATAAAATTCCGATAGGAATTTGAGTCATATAATCAATAAAAAGGGCTGTCCGAATGAACAGCCCTTTCCAAAAAATCCTATAAAAATTACCAGCCTGGATTTTGTCCTAAGTTTGGATTTCTGTCAATTTGGGTTTGTGGAACTGGCCACAAATAATTCTTAGGACTTTCGAATGCGCGGTTCCATTGAACCACCAAAAAGCCCTGAGCATTTTTTCTGTAAGCAGAACCTGCCAATGAAGGAAACCAAGAAGCTTTCACCCCTTCGATGTCCTTACCAAGGCGGTCTCCTTCTTTCCATCTTCTAACATCAAAATAACGTTGTCCTTCCAAAACCAACTCTACCCTTCGCTCACGACGGATTTCTGTGCGTACATCCATGCCATTTTGTGCCAAGAAACTTAACTCCATGTGTTTCATCCCAACACGGTCACGCAATAGGTTAATAGTTTTGTCTAAATCATCTTGCGTTAATTTCCCTTGTTCCATCCTTGCTTCTGCATAAGTCAACAAAACTTCAGCATAACGGATATGATGGATATCATTATCATCACGATTGTAATTTGGAACAGCAGAAAGGTCTACATATTTCTTGTAATAATAACCTGTAGTAGTAACAGAGCCTCGACCATCCTGAGTGAATTTCGGAACCATAAAAATACTTGGATCGGCATTCTCAGAAACTGGTCTTCCATCATAACGGCCACCCCATTTATCACCTGGCGTAAGGATCGTCTGAGTCATCCTTGGATCCCTGTTCTTGAAAACATCCTCATAAGTAGCATCTTTATACAATGGAGACTTCTCAATCGGTAACCCATCAATACATAGATAAGAATCTACTAGAGATTTTGTTGGAACGAAACGAGCAAATTGATCTGGAACTTGAATCTCCCTGCTCAAGTTGTGCATAATGACATCCATTTTATGTAAACGGGCAAACAATGTTTCCTTATTGTTTCCTAATGCCAATTTGCCATTGCGGGTAAATAAATCGTAATATGCTGTTTTTGGATCGCCGTTGCTGTACAATTTATATACGCCCATATCCATTACGTCCTTAGCAGCCTTTTCAGCCACATCATAACGGCCATAAGCCAAAGCAATTCTAGCTTTCAGAGCCAAGGCTGTCCCCTTGCTTACACGACCCAAATCCTTGCCCGAAGGAATTTTCTCTGGCAAAATTGCCGCAGCCTCATCCAACTCCTTTAAAAGAAAGTCAACAACTTCTTTTTGAGAATTTCTACCCTCATATAATTGAGGATCATCGGGATCCAAAGGAACCAATACCAAAGGAATATCTCCGTAAAAGGAAGTCAGAAAGCTGTACCCAAGCGCACGGATGACCCTGACTTCTGCGGCTAATCGTGCATTTGCACCTGGTTCGGTTTCTTGAGCACGCTCATAATTCGCCAAGAAGGCATTCGACTCCCGGATATCACGGTACATATTGCGCCATTCATTGTCAACTGTGGGTTGGGTAACTGGAAAAACCCCAGATCCAATATCTTTGTATTCTGTCGTCGTTGGCCACATGGTATTCTCACCCATGTTTTCCATATCGACGATATTCTTAGCCTTTACCCTCGAGTAAATCCCAGTAACCGCCATTTCTAGCTGTTCCTGAGTCTGCCAGTAAGTTTCATCAACGATCTCATCCTCTGGAACGCGATCCAAGAAATCACTGCAGCTGCTCAAAGTACCAATGCCCATCATAAAAATGGCAATCTTGATCTTACTTATTTTATTGAATGATAATTTCATGTCTAAAACTATTTAAGGTTAAAATTGATACCTACAACATAGGTCTTAACTTGTGGATAGAAGTTCCCTGTATTTCCTGATGGGATTTCCGGATCATAACCGTAAAAGAAATTCGTTTTCGTGAATAAGTTGTCCGCAGAAACAAATATTCGCATTTTAGAAACCCTTACTTTTTCCATCCAATCGGTTGGGAAAGTGTAACCCAATTGGATATTCTTCAATCTCAGGTAAGATGCGTCTTCAATCCATTGGGAAGACAAACGTGTATTGTGCGTACGCATGTAAACCAATCTTGGGTACGAAGCATCAGTGTTTTCTGGAGTCCAACGATCCAAGTGGATTTCTTGAGGCATAGCACTGTTGTTTATAAATGGATGACGTGCTGAACCACCTAAGTATCCATCTGCCTTGCCTACGCCCTGTAGAAAGAAACTGAAATCAAAACCTTTGTAGGCTAGATCTCCCCTAAAACCATAAGTATAACGTGGGATATCACTCCCTAAAATAACACGGTCATTCAATGCTGTGATAGCTGTTGCATCAGGATCTTGTGGTACATATATCAAATCTCCAGGAGCAACTAAATCACCCTTCTGAAATGGGAAGTTTGGAACATACTTACCGTCTACCACAGTAAAATCACTCTCTTGCGCAATCCTATCTGCTTCAAAACCATAAAAAGCATCCAATGGATATCCTTCTAGACGAACCTTATCGCCGAGATTGGTAGCATAATTCTCCAGTTTTGTAATCTTGTTCTTGACATCCGATAGGTTGAAGTTTGCTGAATAGCTTAATTCACCAACTTTATCTTTCCACCCTACAACAACTTCCCAACCCTTGTTCTGAACTTCACCTGAGTTTTGCGCTGGATAACCAGTACCAACCCCGATTACATCTGGCAAAGGCGGATTAAGGATAATTGATTTGGTGTTATTGATAAAGTACTCTCCTGTTACGCTCAATCTGCTGTTCAGGAAAGCTAAATCTAAACCGATATTCGTTTTTTCGGACGATTCCCAAGTAATAAATCTATTAGGGATAAAGGTCTGCCTAAATCCAACTTGACCTTCATCTCCTATAGGGTTGTTGCTAGTAATCTGAACAGATGCAAGAGTTGCCATATAAGGGAAATCACGGCCTACTTTATCATTACCTTGCGTACCGAATGAACCTCTAAGTTTTGCAAAATTCCAGAAGCTCTTCAAGTCTTGGAAAAATGCTTCCTCTGAGAAAACCCAACCAGCAGAAAATGAACCAAACCAGTTCCAACGAACATCAGGATGGAATCGGGATGACCCATCATAACGGAAGTTTCCTTCAAGAAGATACTTACTCTGATAATCATAATTCAAACGCCCAAAGAAGGACATCAATGCATTCTGTGTACTTGAACTATTGTTTAATTGATTTTCTGTACCTACTGCCAATGATTCAAGATCTTGAACAGGTAGATTCTGGCGAGATGCCCAAAAATCTGCTCCTACAGTTTCCTCCAATGAATACCCTAATAGACCTGTGATATTATGTTTATCTAAAATAGAAGTCCTATAAGTTGCCGTTCCAACAAATGTCTGATAAGTCTGTGAATAGTGGTCCATGCGGATACTGTTCGGGAAGTTCGATTGATAAATTAATTTATCATCATCAGGACTATAATAATTAATGGTCTTCAGTAACCTATTTCTCTTCGAATTATATTTCACCAAGCCATATTGTCCACGCAAGTCCAATCCTTTCATCAGATTGATGGTAGCAGAAATGTTCGCAGTGATCTCTTGTGAAGTAAAGTTATTTGTACCACCATCGGTTGCTATAGCTACTGGATTGCTCTGCCCACCATGATAGCCCCAACTTCCATTCGTGAAATGAACAGGTACCAAAGGACGTATGGAAGTAGCCATTGATAATGGATCATTACCAGAGGCAGAACCATAAGTTCCGCGGTCAACATATCCCAGATTACCATCTAATTGAACACGGTCCAAAATCTCAGTACTCATTCTTAGCCTTGCATTGTGACGGCCTGCTTTAAAGTTATCACCGATAACCAAACCACCTTCTCCCAAGTATCCATAGGATGCGTAATAACTAGTTTTGTCAGATCCACCCTGCAAACTCAGGTTGTAGTTCTGTTGAGGAGCACTTTTCTTATAAACCTCATCGATCCAATTGGTATTGGCAAAATAATTAGGATCAGATCCATTTCTGGCAATCTCAATTTGTTCCTCAGAATAAGTCGGACCTTGGCCTGCATTCTCATTTGCTTCATTCTGCAGAATCATGTAATCAACAGAACCCAGGAATTTAGGCAGCGCTGTAGGAGTTTGCCATCCATAATAGCTGCTGAAATTCAGGCTTGGAGCTCCAGATTTTCCTTTTTTGGTAGTTACTAAAATAACTCCGTTGGCACCACGGACACCATAAATAGACGATGAAGCAGCATCCTTTAGAACGGAAATGTTCTCGATATCATCCGGATTCAGGATGTTCATATTTCCACCCGGAATCCCATCAATTACGACCAATGGATTAGCGTCTCCCCATGTTCCAATACCGCGTATACGGATTTGAGGGGCGGAGTCACCCGGACCTGTATTATTGTTCTTGATTGTCAATCCTGGCAATTGACCTTGCAATCCCTGACCAATATTCGCAATTGGCCTGCTTTCAAGCTCCTCGCCCACTAACGTAGCAACTGCTCCGGTCAAATTCACCTTCTTCTGGGTGCCATAACCGACAACAACAACCTCTTCCAAGGCCTCATCGCTCGCAGTCAGTTGAACATTCATCGTAGACGAACTGATCGATAATGTTTGAGTTTCATAACCAATAATGGAAATCCGCAATTGTTGGCCAACCTGACCCGCAATTTCAAACCTTCCTTCGGCATCAGATTGAACTGTACTGCCGGTACTGAGATTTCTAATAGATGCTCCAGCGATAGACTCACCAGTAGAGCTTTGGACTAATCCTCGGATAGTTTCTTGCTTATAGACAGAATGCTTGAGACCTAAATTCTCTGATAAAAAAGCCGGCCTTGAATCTGCCCATGAACATAAACTCAATCCCATCAAAATGGATAGAAAAGCGTAATTCTTCTTCATGATTGATTGTTTTTTCTCCTGATAGAGTAGGAAAAATTAGATGTAAAAAGTTTAGTAACGTATAATAATTTCTAAAAAGTTATCGGCCAAAAATAACAGAATTTTATGTTTATAAAGGTTTTTAAACAGGAACTCTATATTAATTTAATGTTAAGTAATTGTTTGTTTTATATTAATGTAATTTATACAATTGACTTATAATATCTTATAAATTCCAACTAAACAGATTAATTGGATAAAAAACATCAATTAAATCAAAACTGTTACAATCAACATGTCACAACTATTAATTTATTTGAAACCATGACCTCCTCCTATTTGCTTAAAAAACCTTTCTTTTTAAGCAGGGATCTTCGAAGTAAAAATTAGCTGTTATCAGGGATGTTTTCAATCAGAAATCTTTCGATTTTTGTGTAATAATTATTACAAGGATGAAAAGAATATTGAATACGATATTATTGTTAGCGGGATGCACCCTAACCTCACAAGCACAATCATTGAAAGTATATAAAATTGATTATTTATCAATTGCAGAAGGTCAAACGTTGGATAAAAATTCCAGCAATTTTAATCTCAGAGCATGGGTAAACGATTCTTTCAATAAGGTCGTGACCAATGACGAAGATAACGGCGCTCAGATCCTAAATAAAACAAATAATAAATCTTTCCTCCTCTTTGCTCCTTCTGAAGAATATCACATTTTAGAAGAGGAAAACAATGATGCTTATAATTCAGAAAATGAAAATTTACCGTTTGAACTTTCGAATGAAACCAAGAATATAGCAGGCTATCCGTGCAAATTAGCAATTGTGAAGATAGATCCGGAATTAGATGATGAAAATAATATGATCAAAATCTGGTATACCGATAAAATCCCTGTCCTTTATTGGGGCCAATTTTCATTCTTGAAAAATATTCCCGGTGCAGCTTTAGAAGTTATGATTGGCAAAAATGGATTTAAGGCAGTTGATGTCAATCAAGAAAATGTTCCGACGAACTTCTTTGAAATACCTGAAACCTATACTGAATTTGAAATGGAAACAGAAGATGAGGAGGCCGAAGATTCCGCCATTGTTGCAGATACGCAAATTGATGAGGACAGGTTTTTATATTATGACGAATCTGAAACTTTCCTTGGCTTAAAAGATGAAAGCGATAGGCAGATAACGAAAGCAGAGTATGGATACTTTGATTATTTTAAAGGTGGAATTACTACCGTAATTGATGCAGAAGGAAATTTTGGATCAATGGATAAGAATGGAAACATAAAAATCCCATTTAAATATGACTTCCTTTCTTATGATGAGATCAATCAACAATATATTTATGGTATAGGAGAAAAATATGGAATCCTCTCTGCAACAGACCAGCCAATAATTAACGCAGAATATGATATGGTCAGTCATATGAACAAAGGCTATGTTTCAGTAAATAAAGATGAAAAATATGGTATTGTAGATAAAAATGGAAAATTGATCATCCCTATCACCTACCCCTTAATTATGGAATTTAACGATGAAGTGTTTGTGACCACAGATGAGGATCATTATAACCTATATAATATCAAAACCAATAATCCGGTTAGCGACGATTACGACCTAATTGCCCTTTCTGAAACCGACCCTGTCCATTTGGTTCAAAAGGGAGATTATTATGGATTTATTGACAATTTTGGAAAAGTAGTGATTCCTATACAATTCACGGCTGCCACTAATTTTGATGATGGACACGCATCCGTAGAAACCAAAGATGGTGAAATGATTTTCATCAATATCAAAGGTGAAAAAGTAGATATCGAATAATATGAGCAACTACCCTTGAATTTAAAAACAGTGCCTATTAATTTAGGCTCTGTTTGCTTAATTTTGGGGGTTAAATAAATGATTTAAGAATGATAAAAATAATAGAAAAACAAAAATATCTCTGGTCCTTATTATTCTCGTTTTTCTTGTTGACCCTAAATCATTCGGACATTTACGCACAAGATCTTCTTTCAAAACTCGAAGAAGAATATCGACAATTCAAACCCGGCGATCCTGAGAAAGTATTTACTACTGGAAAACTTGCTCAAGCACTGTTTTTCAATCAACGAGAAAACGAAGCGTTTGAACTGATCAAAAAGGACCTAGTATTTACCAACAAACTTTCAGAAACAAAATATGGAGCTTACCTGAACACAATTCTCGCAATCAATCAATTGATTGCTGATGATAAATTGAATTCAAGGTTATCTATTTTAAAAGCAAAAGCATTAGTCGACCGCAGCAGGGACATTGAAACTAAAGGTTATGTTTATTACGGCTATGGCTGGATATTAGCACGTGAACAACAGGAAAGTGAAGCTGTAAAACAATTTATGATAGCATTGAGCTACCTTGACCAAGCCAAACAATCCAATACATTGATAAGCAGAAAAGCCAATGTCTACAAAGAATTAACATCCATTTATGCCAATTGGAACGAATTTGAGCTGCAGGAAAAGTACAGCAAATTGGCCTTGAATTTAGCAATCAAACAGGACGACCCAATGACCATTTTTGATTCTTACATGTCTTTAGGTTATATGTATGAACAAAAATTCTTGGACTCACCGGAAGATACTAAATACAGAAATCTGGCGGAGAATTCTTATTTGAAAGCGCTGAAAATTTATCAAGATAATATGGGGTCTATGCCAATCCCATCCAATTTGGCGTATGTTGCCAATAACCTTGCCCATCTTTATTATAAATTCTATCCAAAAGAATACAGGGACAAGGCCATTAGATATGCTGAGATGGCTCGATTAAAAGCAAAGGAAACAAAACAATTTAATCTGGTGGCATCATCTCATGGCATCCTGTCTGAAATTGCATTGGAAGATGGAAAAACGAATAAAGCAAAAGAACATCTCCTTTCATCATTATTTGAAATAAATAAAAGCCAAGTTCAAGATCAACAGGTGTTGATGAATATTTACCTCAGCCTTTCTCATATCAGCGAGCAAGAAGGTAATAATGAGGAAGCATTAAAATTCTACAAAGAATATGCAAATATTTTTACCAGCATTTATGATCAGGAAAAACTCAGTACGAGTAAACGCTTAGAAGCTCAATATGAAAAAGGCAAACAGGATCAACAGCTGAACAACCTTCAGATCGAGGCAGAACAAAAAGAGCAACAGATTAAACTCATGCAGGCATTGGGTATCCAACAAAAACAGGACTTGGAAAACCTGAGATTGGCACAGGAAAACCAAGCACAAGAACTAACACTGTCCAAACTAACCTCAGAAAAAAAGGACCAAGAATTGAAATTGTCGAAACTGGAGGATCAAAATAAAGCTCAACAAATCAGTACCTATCAAAAGGAAATCTTATTTAAAGATAAAATTAACAAATATTATATTGCGCTAATTTTAGCTGTGGGCTCCTTGCTTGCATTGCTTTTATATGCCTACCGCCAAAGATCAAAGCATATGCTTCAACGAGAAAACTTACACCAACTAGCTCTAGAACAAGAAAGACAAAACACCAAAATCAATATGCTAACGGCTCTCCTTGATGGCCAAGAACAGGAAAGATCAAGAATAGCACGTGACCTGCATGATGGTTTGGGAGGATTATTGTCCGGAACCAAGCTCCAACTCTCACTTGCAGGAGAACCGGAAAACAAAGACTTTCAGCTTAAAATGGATAAAGGTATCAAACACCTCGACATGGCAGTGGACGAATTGAGACGAGTGGCCCATAACCTTACTCCTGACCTTCTTGAAAAATATGGACTCTTGGAAGCACTGAAGGACTACGCTGCCAGAATGTCAAACCAAGAACTTGAAGTGGATGTTCAGTTCCTACATTATGAAAACAAACTTAATAACGAACAGCAACTTATCATTTATAGAATAATACAAGAGTTGGTTAACAATGCCATTAAACACGCAAATCCTTCTCAAATTATCATTCAAATAGTAGAAGAGGAAAAACAATACCATATCACGGTAGAAGATGATGGAATAGGCTTTGATAACAGTATGATAAAAAACAACAAAACAGCAGGACTTTTCAATATTCAATCAAGAGTGGACTTCCTTAAAGGCAACCTTCAAGTACAATCAGAATTGGGGCAAGGAAGTAGCTTTGACATATTTATCCCAAAATCAATTAACCATGATTAACATAGCAATAACTGATGACCATCCCCTTCTTTCAGAAGGTTTAAAAAACATTCTGGCCCAAGAAACTTTCTTGAATATTGTTGGTTGCTATCCTACTGCAGAAGCATTGAGAAATGCTTTGAATAACACTAAAATTGAAGTTTTGCTTCTGGATATAAATTTATCAGATGCCAATGGCCTTGAATTGATTGCTCCTTTACTTAAAAATAATCCCGAACTAAAGATTATTATTTTAAGTGTACACAATGAATATGCAGTAATAAACAGTGCATTTCAAGAGGGTGCTCATGGATATATTCAAAAAAATGCATCAGTTACAGAAATACTATTGGGAATACAAGAAATTCTAAAAGGCAATAAATTCAGATGTAAGCAAACCCAACTGATCGTTGATAAAAAGAATTCTATCGAACTCAAAAGCGTTCCTAAACTAACTCGAAGAGAAAAAGAAATTCTAGCAGTTGCAGCAATGGGATTAACAACCAATCAGATTGCAGAAAAACTATTTATAAGCCCGCACACAGTGGAAAGTCATAGGAAAAATCTGATTGAAAAATTCAGGACCTCCAACTTGAGCTCTGCTATTAAAATGGCCTATGATTATGGCTTGATTCGAGAAATAACAAGCTAAAAACTCCAAACCAAACTTTTATTATTCCGAAGTGTTTATTAAAAGTAACAATGGAGGTATAAAATGCAAGAAAAGGAAGACGAAAAAGGAAACAAAATCAATAATGCAGAGGATGTTGACCCAACAAAAGTACCTGAAACAGTAATTAAAGAAAAGGATGATGAACCAGCAGCAATCAACATCCCTAGAGTAATTATTATAGCCATTATTATTATGGCGATCTTTTATATGATTTACGAATTTGTATTAAAAGGTCAATCATAAAGTGTTGATTTTTACAAAGGTATTCAGGAAAACATTCTTGCAATAAAAAAGGCCACCCAGTTTATGAGTGGCCTTTATTGTATTTTATTTCTTAGAAACCAATTGTTCTTCCATGCTCGATCACAGCATTTTTCTTGATGACAATTATCCCATCGCAAATCGTATACTCCGGAAAATCACCATCTTTCAGCTGTTTGCCACCTTTGATTCTGACATCGTTGCCTATTCGGCAATTTTTGTCCAAGATGGCATTCTCGATATAGCACCTTTCCCCGACTCCAATTGGTGGCGGAGTTTGTGAGGAAGTCAGTTCTACAACCTCATTGAGATCCTCATAATAATCAGAACCCATCATATAGGTCATCTTGATCACTGTTCCTTCCCCAATCCTGGAACGAATCCCGATGACAGAACGTTGAATTTTCTCCGCCAAAATGATACAGCCATCAGAGATAATGGCATTGTTCAATGTTGTACCTGAAACCTTGGACGGCGGAAGCATCCGAGCACGTGTATACACAGTCTCTCCAAACAAGTTGAATTCGGGAATGTCATCCGTCAATCCAATATTTGCCTCAAAGAAAGAAGAAATAGTACCGATATCTGTCCAATAACTATCGAATGGAAAGCTTAAAACCTTCGAAGAACCAATAGCGTCAGGAATAATTTCCTTACCGAAGTCCATTCCATTATTCTCTTCCAACATCTTTGCCATAACACCTTTGGAGAATACATAAATACCCATCGATGCCAAGTAATTGCGGCCTTGTTTTTCTAGGTCTTCAGGAACTTCTGAGGTCCAATCTGCCAATAGATCCTTGGTAGGTTTTTCAATAAATGAAACCACATTATTGTTCTCGTCAGATTTTAGAATACCAAAACCTGGAGCTTCTTTTGCGGTCACTGGTATTGTTCCAATCGTGATCTCACCACCATTTTTGACATGAAAATCAACCATGGCAGAGTAATCCATTTGATATAACTGGTCGCCAGAAAGGATTAGAACATAGTCATAATCCACATTTACCAAATTCTTTTGAGTCCTTCTCACAGCATCCGCAGTACCCTCAAACCAACGATCACCCTCATTGGTCTGCTCAGCAGCTAAAATATCCACAAAACCCTTACTGAAAATACTGAAGTTGTAAGAGTTCTTGATGTGTTTGTTCAAAGATGCAGAGTTGTATTGTGTCAGTACAAATATCTTGTTGTAGCCAGAGTTAAGACAATTTGATATCGGAATATCCACCAAACGGTATTTCCCGGCAATTGGAACTGCGGGCTTAGAACGTTGGTCAGTCAACGGAAATAAGCGGGTTCCTCGACCCCCACCTAATACAATAGAAACAACTTTATGCGACATATCTTTAAACTAATTGGTTATATAACTCTATATATTTCTTTGCTGATTTGTTCCATGAATAATCAAGTGCCATTGCTGTATCTCTAGTTTTTGTTAGATTGTCAGCATAACTTAAATATTTGACGGCTCGTGAAACGGTCCCAGCAGCTTCTTCGGCATCTACATCGTCGAAAAGGAATCCATAACCTCCCTCCTCAACATCAATAACTGTATCTTTCAAACCACCTATCTTACGAACAACAGGAATGGTACCATATTTTAGTGCGTACAGTTGATTCAGCCCACATGGCTCAACCCTTGAAGGCATAATCAATAAATCTGAAGACGCATAAACACGATGCGCCAATTGCTCATTATATCCAAAGAAAACAGCTAAATCCTTATTGTAACTGCTTGCTACCGCTTGAATTCTTTGCTGTATCTCCGCATCTCCAGAGCCTAGTATAAATATACTTATTTTACCTGAGCTTTGCTTCAAAAGATTTTCTATTAATTCAGGCAAAATATCAGCCCCTTTTTCTGTCGCAAAACGACCTATGTAACTCAACAATGGCAGCGTCGGGTCTAAACCAAATTCCTTGCAGAATTTTAATTTATTATCTGCTTTACCATCATCCACGCTCAAAATGCTATAATGATGATCTATAAGGGTGTCAATAGCAGGATCCCAATAGGAAGTATCAATTCCATTTACAATACCAACTGATTTATCACGTTCGTCAAAAAATAGATTTTGCAATCCATTCGCTTCAACATATAATTCTTTTAAATATCCTTCAGACACCGTTGTATATGCATCGCAGCATTTGATGGCCGTTGCTAATGGATTGATTAATCCGTCCCAATCCAATAGACCCCATTTCCAAGTATCAAAGGCTGGAATAATAATACCCTTACTCCATGACATCCATCCTTGGTACTGACCATTATGAACAGTGAAAACTGTCTTCACGTTTTTCAATGATTGAAAATCATTGCTCCATTTCGTTAAAAATGGAATTAACCCAACGTGGTGATCATGGCAATGAAGAACATCTGGGGAAATGTTGTTGTTTTTTATATAATGTAAAACCGCATGTTGAAATGCGATCCATTGATCTGCTTCGTCCTGGTAACTGTAAATTTCCTCCCGATCCAGAAGATTAGGAATCTTAACAAGGTACAATGGAAATCCCAAAACATCATTCCGCTCTTTCAACAGTTCATAGGACAGCAATGAAGAACCTTGGTAGAATTCTCCAACGGCCACAACATCAAATTCATTTTCCTGAGTGAATTTCCTGTTAAAAAAAGGCATGATAACCGACGCATCGACCCCTAATTCCCTTTGATACTTTGGCAATGCTCCTACAACATCCGCCAATCCACCAACCTTAGCGACAGGAAAACATTCTACGCTTAAATGTATGACTTTCATTTTCCTAGTTTTCTTTTAAATATTAAACCGCTCAATGGTGGCAGATCAATCACAATTGACTGCTCCTGCCCCATCCATGGCTCTTTCTCTGACTTAACAACTTTCTTCACTTTTACGCCACTGCCATTGAATTTGGGATCATCGGAATTCAATAACAACTCCCATTGACCATCATGCGGAACACCTAACTTAAATCCATGACGAACTATTGGGGTAAGATTCAAAACCACCACCAAATCATTTTCCAGATCATGGCCTCTACGGCAATAAGCAAAAATACTGTTGTCGCGATCCCCAAGCTCAATCCAAAAGAACCCCTCAGGACTGAAAGCTTTCTCATATAATGCTGGATATGATTTATAAACTTTATTCAGTTCACCCACGAAATCCTTCATGCTTGAATGTGGCTTATACTGCAATAAATGCCAATCCAATGATTGATTGACATTCCATTCAGAAGTCTGACCAAATTCACCTCCCATAAACAAAAGCTTAGTACCTATGAAAGTGAACATATATAAATACAAGGATCTCAAATTGGCAAATTTCTGCCATTCGTCACCCGGCATCTTGTATATCAAAGACTGTTTGCCATATACAACCTCATCATGTGATAAGGGAAGCATAAAGTTCTCCGTAAATCCATAGACCGTAGCAAAAGTCATCTTATCATGATGATATCCTCTATTGATAGGATCCTCCTTAAAATAGGACAGCGTGTCATGCATCCAACCCATCATCCACTTTTCCGAAAACCCCAATCCGCCATGGAAAGTAGCACGACTAACACCTGACCATGAGGTAGATTCTTCAGCGATACTCTGGACATTAGGAAAATATTTCGAAACCGCTTCATTAAATTCTTTTAAGAATGCCACCGCTTCCAGATTCTCATTCCCACCGAGCTCATTGGGTTCCCACTCGCCAAACTTCCGTGAATAATCCAGATAAAGCATGGACGCAACAGCATCAACCCTTAATCCGTCGATATGATAACGGTCTAACCAAAAAAACGCATTACTGATCAGAAAGGACTTAACTTCATTTCGACCATAATTAAAAATATAGGACTGCCAATCGGGATGAAAGCCTTTTTTAGGGTCTGCATGCTCATATAAATGTGTCCCATCAAATTTATAGAGACCATGGGCATCCCCAGGGAAATGAGATGGAACCCAATCCAAGATCACACCAATATGATTCTCATGCAGCAATTCAACCAACTTCATAAAATCCTGCGGACCTCCGAACCTTGAGCTTGCAGCATAATACCCCGTAATCTGGTATCCCCATGATGGATAATACGGATGTTCCATGATGGGCATAAACTCAACATGAGTAAACCCAGTTTCGTGGATATATGGTATCATTTTAGCGGCAATCTCTTCATAGCTCAAAAATCGATCTGGATCCTTGGGATCACGCATCCAAGAACCTAAATGCATCTCATAAACCGACATGGGTCTGTCCAATGCATTGTGCTCTCTGCGACTGTACATCCACTCGGAATCATTCCACGCAAACCAGGTCGTAGCAACAATTGATGCCGTCCGCGGTGGAATCTCCGTATGAAGTGCAAAAGGATCAGATTTCTCAAGATGCTCACCAGTGTTAGAATGGATATGGTATTTATAGACTTCACCATTCTCTATTCCTGGGATAAACCCTTCCCAAATCCCACTGCTATCCCAACGGACATGCAGATGGTGGGAATGTGGATTCCATCCATTGAAGTTTCCTACAACAGAAACCGTCTGGGCGTTTGGTGCCCAAACCGCAAAATATACTCCTTTGACCCCATTGACAAGAAGCTCATGAGAACCAAATTTCTCATAAAGCTTATAATGCCGTCCAGACTTGAATAATGAAACGTCAAATTCGGACAATAAGGAGTGTACTTCAACTGGTTGAGGCATAAATAATATGTTTTTAGCGTTTTATTGAATGTTAACTTTCTTGAAATCGCGTTCTAGTTTAATGTAATTTTGACCTTCTTCATCCTTTTGAAGTTGAACTTTTACTCCATCAACCGTAATTTGCTTAGGCTCAAACGGAAGACCGATTAAATAAAGGTTGAAGTCATTATAATATGGTGTGTAAATACCATCTTCACCTTGCATAATGCTGACTTGACTAGAATCGCAATTAGCAATGAAATGTTTCTCTACATAAACACCTTGCTCATAAGCAAATGTTTCACCGTGATCTGAATACAGGTTTGATTCGTGCTCACCTTCAGCATAGTATAGGTTTAGCTTTAAGGATTCAACTCTACGCTCACCTGTAAATTGCATAATTGGATATTCAGGAATAATAGAACCCCCGCGTACGAAAAACGGCATCTCATCCAATGGCGTATCAATGGTATACTCTTGACCTCCTTCATAATATGTATTGTTAAAATAGTAATACCAACTTCCTTCCGGTAAATACACTATTTTATTTTGTTGGCCAGGATGAAGAACTGGTGAAACCAATAATTGATTTCCAAAACCGAATTCTTCTTCCCTTACCATATTCTTTTCCTTGTCTTGCTCCATCAAAGCAATCGGCCGCAAAATAGGTTCACCATATTTATGCTGTAACCAGAAGGTAGAATAAATATAGGGCAGCAATTTATATCTCAGCTCAATAAATTTCTTACATATCGCTTCCCATTCTGGGCCAAAGCTCCATGGTTCCCGATCGCGGGTATCTCCGGCTGAGTGAACACGCATAAACGGAGAAAACACCCCAAATTGCATCCAACGAGTATATAACTCGCCATCCGGTTCACCAGTAAATCCTCCAATGTCGGTACCACAGAATGATAAACCCGATACAGAAAGCCGCTGCAATTGTAGCGTACCTATCCGAAGGTGCTCCCAGGTAGCAATATTATCTCCAGTCCAAACCGACGAATATCGCTGGGTACCAGAATACGCAGCACGAGTAATTGTAAATGGACGTTTGTTTTTATATAATTTCTTAAGACCATCATAGGTTGCACGAACCATTTGCATACCATAGATGTTGTGAGCTTTACGGTGCGATCCGCGATGACCATCGAATTGATGCCTTACATCATTTGGAAAAGTACCGCGGCCAAATACTGCCGGCTCATTCATATCATTCCAAAACCCTGCAACACCATCATCAACCAAACCTTTATACAAAGTACCCCACCATGACCTAACCTCAGGATTAGTGAAATCTGGAAATTGACATCTTCCTGGCCAAACAAAACCCTCCATGAAATAATCATCCCCCCTACGGCAGAAATAATTGTTCTCTTGGCCTTGCTTAAAAACCCAATAACTATCATCAACCTTAATCCCCGGATCGATCATAACAACAGTTTTGAAACCATTAGCATTCAAATCAGAGATCATCTTCTTAGGATCTGGAAAATAACGCTTGTTCCAAGTAAAACAACGGTAACCATCCATATAATCAATATCTAGATAGATCGCATCACATGGAATCTCACGCTTCCTGAACTCATAAGCCACTTCCCTGACTTTATTCTCTGGATAATAACTCCAGCGACATTGATGATAGCCTAGCCCCCACATCGGTGGCATATAATGTGTACCCGTCAATTTATGATAGCGCTTTACGACATCCATCATCTTTGGACCATGGATGTAATAATATTGCAATTCACCTCCCTCAGACCAAAAACTGGTTTGATCCTGATGCTCGGCCGCAAAATCAAAATAAGTTTTGAAAGTATTGTCAAAGAAAATTCCATAAGCCTGACCTTCGGTCACTCCAATATAAAACGGAACTGTCTTATAAAGTGGGTCTTGGTTGAAAGCGTATGAATAGGTATCTGAATTCCAATTCTTTACTCTTTTTCCTCTTAAGTTCAAATTGGTAGCTTTATCGCCTAAACCGAAAAATGCTTCATCAGCAGCTGCTTGTTTCGTACAATAAACATAATAACCTCCGAAATCTACATTCTCCTCCCAGTGCATGGGCGAATGATCCCTGTTCAGGACTTTTTCGTCCGCATCCGCAAAAGCAATATTGAAATCTGATTTACGAATCATACAAACAACAGAGCTAGTCTTTAATTTGTAATATTCATCATCTTCTATCAGCTCGTAGCTTACATAATTGTCTTCTTTAAAACTGATTGCGTAGGAAAAGTCAACCAAGAAAGATCCTTCTGGTGCCAATCTAACTCGAATAATATCTTCTGAATATACTTTTACCTCAACTTTGGAGCGTCCATCAGAAAAATAAAACGCATTTCGGTCTTGGGTATAGCCTTTAACTTCCGTTAAATAAAGTTTTTCTATATCTGGTAAATCGAGAACGGGGTTGTTTACGTGGTGGATTCCTTCTTCTAAGGTATCAGGGTTAGGTAATAAGTCGTTCGCGAAATCTTCCTTCTTTGTTGTATCTGCCATAAAAATAATAATCTAAATAGGTAATAGACAGTGTAAATGTCTGTTTTAAATTACAATATATTTTATAAAAACCAATGTTAATAAATAAATTCACTACCGGATAACAGAAATTGTACCCTTAGAGCTACAAGAAATTAGCGTCCAATATCATTATAATGTTGTAAAACAAGAAAATCACAATTATTACCTTAAAAATTCGTAATTTTGTGAGCCTTTTTAAAATCTAGCCCCAGTAAGGCTAGAGGGCATATAATACATCAGTAGAATAACATGAAATTATCTCAATTCAACTTTAATCTTCCTGAATCATTACTAGCATCTGAACCTTCAGAACAAAGGGATGAATCTCGTCTAATGGTTTTACACCGCGACAGCGGAAAAATCGAACACAAGATCTTCAAGGATGTTCTAGATTATTTTGATGATAAAGATGTAATGATCTTAAACAACACCAAAGTATTCCCTGCCAGAATGTATGGTAACAAGGAGAAAACAGGTGCTACTATCGAAGTATTCTTGTTAAGAGAACTTAACAAAGAATTACGTCTTTGGGATGTATTGGTTGATCCAGCACGTAAAATCCGTGTAGGAAATAAATTATATTTTGGAGATGACGATTTATTGGTAGCTGAAGTAGTTGACAACACGACTTCTCGTGGCCGTACAATCCGTTTCCTTTTTGATGGTACGGACGAAGAATTCCGCAAGAACATTGAAATCTTAGGAGAAACTCCTCTACCTAAATATATCAAGAGAAAAGCAACTCCAGAAGATAAATTCCGTTACCAAACAATCTATGCTAAAAACGAAGGTGCCGTAGCAGCTCCAACTGCTGGGCTTCACTTCTCTCGTGAATTGATGAAACGCCTGGAACTTAAAGGTGTAGATTTTGCTGAAGTAACCCTTCACGTTGGTCTAGGAACTTTCCGTACAGTGGAAGTGGAAGACTTGACCAAACATAAAATGGATTCGGAACAATTCATCATTTCTGAAGAAGCGGCTCGCATCGTAAATAAAGGAATCGATAACAAACGTAAAATCTGTGCTGTAGGAACAACATCTATGCGCGCGATCGAATCTTCAGTATCTGCTGACCATCACTTGAAAGCAGCTAATGACTGGACGTCAAAATTCATCTATCCTCCTTACGATTTCAGCATCGCTAATTCGATGATCACAAACTTCCACACGCCGCAATCTACACTATTGGTGATGATCGCTGCGTTTGCAGGATATGAAAATGTAATGAATGCTTATGAAGTAGCCGTAAAAGAAAAATACCGCTTCTATAGCTATGGTGATGCCATGTTGATCATCTAATTTGATTACATCTAAAATATTGAACGCAGGCCAAACGCCTGCGTTTTTTTGTTATATTTTATTTAATTTGTCCTTCTAATCACAAAATACAGGAATGTCTACTAATTTCACCATAATCGTTGCTGCAGGAACAGGATCCAGAATCGGAGGAAATCTCCCTAAACAATTTTTATTGCTGGATAGCAAACCTATCCTTATGCACACAATTGAGAAATTTGCCCATTCATCAAGTAAACCTCAAATAATTCTTGTACTCTCAGAATCCATGCTCCAATACTGGAAAGAGTTATGTACTGAATACAATTTTGAAATCCAACATTATATCGCTATTGGGGGCAACACAAGATTTCAGAGCGTAAGAAACGGCCTTGAGTTAATCAAAAAAGAAAATCTAAGCTTGAAGGATGTGAAAGTGGCAGTACATGATGGGGCAAGACCTTTGATTAGTACAGTTTTGATAGATGAGCTATTTAATACCTGTACAGTGGAAAAACCAGCAGTCATACCTGCGGTCCAAAGTACAAACTCAGTACGTATCGGCACACCTGAAAATAGTAATGCTGTAGACAGACAGTCCGTATGGTTGGTACAGACTCCACAATTGTTTATGGGGAATCTGTTGGTTGAGGCTTATATGCAAACAGAGGAAAGTTATTTCACAGATGACGCCTCAGTAGTAGAAAAGTTGAGCAACAACCTTTATCTCCTTCTTGGTGACCAACAGAATCTGAAGATTACCTATGAGGAAGATTTAGCCATTGCTCAACTGTTATTTAATAAATCTAAGCGTTCCCTCTGATTATTCTCAATAATACCACAATGATGGCGATTACCAATAAAATGTGGATAATACCTCCTGTTGCATAACCTCCAAAGAAGCTAATTGCCCAAATGATAACAAGAATAACTGCGATTAAATACAAAATATTTCCCATAGTAATAAAATTTGTGTTTTGTTTAAATAGTTTATTCAATAATTTGATTTCAATATGTTAAACACACTATGAGAACAAATTGTTTTGAACAGACAATTTTTTTTATCAAATTTCAATAACTAATTGATCGTGAGAGACAAAAATTCCCTCTGGCAGCATCTTTTCGATATCTATATGCTTGCCAAAGCGATGAGAAATATGTGTTAGAAAGGTCTTTTTGGGAGAAATTCTGTTGGAAACTTCAATCGCTTCCTCCAAAGTAAGATGTGAAATATGTGGTTCCCGCTGCAGCGCATTCAAAATCAAAACCTCAACACCCTCCAGCAATTTAAAGGACTCCTCAGATATAGTTTTGGCATCAGTGATGTACGCAAAATTATCTATTCGAAATCCGAGTACAGGCATCTTATAATGCATAACCTCAATCGGAAGGATGGATTTGCCATAAAGCTCAAAGGGTTCTCCCGCAAATATCTCCTCCAGCTCCAATTGTGGAACTCCAGGATATTTATAGTCAGAAAATGCATAATAGAATTCCTTCCTTAATGCATCATGTGTAGCTTTATTTGAATATATAGGTATAGATTGCTGCTGTTGATAATTGAATGCTCTTACATCATCCAATCCAGCTATATGATCTTTATGAGAGTGTGTCATCAAAACTGCATCCAGACGCTTCACATCCTGACGCAGCATTTGGTACCGAAAGTCTGGACCTGTGTCCACAACAATCGTACGATCGTTGTAATCTATCATTATAGAAGACCGTAAACGTTTATCACGTTTATCTTCTGAATGACAAACCGGACAAGGACAGGCTATAACCGGAACACCTTGTGAAGTTCCCGTACCTAAAAATGTAACTCTCAAATCGAAATCTTCGTTTTTTTAATGTTTTGATAAAATGGCTTCAGTTTCTCTTGAATCAAATCCTCGTCAACCTCCATGGTTTCCAAAATCTGAAGAAGTGATACGACTTTCATATCGACGGTGGAGAATTTGTTTACAACAACGACCTTCGAATCCTGTAATACACAAGCGCCAGTACGAAATGATCCTTTTTCATATCTCAGCTTGTATCCTAAATCGCCAAATAGCGCCTCTAATTTATCTAAACTTCCCTGTGTTAATGAAATCATATAATCTTATCTTCACAATTTAATAAAGCAGGTCGACTTTATCAATTCTTTATCCTCTTTTGTTCGTGATGAACTTATGTGCATATTGGCTCAAAAACCCTGATCCATAAGCTATTAATTGAGTAAACGCTGCAACAACCGACAAAAGCCCAACCTTTAAACTCTTTGTTGTCACCAAAGCATGTAAAAACAACAGGATAGTAAAGAATGCCAAAAATGTATTGCCTATCAGCCCTAATATATGTAAGAAATAAATTTCATCCATGGTCAATAGGTTAATGACATCGATCATCAATAAAAATATCAGACCTAATACAAAAATAGCCGGCAAAGCATGAACAGGCTTTAATTCCTTGGGATACAAGCAATAAATATCAATTCTGCCTTTCCCAAAAT
The DNA here is from genome assembly GCF_002734235.1 of Sphingobacterium sp. 1.A.5. NCBI lineage: Bacteria > Pseudomonadati > Bacteroidota > Sphingobacteriia > Sphingobacteriales > Sphingobacteriaceae > Sphingobacterium > Sphingobacterium sp. 1.A.5. Next base: position 134,476 of record NZ_PEBA01000023.1, read on the forward strand.
TATGGGTCTGTTTGTAAAATTGTCCGAAACTTGTTCTGCGTTTATGATATACAAAGGCATCTGGGATCAAGCCAACCTTAAATCCTGAATTGATCATACGGATACTGAACTCAATATCTTCAGATCTACGGGAAAGCTTAAAACCACCTGTTTTTTCCCAGACTTCCCTCGAGATTCCCAAATTGAAACTCCTAGGATGGAATTGACCAACATGCTTTTTGTTTCCTCGAATTCCTCCCGTCGTAAACGGACTGGTCATCGAATAGCTAATCGCTTTTTGAATAGCAGTAAAAGAGTCATGTGCAGCATCAGGACCTCCAAAGGCGTCATACCCATGTTCCTTTATGCCGTCGATTACTTTTAAGAAATAATCCTTGGGAACGATAATATCAGAATCAAAAACTATGAAATAATCACCTTTTGCTCTTTCAAAACCGTAATTCCTCGCGAAGCCTTGACCTTCATTTTCTTTGAAGTAATACTTTACATCAAGTTTATCTTTAAACTTATCTACAATATGTTCCGCTTTATTTTTGGATCCATCTTCTACGATAATTACCTCAAAATCTTTGTAGGTTTGGTCCAAAAGCGAAGTCAACATTTCCTTGATCTCGACTGGCCTGTTATAGAGCGGTACGATTACGGAAAAAAACATATTAAATTACCTGATCTACGTGATATTTGTTTCGGTCAGTACCGTTTCTAGAAACTAATTCTGCAACAAATCCTGTCAAAAACATTTGAGAACCGATGATTATGGCTACCAAAGCTAAAAAGAACAATGGTTGATCGGTCACATTTCTATATACGGTACCGTTGGCAATGCTCATCAATTTCTCGCATATTAACCAAATGGTAATGATAAATCCCAGTAAGAAGCTGATGACTCCCAATGGGCCAAAGAAGTGCATCGGTCTTTTGGCAAATTTGCCCACAAAGAAAATGGACATCAGATCCAAAAACCCTTTAACAAATCTTCCAGGACCAAATTTCGTTGTGCCATATTTACGGGGATAGTGCTGTACTACCTGCTCTTGGATATTGCTGAAACCTGCCCATTTAGCCAATACCGGAATATAACGGTGCATCTCGCCATACACTTCGATACTTTTTACAACATCTTTTTTGTATGCTTTCAGGCCACAATTAAAATCATGTAAATTGTCGATCCCTGACATGCTCCTGGTAACCGAATTGAACAGTTTGGTAGGAATGGTCTTTGTCAATGGATCATAACGTTTTTTCTTCCATCCTGAAACAAGGTCTGCCCCTTGGTTCTTGATACGGTCGTAGAGCTCAGGAATCTCGTCTGGGCTGTCTTGCAGGTCGGCATCCATTGTGATCACCACATCCCCTTCTGCCGCAGCAAAACCAACGTTCAACGCCGCTGACTTGCCGTAGTTCCGGCGAAAACGAATTCCAATGATATTCTCATCCCCCTCCTTCAAAGATTGAATAACTTGCCATGACTTATCCTTACTGCCATCGTCAACCAAAACGATCTCATAACTGAAATTGTGGGCATCCATGACGCGCTTGATCCAAGCGGTCAACTCTGGAAGTGACTCTTCCTCGTTATATAATGGTACTACTACTGAAATATCCATAATTAATAAAGAACAAAGGTATCATTTTTGGATGATACCTTTATCATTTAAACTTAAGCGTTTATTATGCGTTGTTATCTGGATTGTTGATGTTACGGTTCTGATCCTCAATTCCAGGGTTTGCGTTGTTGGCATTATCTTGCCAAGGATGCGCTTCTTCAGATCCAGCTTTTCTGAACATTGGCCTCTCTCTCTTGAAGATAGCGGCAAAAATCAATGCCAAAATAAAATATAGCAAAATTGATATCGCCATACCTTTTAATATCTGACCAATCGACAAAGAACCTAATGCTTCTTTTTGTTGGTCCAACATCTCCAAAGTAGTGTCTATCTGCTCATCAGGAATGTTGTTTGATTCCATCATTTCAATCGTGAGGTTCTGGGTATTTTCAATAGCCTCAAATTGTAGATTTGGATAAGCAACATTGAATAAATTAATACCGATTGTCCCAACCACAGTAGTGATGGCAAGCATAATGAAAATATTTTTCAATGCTGTCGAAAAGTCCCAATAACCGCCAACAGCTTTTCGCAATTGAAGCGTAAAAAAAACTGCAGCAGCTAAAAACAACACATAACTGATTAGAATATTGATGACCGATGAAAAAACAATCGATGTTGCTGTCTTGGAAAAATAAAGTGAAATAATGGAAAGAACCAAAGAGATTACCCCTAAGATGACGCCATAGATAATGGCCTTTTTCTTTACATTAACTTCAGGTGAATAAGTAGAATCCATGATTTATGAGTTATAATTTATGATTAGTTGCAACAATGCAATGTCCAAGGCCTTGTTAGAACCTGCCTCAGCATAAGATTCCAATTGCGCCTGGTTAGGGTTTTGTTCGTTGAAGAATGAAAACAAAGGATAGAACAAATCAACAAGTTCGTCATCTTCCGAAATAGTTGCAGAAACCTTCGCAATCTCAGAATACTCACTATCGACCAAAATTTGATTCGCGATTACTTTTTCATAAATCCGGTATTCATCCTGAAATTCATCTTCTTCAACCAATAAGAACTCTTTCAGAAAATCATCCAACGATGGTTCAACATCATCATCAGCACATTCCCTTAAGTATAGTAAGATATTCAAAAGCTCTGATCCACGATCCAAAGTTTCTTCCTCGATAGATTCCCATTCTTCAGAGTCCAGATAATCTTCCTCCAATTTCTGAACATCCTCAGCAAAGAAATTGATCATCAAGAGATCAAATGTATACTCGCGCAATTCTTCAAAGCGCTGATTATCATCAAATACAGCATCCATGGCTTCAACCTTCTCCATAAATGGCTTTTCAAGCTCAAAGGCCTCAGCCAATCCAGGAAAGATCGCCTGTCCATCAATTTGTTCTACAGAAGCGTAGTTGTTTACTGCGGCCTCTAATGCTTTTTTTACTTTGATATCCATATTTTATTAATTGATGTGCAATTTATTGTTGTTTATGACTGCTATCACTTGACCTGTCAATTCCTGACCAAATAAAGGACTGTTAGCAGATTTGGATTTATTGGTCTTATTATCAAATATCCATTTTTTAGATGGACTAAACAACACCAAATTAGCTTCTTCACCCTCAGCAATCACGGGAATGTCTAATCCTAGCACCTTTCTTGGGTTTATAGCTAATTTTTCCACGATCGTCTCAACAGTTAACCCTGCCTTAAGTAACAATGGAAGAACTGTCTGCGCTGCGATTATACCATTCTTGGCAATCTGAAACTCAACCTGCTTGAATTCAATCTCTTGCGGAGTATGTTGTGATACAACAGCATCTATCACACCATCCTTCAATCCCTTGATCAAGGCTTTCACATCTTTCTTGGTACGCAATGGAGGACTCACTTTATAATTCGAATCAAATCCTTTGACGTCCTCATCGGTAAATACCAAGTTATGAGCAGCCACGTCACAGGTTACCTTGATTCCTTTTGCTTTTGCTTTCTTGATCAGATCAACCCCTTCTTCTGTAGAAATCGTAGAAAAATGGATTGGAGATTCATTATATTCTGCAAGGAACAGATCCCTTGAGATCATGACAGACTCAGCTAGGTTTGGGATTCCTTTCATACCTAGGTATGTACTGACCTCCCCTTCATTCATCTTGCTATCTGCTGCTATGGAATCATCCTCTGGAAAAGCCATGATCAGACCACCGAATCCTTTTGCATAAAGCAAAGCACGGGACATCAGACCTGCTTGTTGAATGCTATGTGTACCGTCGCTATAAGCAACAGCACCTGTAATTTTCATATCATAAAGCTCCGCTAATTCATTCCCTTCCCTCTTCTTGCTCACTGTACCTATTGGAAGTACATCGACCAGATTCCCCTTTGCAGAATTGACGATCAATGCTACCTCAGAACGGCTGTGGATTGGAGGATTGGTATTCGGTTGAACTGCAACAGCAGTAAAACCTCCAGCTGCAGATGCTGCAGTACCTGTTTGAATATCTTCTTTTGTTTCATATCCCGGTTCTCCGAAATTGACGTTCATGTCGAAAAAACCTACGGATAAGAAAGCATCCTTACCATCGATTACCTGAATCTTCTTGTCATCAGACTTAATCTTCTTCCCTATCTGTTCGATCTTCCCGTTTTTAACAAGAAGGTCAACAGTAGACAAATGCAGTGGATGTCCTGCCGAAACCAAAGTCGCAGAATTAATTAATATTGTAGCCATGAATTGAATTGAAAATCAAAAAATTGTGCTGAATGCGCGTGTTTAAGTCGTAGAAACCAGCAATTGATCCAAAGGTCTTTTTCCAATGAGCATTTTCAAAAACCTTCTTCAAGTATAAATACCCCTTAATCGAAGATAATAACAGCTGTTTCATTAAAAAACAAAAGTACAAAATTCACGGGAATACAAGGATAAAAAACAGAAAAAGCTATTTTCCCCAGCGAAATGTATCCAAGTCAAAGCCCGCAATGTCCAATGCTCGGTCGATTACTGTCGACGCAAGCTCCTCAAAGGTCTGCGGACGGCTGTAAAAAGATGGTGAAGCAGGACAGATAATGCCTCCTGCCTGGGTAATCAAGGCCATATTTTGGATATGTATGCTGCTGAGCGGGGTCTCCCGGGTCAATAATATCAGCTTGCGGCGCTCCTTAAGGATGACATCGGCTGCACGTGTCGTAAGGTCAGAAGATATTCCATGAGCTATCCTTGCCATGGTACCCATCGAACATGGAACCACAAACATCGTGTCATACTTCGCAGAACCCGAAGCAAAGGGCGCCATAAAATCATTCTTCTGATAGGTAGGAAAATCATATTGTTCATAGCTCTTGTTATCTAGCTCAAATTGCCAAACATCCTTCGCGTTATCAGACATCACCAAGCCGACCGACTCAATCTGATCCGACAATCCAACCAATTTATCCAACAATACTTTTGCATAAATGGAACCCGACGCACCGGTTATTGCTACGACAACTTTTTTCTTCCTCATGTTACAAAACTATGAAACCTTATCGAATACAGACCGCCAAAAAACCATTTTATAAAAAAAGGGTCGAATTAGATTAATTCGACCCTACATCTACCTATGAAAAACATGCCCTTGGGGAGGGCATTACAAAAGTAAAAAAATCATCAGAAAAGTTATAAAACTACTACTCTCAATTATGATTTTGTAGACAAGTAGCTACAAAAATTAAATGATGTTCGTTCCCGAACAAAAAAAATTGTATAGATTACATTTATTAACATAAAAAATTTTATAGGAAACAGCAGATTTTTTGGGCAGAGGTAACCTTATTTTAACTTTTTTTTATTTATTTCGTAACGCAAAATTAGGATTATGAGTTTGACAGTACTAGAAGAATATATTGAGACCGGAAACCACCAAGATTTAGATTTATTGCTTAGCCAAAACCCCGACCTTGTAAAGGAAAATACAAGCCATGATATTTCTCCTTTGCTGTTGGCCTGCTATTACCACAAAAACCAAATCATCCAGGTTATCCTAAAATATATCAAGAGCATCACCATCCATGAAGCCTGTGCCGCCGGACTGACAGAACAGGTGCAGTTTATGGTCGATCAAAAACCTGATGTAATCAACGAACTCTCCTCCCATGGCTTCTACCCGCTTGGAATTGCAGCACATTTCGGCAAGGAAGATATCGTCCGCATCCTGTTAAGGAACCGCGCAAATCCGAACTCCTCATCCCAAAATGGCTACCAGGTATTCCCTATTCATTCTGCATTCAGCAATGGACAGGACAATATCGCGAAAATGCTCATCGAAGCCGGTGCCGAAGTAAATGTATTGCAATCCTCAAGGATAAGTCCCCTGCACCTCGCTGCACAACAAGGGAATGTCGACCTCATTATTATCCTCTTGGAACACGGAGCCAACATAGCCATCAAAAATGATTTCGGACAGACAGCCTCAGATCTGGCTGCTGAAAAAGGATACAACGAAATCGCTGAAATTCTGAAAGCTTAATCTCTTTTTATAATAGCCAAGGCTATTCCACATTCTAGGCACAGCTTAGGATCGCAATAGGTTGAACGCATGTGCAAAACTGCTTGGGTCTCCAAGGCATTACATAGCGTCAGCCCATACCTCTTGTAGCGCCTGCTCACGGAATTGTTTTCTGCCTTCAGGCTCTCTAACCATGAAATCGCACGGTCCATATAATTCTGGTCGCCTACATATTTCCCATAAGCAAATAGAAGCGGAATAAAACTATTGATCGCCAATAAATGAAATGATTGCTCAGTAATCGCCGTAGAATGCGAACTCGTCTCTTTTTCAAAATGAAAATGTGTTTCCCAAAATTCTGGAACCTCTAGCTCCCGAAGACATGCTTTCAGCTCATCTAGGCTCAATGCCCCCACAACCAAGGAAAACCAAGATGAAAACTTACAATACATAGCCGCCAATTGGGCAAGTTTCAGCGTAGGGAAATTGAATGGTCGCATTCGCATGAACTTCCATTGAAATCCCGAAATCTCATTCAAGGAATGTATTCTTTGCAGATAGCTGTAGCGGTCGACAAGCTTCAACAAATAAGGATCCTCTCCCCGGTATGTTTTTAAGAAACCCGCCTGACCAAAGAAAATCGCCTGTACCGTCTCTGAATTGCCCTTCATCTTCTGAATCAGCTTCAAGGACAATATTTCGCTCAAATCCATAAAGACCTGCCTATTCACCTTCATCCCAAATGCTCCCGCCATCAAGCTCAAGCAGACTCTTTCCCAGTCTCCCCGGTATAATTTCAACAAGCCTAGGATCGTCTCATACCTCGCCTCCAATCGTTCAATACCCATCCTATTCAGCACATGGATCTTTTGATATTCAGCAACATTATTCAATCCATAACTACATGGTAACCAATGATTATTCTGCAATAAGCGATCTATTTTGTTCAACACCGATTTTTCCACCAAGTCCTTCATCCCCAAACTCATCAGCAACGCCCCATCCTCTAAATAACAATCCTTATCCCCCTCCCAAACAACATGCAATATCACTGCATTATAAGACTTGTTCTTATCATGCCCATGCAACTCCCAGTCGCTGGACTGAACATGAATTTCAATATGTCCATACCAATCCTGTCCATTGATCCGCAGATGGGCAAACAGAAAATCCGGACCTGCATCGGTATTGTAATTCCCGGGATGAACAACCTCCACACGTTCCCCATTTCTACAGACCAACCCAAACTGACGAAACAACCGGAATCGCCAGATAAAATGTAAAACATGCTCAGGAATTTGCATGTTTAAAGATAGTTATTTTCTTTATAGGAAAAAATAGATTTGAGATGTGAGATGTGAGATGTGAGATAGTGGAAAGGGAATAGGTTTAGACATTAGACATAAGACACAAGACATTAGACTATGTTCTGGTTGGTGCATGCACCAAACTAGACGCCCTGGTTAGTGACTTCACCAAACTAGAAGCCCTGGTTGGTGTCCCCACCAACCAGCAATCAGGCTCCTGGTTTGAACACACTCAACCGCCGGGACGTTCGGTCCCTGAGCGGAGCCGAAGTGCCCGAACTATTATCGACCCATCATCAACCCTGTAGGGGTGCAACTATTATAGAAAAGGCCATTGGCATATTTTCAGTGGCAGGTGAAGACACCTGCCACGGCGGGAAAACCCCACCGGGGTTAAATGCCGAAGGCATGAAATATCTCTTAAATGCCATCGGCATGAAATATCTATAGAAATGAAAATCCGCTCAAACACCAACGCCGTAGGTGTGGCATGTTTGTTACCTCTTAATTTACAACCTACCGTCTAATGATCATCAATCTGTCATTGCCTACCATTGTTCCTTCGACCAGCTCACCTTCGATTTCTGGTGCTTTGATCCCTTCACCCCAAGAATCAGCTCCAATGAAAATCCTCGCCTCATCCCAAAGACCGGCAGCAATAAAAAGATCCAACGTTTTCTTGCCTCCCTCAACGATAATCGACTGAATATCCATCAGATACAATTGATATAGAATCTGCTGAGGTAAATAAAGGTCAAAGTTCTCGAGCTCAATATATTTCCGGTTGCCTTTCCAATCTGTTTTCTTGGCATTGAAAATAATCGTTTCGGCATCATCATTGAAAATAGCCAAGTTTTCAGGCAGTTCGAGGTTCTTGTCTATCAAGATTCTCTTGGGGTTTCTGCCTATCCATTCGCGCACGGTAAGGCTAGGATTGTCCAGTAGGGCGGTTCTCTTGCCTACCAATATGGCATCTTCCTCGGAACGCCATTTATGCACCAGCTGCTTGCTGGCATTATTACTGATCCATCGTTGCCCATCAAGGGGCGCAAAGTAGCCATCCGATGTTTCGGCCCATTTCAGAATTACATAAGGCCGGAATTCTTTTAACTTAGTAAAAAACCTACGGTTCAACCACTTAGCATCCTCTTCCAAAACTCCTACTTCAGTTTCAATTCCTGCATCTTGCAACTTCTGCAATCCCATACCATTGACCTTGGCAAAGGGGTCCAAGCAAGCGATCACAGCTTTTTTAAAGCCCATATCGACGATCATATCCGCACAGGGAGGTGTTTTCCCAAAATGTGCACAAGGTTCCAGGCTCACATAGACCGTGCTCTGTTCAAAGAGCTCTCTGGCTCTCTCCTCACCATACTTATCGATCACTGACCGTACGGCATTGACTTCAGCATGCGGACCGCCATAAGGCGATGTATATCCTTCACCGATTATCTCGTCATCACGGACGATCACCGCTCCAACCATCGGGTTAGGACTGGTCTTGCCTGCGCCCAACACAGCCAATTCCAAACATCGCTTCATATATCCTTCATGCATGCTACAAAGATAGTTCTTACACCCAAGACAACAGAAATAAGAAAAAAGAATTTTCAATGTTTGAGCTAATTGTTTTTTACTTTTACCCCATGAAGACCCTTGGCACCCTAAGACAGCAGTATCTTTCAGAATTAGCAACAATTTATGACCAGGATGAAATCCTGAGCTTGTTCAATATTGTAACTGAACATCTTCTGGGATATTCAAGGACGCAGGTCAGCATGAATCTACAGACGGACATCAATGATAACACAACAGCAGATTTCGAGAAATTCCTACAACAGCTGAAATCCGGGAGGCCTGTTCAGCACATCATCGGGAAAGCACCGTTCTATGGCCTTGAATTTATTGTTTCTGAGGACACGTTGATTCCAAGACCAGAAACTGAAGAATTGGTCGATCTTATCATCAAGGAAAACAATGCATCTCCGGAGCTTCAGATAATCGATATCGGCACAGGAACCGGCTGTATTGCCATCAGCCTAAAGAAGAACCTCAACCAAGCAGAGGTTTCGGCCGTAGATATCTCCCCTGAAGCAATTGCTATCGCTCGACAAAACTCAAACAACAACGAAAGTCCAGTAAATTTCCGTTGCCTCGATATCCTGGAATGGAACCTGGTTTTTGCCGACACTGAATTATTTGACATTATCGTCAGCAACCCTCCCTACATCACACAACAGGAAAAGAATGATATGCACCGCAACGTACTGCAATTCGAGCCACACACGGCCTTATTTGTAGAAGATTCGGCTCCACTCTTATTTTATGATCACATTGCCTCATTCGCCCTGAAACACCTCAAAAAAAAAGGAACACTTTATTTCGAAATCAATCAGTACCTCGCAAAAGAAACCCAAGAACTCCTGTTCAAGAAAGGTTTTTCAGAGGTTAAGGTGCTAAATGATATCAATGGAGTACCGAGGATGATCAAGGCAAGCAAATTTAATGGTCACTAGCTAGGCCTCGGCTCCGCCACCATGCTGCTTTGACTTTCGTGCTGCTCCTCTAATCCTTCCCATCCTCTCTATAACATGTGCTAACCTTAACTCTACCACTGCTATGGACCAGCTTCGGCTAATGCTTGCGCAGTGACCTTTGCGCTGGGTTGACTTAAGCTCCGATAGCCACCGAGCGCATTGCCCCTTGCGATCGGTTGACTGTGCTTTGAAACCAGTTTGCAAACTCAATGAACGCCATGGTTGGTGTCTCCACCAACCATGCAATGGCGCCTCTCAAATTCTAATGTCTTATGTCTTATGTCTACTGTCTTTTATATGCCCTCCCTCCACTCTCCTTCCTGCCTCCTTCCACTCTCGTTCGTCTCTTGTTCGGACTTCCTTCGGACCTCGTTCGGAGCTGCTTCGGAATACATCCGAACAAGGTCCGAACAAGGTCCGAACGAAAGAAGACTGAGAGTGGAACGAGAGTGGAACAAGAGTGGAACAAGACTAGTCTAGGACCAGCAAAAATTAATCAGCACAGGGTTTTCTGAATCAAAGAATTTTAGGATTAGGTCGGAGAAATTGATTATCGGATCTATAAAGCAAGGTAATAGCACCATTTTTTAATCAAAATGCCCTTCCTACAATGCCAAGGCAATATTTTTATTAAATTTTTCAAACTGAAAAACAGCGACTTATTCGGTAGAATACAAATTTAAGGACAAAACATTTGGCACATATTGAGGATTTTTCTACCTTTGCATCACTTCAAACAACGAAGGGTTCTCGAAAAAAGAACAACGATTCCGTAGCTCAGCTGGTAGAGCAATACACTTTTAATGTATGGGTCCTGGGTTCGAATCCCAGCGGGATCACAAAAAAAAGCTCAATCTTTCGATTGAGCTTTTTTTTGTGCCCGCTGGGATTCGAAAATTGTTCCGAAGGCACCCATATTGGGTTCGATTCGGAGAAGGTTCAGGGTTTGAGCCTGGGGTTTGTGGGGCTGAACCACTCCCAGCGGGCAATGTCATTTAGTTAAGAAAAAAATAAGGCCATACACCACACTAGCCATCTTCAGGTGAGCTAGCTCAAGTCTTGCGCGTTAGCCAGGGCAATGGCCTGACTTGGGCTAATAACACAAATTCTTTACCATTCCATGGCAGAAAAATCACAACATACGCTAACGCCTTAGGTGTGGCATCTTTTAACAAATAAATTCCCCCAAAAATCGCCCCCTTTCCTTCGACATGCGTGTTCATTCCTAATCGCAAGATTAGGAAACAATTTTTATGATTTAGAAACAATGGTGGCCGATGAAGACACCGACCTTAACCTAAGTACCTCGCTCGCTGGGATTCAAATAATATTCCGACGGCACCCATATTGGGTTCGATTTGGAGAGGGTTCAGGGTTTGAGCCTGGGGACTACGGTACACAAACTCCCCAATATCGAAATCTTCTAAATCAACATTCAGAATAGGGACTTTTGTAACTCAGGTCTTATAATAATCGAAGCGATATGGGATATTAGAGATCTGTGGAACCCCTTTGTAGTCGGTGGCTGTTTCCGATATTATTTCGTATCTTAAAAGTCAAAAATTATAAATAGGATTATTATGAAAGATGTGTTATTAATTGTCTACGAACTATTTATCAAAGTTTTTTCAAATCCCTCAAATGAAACAAACAATAACAATGTTCCTGCGGATAAATATATTAGGTTACCAAAAAGGGTTATGAAGAAAATTGATAGAACACAGGCTTTTGAAAAAACCTTTGGATTTCATGTGCCACATAATCAAATAGATGCATATATCAAGTTCTGGGAAAAGCATGCATTATTTCGTCCATTCTTCAAAAAACTGTATGATTTACAATATTTGAGGTATAATAACGAGCTTAAAGAGGTTAAATTTAATAGGAATTGGATGACAAAACTTGAATTCTTTTCTGCCTCTATTATTTCCATTATTTGCTTATTTGTTATATTATTTTTGATAGTTATTGTTGGGCGGCAGGAGGATATTTCTATAGTTGAATCAAATATTACTTTAGAGTTGCTTTGTTATTTATGTATATATATTATAGCATTTGCGGTATTTATGGTCAAATTAGTAATACCTCATATGAATGCCATTCGATTTGTTGAAAGGCGCTAACATCATATTAAAATAATAGGGAGTTTGCTTACAAAAACTCCCCAATATCGAAATCTTCTCATCCCCTTTCCCTAAAATCGGTAGAAACGAAATCCGTTCCGGGAGACCGCTTTTTTTCGCTGGACAGGTTCAAGTGTATCTTGCTCCATCCATGCCCCTATAATTGTCACTTCATCAAAGGTAGCCCCTGTAGCAAACGCATTGTCGTTGTCCTCAAACCCATACTCATCCCATTCCTCTTCCTCATTTTCAAAATCGAATATACTCCAGAAATCATTATCCAGATCACTTGTTAGCGGTCCGTTGTTCTCGATTTCAGTTTTGCGTGGCTATTATTATACGTTTTTCCTTTTTTCGGGTGTGTGAATTTTAATGCAGACCAAATTACATTAATGCTCAAACAAGTACTTTCTACCAACCCAAATTCATAACCTATCTTGATAACTTTCGGTAACGTTAGGTCTGTTTCTAATTGTCCGCCTTTTGGCCAAGAAACCCAAAGCATTCCGTCCAATTTTAGATGTTTTTTCAGTTTTGGAAAAATATCAGTTTGTTCTGACTGTGTTTTAACAAACAAATGGATGTAGTCAAATTCGGTTTTCAGGGTTTTCGATATTTTAACTTCGGGAAGAACGATGGCTTCGATAAATTCTTTCGGAGCATTTACAAAATATGCCGATGTAATCCGATAAAAGGATAAATTTAATTATTTTGATATTCTAAATTCAAATAAACAGAATTTGTAATCCGCTTTGCCCATATCGTGTTCAGTGGCGCAAATTGTCGTTACAGTGTCCACAAATAATACTTGCAACTCGGTCAAGTCCTTTATTTCTCCGTTTCTAAATATTGAATGATTTAGCACTTCGGTTTGTTTTACGTCCGTCCGTTGCCTGAAATATAATATTTAAATTAGCGAAACTAAATTATATTTTAATTCTCTAATCCCCCACTACACTATCTTTAACAGAAAACAGAGTTATTATCGCCCAAAATACCATTTAAAAAATAACATTTTTATTTTAAGGGTTAAGGCAATTCGAATTTCGTCCAGGTAACGATAGCATCAACTGGATCATTGCTTAACTGCCTTTGATTATTTTTTCCTGACCCTAAAAGTTGATTATCTTTCAGAATGATGCAATGACCTGCACCCGATTCTAGGGTCATTCCTTTCACATTTTCAGCAACCTGCGTAAATCGATTGGAATTCTCATAGATTTGGACTACCAACTGTCCCTGTAAATGATTTCCTGAAGCCCAAAGCGTTCCATCTGTTTTCAAAAAATAAGATGCTCTTCCATTTGGGTATGCATTTGCCACTTGCTCACCGATTTTATGTGGGTAAACTGGATCTTGATTTCTTACTCCTGTACCTTGAGAACCATTCACATTACTTCCAAAACTCCAAGCTTCATTTTTAGAATTAATCATGATCACATTATTCTCTTGAGCCCGAACAAGTTTAATATCCTTACTTACCAGTTTAAAAGTTCTCTGATCCTCTGTTGCCACATAACCCAATTTACCATAGATATTATCCCCTGCTGACCATAAAGTTCCGTCAGTTTTCAATAAATAAATATTTGAGTAGCCAGTAGCAAGTTGCTTGACATCTGATCCAATTTTAGTTAAGGGAAGTGGATCGTATGATCTTGTCCCAATACCAAATTCACCACTACCATTTTCTCCGTATGCCCAAGCTGTACCGTCATTTTTCAAGATTGCTACGAAATTTCTGCCGGAGGAAATATCTATTGCACCATCTGTAATTTTTTCCAAAGGTCTTTTTTCATTTGGTAATTCATCATACAATGAAAAGAAATGCGTTGTACCCCAGACGCTATTGTCGGTTTTTAGTATATACATCGAGCAACAGTCACCCACTACTTTTTTCACGTCTTTTTCGACCAATTTAAAGCCTTTATCTTTATTGCCTACTTTATTGGTAAAGACACCACCACGAGCCCAAAGGCTATTGTCTGCTTTGATGATATAGGTTACATCAGCTATCGCAAAGATGCGTAGTTGATTTTCACTTGTAATCCAATCTTTTTCAGGTTCTTCATGATTTTTCTTGCACCCTAATAGCATAAATAAGCCTAGTGCCGCAAATAAAAGATATCTTATTCCCATTTCTTCCGTTCCTAAATGAATAATTAAGTAACTCAAAACACGTAAAAAATTCTGGTTAATCTGAAATTAATGGGTGGAAGTTATAATGGAATTATATAATTAATATAGAGTATTCATTATCGAATATAAATTTAAACTCTAAAATAAGTCTTTAAATACAATTTTATCGAACTTCTACCCTATTAGTCGTGTAGCCTATAAATTATTTCCCTTAGGAAAAACTCCTTTCTTACTTGATTTTTATATATTTAATTAACTAACTATATAAGCCTTATGTCACTTCGAGAGGAAAATGCCGTTTGCCTAAATTGTCAATTTAATTTTAAAGGAAATTATTGCCCCCAATGTGGACAGTCCTCCCATGAACACCGGATTGACGCGCATTATTTCCTACATGATATCCCACATTCTGTTTTCCATGTAGATAAAGGATTTTTCTACACCTTAAAATGCCTTTTCACAAGGCCAGGTGTAATGATAAAGGATTACCTTGATGGAAAACGTGTCCCCTATTTTCGACCGTTTGCCTTTGTATTGATCATGACGACAATGTGCTCGTTAATCATCAAGGGAATACAATTATGGATCGCTAAAATTCAACCTGATACGCATGCGGATCACCTGATTGGACACGGGTTCCTTGGGAAATATTTCAGCGTATTCATCTTCCTTATGATCCCTATTACAAGTTTGATTACCTGGATAACTTTTTATAGAAATAAGTACAATTTTTGGGAACATTTTCTTGCCAACACCTATATCGCTGCTCAGCTTAATATTATCTTGCTTTTGGTAAATGTATTGAATCTGCTCATGGTGGCTTTCCAAATCCAATTTTCTAAGGATGGGGTCAATCTGTTTCTTACATTATTTATGATTCCATTTTTATTTTTATTTGGTAACATCTTTGGATTTCTCATGATGCATGAAAAACGGTCTAAATTATGGGTAGTTATTGCCAAAATAATTGCGATGAATTTTGTGCTGGCATCACTATATATATCGCTCATGAATTATTTTGATATCATTAATCTATAAATAAAAAATCATTAGCCAAGGTAATCAAACATGCCACACCGATGGTGTTGGTTTGCTGTGGTTGCTGGGGACACCCATCCCCTCTCATTTTCAGTGGCGGAAGAATGGATAAATCGGGTATTTTGCTTTGGGCTTGCCCTTCGACTCCGCTAAGGGACCGCCATTTCAAGCCGTGGCTGGTGTCCCCACCTGCCACCAAAAATATCCCTACGCCACTCAACCCTATAGGGTTAAAAAACCGAAATTTTTAACCTTTATTTATTGAGAATCAGATATTAAAAACTCATGTAGATAATCTGTATATGTATCTCCTAGTAAAATTATATGATTTGCTGAAGCATCAATCATGTTGATTTGGCTCTTTCTTCTGATTTTTGGTAAACAAGTAATTATGAACATGAGAAGAAAATCAATTTCAAATTTTAGAGGCACCTTATGGCTTGTTTTAATCACGATAAATTTTATTGCATTTCAGTCTTGTAAAAAAGATAAAAATGATATTGAAGACGAAAACATAGATCAAGTTTGGGGTGGCTCAGCACGACCATTTCCCATTTATACCATTGATGATGCCACCTATATTGTTAAAGAAGATGGCACTCTTTGGGCAAGGGGTCGTATATTTAGTACTTCACCGAAGGCAAATGCCGCTGGATACCTTCAACTGGAAACCAATGTAAAGAAAATTGCAAACACCCATAATGCCGAACGCCTGTATGTGCTTAGAAAAGATAATTCCGTATGGAGGTCGCCTGTTTTACCAAGTGATGAAGTTCCGGCATTTGCAAATCAAAAAGCAACGGAAAAAGTAGCTGATAATGTAAAAGATGTCGTGGAAGGGCAGTATTTTGCGGCGATATTGAAATTTGATGGTACGGTTTGGGCTATAGGAGAAAATGCTGATGGTCAATTCGGAATAGGAACATCTAGCAATAAAGATTTGCCGCTTACTCAAATTGCTAGCGGTGTCAAACAAATTGCGGTAGGGTTTAACAATATTTACCTTTTAAAGAATGATAACACCCTTTGGTCTGCTGGAGATGATTCGTATGGTAAGCTCGGCTACCCTACTACCGGGAACCAGCACACTTTTGCGAAGGTGATGGATGATGTGAGAATTGTGCGTGCCAATGGAAATAATGTTATGGTAATTAAACAAGATCGCTCTGCCTGGTCTTTCGGAACGAATGCAAATGGCACTCAAGGCATTGGTGTCAGCCCCAGTGGCAGTATGGATCCAATATATCCCCATCAAATTGCGGATCAGGTAAAAGAGGTTTTTCCAATGGGCTATACTTGCTTTTTTCTTAAAGAAAACGGAACGCTTTGGGCATCCGGAACCAACAATTATGGACAAATGGGTATGGCATCTCCAACCCGTAGCCTAAGTTTTATCCAGATAGCAGAGAATGTAACGTACATGTCGGCACATAATTACAATCGACATATTATAATACTGCAAAACGAAAAATACAGGATGTCCGGCCGCAACGCATTTAAAGAATTACAACAATCTAGCATACAAAAATTCACATCTTTTACTGATTTTGAGATGCCATAGATGATTAAGATATATTTCTTGCCTTTAGCATTTAATCTCGATTTATTTTTTGAGATGTATATGCACATTTAATAATATAGTTACATCCCTAGCGGACATTGTCATTAGGTTAAGAAAAAAATAAGGCTATATACCACTCCAACCATCTTCAGCTGAGCTAGCTCAAGTCTTGCGCGTTGGCGAGGGCAATGGCCTGACTTGGGCTAATAACACAAATTCTTTACCATTCCATGGCAGAAAAATCACAACATACTCTAACGCCTTAGGTGTGGCATCTTTTAACAGACGAAAGCACGTAAAGCGACAAAATAGTTTCTTGAGCTAAAGCTCAAGAATGACACGTTCTTTTATTTAAATTCCCTTAACTTAATGACATTACCCTAGCGGAGTTGTATAGTGTGAAATATCATTTTAGATATTAGGACGATTCCGGGGTGATATTATTATATATAATTATATCTCGTGACATACCACCTCAGATAGGTGGAACTATAAATTGCTGGGACTCGCGCGACAAGCCACCTTAAATGAGCAAGCGTTTTGGTTACTTTTGCGCCTCAAAAGTAACGTAATCCTGCCATGAAATGGCATTCTTATTTTGTGATAATAAGCTCAAGTCATGTCAACAACCTTATCGTATTATCAAACATGTCACGCCTATGGCGTTAAATTTTGTTTGCCATGCATTTTCTATAGATATGGCATGCCGCTGGCATTTAAGAAACATATAACACCTACGGCGTATAATGCCCCTGGCATTGAATAAATTGATGGTTGGTGGGGACACCAACCATGGCAACCAGGGACACCAACCATGGCTTTCGTGCTGCCAGCAACCATGAAGTCCGGACTTTTACGGCGTTTTACAGCCTAAAAGAATTTTCGAAGCCGAAGCCCGCTCATTTTCAGTGGCGGAAGAATGGATATAATGCCGCGGCATTTGAGGGGTGGCCTTGCCCTTGGATGCTTTCAACCAATTATCTCCTCAATAGAGATAATTGATTAGAACGGCATCCTCGGCAAAAAGGCATTTTGTCCATGTGCTTTGGACTCGCGCGACAAGCCACCTTAAATGAGCAAGCGTTTTGGTTACTTTTGCGCCTCAAAAGTAACGTAATCCTGCCATGAAATGGCATTCTTATTTAGGTTTAATAAGTTCAAGTCATGCTAACAACCTTGTATCAATATTTAAAAAAGATCATCGTTTTGGCGTATTATCAAACATGTCACGCCCATGGCGTTAAATTTTGGGGGCTATTCATTTTCTATAGATATGGCATGCCGCTGGCATTGAATTAATTGATGGTTGGTGGGGACAACAACCATGGCAACCAGGGACACCAACCATGGCGTCAGATGATGGTTGGTGGGGACACCAACCATGGCAACCAATGACAGCAACCATGACGTCGGTTGATGGTTGGTGGGGACACCAACCATGGCGACCAAGGGCACCAACCATGTCATCCTGCCTCCGGCATATTCCCCTTGGGTGTTGGTTCGCCATAGCTACTGTCAATATTCCCAGCATACAAAAATTTAAAACAGACTTAATGATTATTACCTAAAAATAATACCTAAAAACAATACTCTTATTAGGTTATTTTGTTAATTTTAAAGCAACGAAAATACCTGTGGATTATGTCAAATAACAAGCAAAGGACTTTTTTTGGGGGCTTATACGGGAGTGATTCGATTGATTTTGTCAAGGGCTTAGTCTACATATATCCTTTTGGTATCATTGGAAAGCAAAACAACAACACTGTAAAGCCACATTTACATAATAATCAGTTCCAGATATTTTTACTGATCGAGGGAGAAACCCTGTTGCTTTATCAGAATGAAAAGATAAGTGTTTCGGGTCCTTCGATAATAACAATCCCTAAAAATACGGAGCATGGATTTGAACACTTGGGTGAACAGAAAGGCTGGATTATCAGTCTTTCCGATGCTGTGCTTGAACACATGATCAAGCGTGAGGCAGATGTAATTTCCGCACTCGAAACTTTCCGTATTATACAGGTAACTACCGGTGAATATTCTGAAAGTATATTCCAGACCATGCTCAACTGCATCAAAGAATATAATGATGAACAGACTGGTAAATTGCTGATGCTCGAATATATCGCAGGACAGATTATTGTACAGCTTAACCGTTTACCGGATAACCAGCAGCTCAGTATTTTTAGCAATGACAACACCTCCACCATCTATTACAGGAGATTCACGCAATTGGTCAGGATCTCGAGCACCTACAAGAAGACCATTGAAAAATATGCAGGTGAGCTCAATATCACTACCGGTCACCTCAGCCGGATCTGCCGCGCGGTAGCGGGAAAATCACCTAAGGAGATCATCATGGATGTTTATATCGCGGAAGCACAATTGCAACTTTCGGAAATAGAGAAAAGCATCAATGAAATTTGTTACTCCCTGGGGTTTGAAGACCCGAGTTATTTTGCACGTGTCTTTAAAAGAAAGGTCGGAGTAAGCCCCAATGAATTTCGTAAAGAACGGAACATCAAATCCTAGCAATTATATAATTTGATATACTTATCACATTTGTACCATTATTAGACGAAAAGTCCTAACATCCAACCTTAAAATCCTATTAAGTTTGTTAAAAGAGTGCATAACCGCTACCAAAGAGTAAGTAAACCTTTTAACATTATAAACTTTCTTTTAATAAGAGAAATGGCAGAAATTACTATAATAGGAATTGAGACTTTAATTGTTGATCTCCCCACCATTCGCCCCCATCATTTGTCGATGGCCGTCATGCGCAACCAATCGATGGTGATCATCCGCCTGTTCTGTTCGGATGATGTGGAAGGAATTGGAGAAGCGACCACTATCGGCGGTATCGCTTACTCTGATGAATTTCCCGAAGGGATAAAACTAGCTATCGACACCTATTTTAAACCTCTTCTCATTGGTCAAGATCCCACCAATATCAATGGAATTATGAATATCCTTGATAAAAATATATGCGGAAATAATTTTGCCAAATCAGCCATTGAAACAGCACTGTTAGATGCCCAAGGTAAGCGATTATCAGTTCCTGTTTATGAATTATTGGGCGGCGCCATTTCAGAAACCTTACCGGTTCTGTGGACATTGGCAAGCGGTGATACAGCAAAAGATATTGAAGAAGCTAAAAATTACATTTCACAAAAAAAATACAACGTATTCAAATTAAAAATAGGTCGCAAAAATCCTAAAGAAGATATCGAACATGTTGCTGCTATAAAAAAGGAATTAGGAGCCGATATTAAAGTTACTGTAGACGTGAATCAAGCTTGGAGTGAACAACTTGCCAAACAAGCGATTCAAAAATTACAAGATTCCGGAATAGATTTAATTGAACAACCCATAGCTAAATCAAACTTTGACGGTTTGGCAAGATTGACTTCTTATTTTGAAGTTCCAATTATGGCAGATGAATCTGTATCCACGATTCAGGATGCATTTAAATTGGCAAAAATACACGCAGCCAATGTTTTCGCCTTAAAAATATCGAAGACAGGTGGACTTTCCAATATCGTTCGACAAGCAGCCATTGCTCATGGTGCAGGAATCTCTACTTATGGTGGTACCATGCTGGAAGGTAGCATTGGAACTGCCGCATCAGCACAGGTTTTCGCAACATTACCCAACTTGGACTGGGGAACCGAATTATTTGGTCCTCATTTGTTGACCGATGATATTGTCAAAAAGCCGATTGAATACAAAAACTTCGGATTGACCTTGCCACAAACCCCCGGTATAGGTGTGGAACTGGACCTTAATCAGGTAGAAAAATATAAAAGAAAAATAAAACATGGTATATGCAGTAGAAATGGATGTAAGAATCCCTGAATCTTGGAGCGAAGAAAGGCTTGCAGATTATTTAGCCAGAGAAAAAGAAACTTCTCAAAAATGGCAAAAGTCAGGAAAATGGGTGTACCTGTGGAGAGTCGCAGGAAAATACTCAAATGTGAGCATCATAGAAGCGGATAGTCCAGAAGAACTTCACCAAATCATAAGCTCGCTACCATTATTTCCATACATGGATATCAAAGTAAAAAGCTTGTGCAAGCACCCCAACGCGATCAGAGAATCTTTGATTTAACATTAAAAGTCAGAATAGTTTTAAAATATTAAAAAAATGGAAAAACAATTAATTGATCAGGTTTTAAGAAAAATTAAAAACACTGAAGTTGAAGGAAAAGGAAACGAAAGAGTAAAAGAAATCGTAGCCAGATTGTTGAAAGATTTGTTTTACGCTATCGACGATTTGAACATTAGCAGCGAGGAACTATGGATAGGTTTAGACTGGCTAAACGGTGCTGGCAGAAACCACGAATGGGGCCTTATTTATGCTGGAACGGGCCTAGAACACTACATTGATGAAAGAATGGACTGGGAAGACAAACAAGCCGGTTTAGAGCTTAAAACTCCAAGAACCATAGAAGGTCCATTATACGTTGCTGGTGCACCAGAATCATTGAGCTATGCTGAATTAGAAACAGAACCAGAACCAAATGGAGAAAGACTTTATATGCAAGGAACTGTCTTAGATGAAGACGGAAATCCAGTTGAAGGTGCTTTAGTAGAAGTTTGGCACTGCAATTTAAAAGGTATGTATTCTTACTTTGACAAAACTCAACCTGCATTTAATCTACGCAGATCAATTAGAACTGGAAGAGACGGAAGATATCAGTTCAAATCATTTGTCCCGGTTGGTTACAGCTGTCCGCCAAATGGCTCAACAGACACTTTGATGCAACTATTAGGCCGCCACGGTTCTAGACCAGCGCACATTCACTTTTTCATTTCAGCGCCTGGATTCAGAAAACTTACTACACAAATCAATATTGAAGGTGATGCTTTGTTAGGTCAAGATTTTGCTTTTGCAGACAAAGACGGTTTGGTACCTCCAATTACAAGAATTTCTGCAGAACAAGCCAAAGAAAAAGGTATTGATGAGGCTTATGCATCTATTGATTTTGATTTCAACATTGTTCAGGATAATGAAAAAATTGCTGCAGGTGAAAATAACCGTACAAGAGTAGCCCTAGCTTAAATATTTGAAATTATGGGTAGAAAATTGAATGTCCCCTTCGAGAAGTATGTCAACATAACCAATGAAACAGACAGGGGCTTGGTAGAGTTTGACTTTGCTGTCGGCGATCCAACGATGTACGTAGAATTGGCTTTACCTAAAAAGCAGTTCAATGAATTTTGTGAAAATAACAAAGTGAATTTTCTCACAGAGGAACAACTGTTGGCTGTAGCAAACGACAAATACAAGTGGAAATATGGTGTATTAGGAACTAGAACTGAAGTACCCGACGAAGATGATGAATATGAAGACGAAGATGTTTCTGGTGAATAATATCAATGCTATATTCTCTTTTTTAAACAATTAACAAATAAAATTATGTCATTAGAAATTAAAAGCATACAGATTAAGGCCAAGCGTGAAACATTTGGACACGTAGCGAGGCGTATTGGTGAAGGTAAAATTGCAAGCCGGTACGAAGAAGCAACTTATGATCTGCAACCAACTGTCAATTTTCATTATTTACCTACTTATAATTCCAAATTCGAATTATACGACGAGCGCAAAACATCTATCAAGATGAGTGATTGGTATAAAATTTTGGATCCACGCCAGTTCCACTATTCTAGTTACGTTGCAGCAAGAGCCAAACAACAAGAAAGCACTACCCAAAACTTTGCATATATAGATAAGAAGAATTTGGTTGATAGTATACCCGTATCATTAAAAGAAGAATTCTTTCAAAATATTTTGCCTTTGCGACATTATGAGTGGGGTGCCAATATGAACAATTTACAATTGGTTTCAGAAGGTTATGGTGCTTCATTTACTGCGGCGGCAATGTTTCAGGCAGAAGATAGAATCGGCACAGCACAATTGCTTACCAAAATCGCTTTGTTGTTGAGTGAAAATGAAGTGGAGATTCTCGAAACAGCAAGAAACAATTGGTTAAACAACCCTTCATGGCAAGGATTGAGAAAATTGACCGAAGATTCTTTCGTGATTGAAGATTGGTTCGAACTTCACTTGCTGCAAAACGTGATTGCAGACGCCTTTGTCTATGAATTGTTCTTTAATCATTATGAAAAAGAATTAGTAAAACAACCGCAAGCCGGAACTTATTTGATGTTGACAGGCTTTTTCTCTGATTGGTCTGAAGAAACTAACAAGTGGATAGATTCTACAATAAAAGTTGTGTCTTCCGAATCAGAAGAAAACAAAAACATACTCGAAAATTGGGCTGCAAAATATATTGAGGTGGCACAAAATGCTATACTCCCTTTAGCGAAAAATTTATTTGAGGAACCTGAAAAAGTAGTTGAAGAAATTAAAACAACATTAACTGACCGTTTGATCAAAAGCGGCTTAACCCTGTAAGATATGGCAGATGTAAGTAAAGTTTTTTTGGCACTTCAAGCCGTTGAAGAATCCAAAGCAGTGGTAGCGGCTATCGAAAAGGACAACCCGGAGGCTGAAATTGGATACGATGCTGCAATGGTGAAAATTACCGCACCGTCAAGATTAACCATCAATGCGGAAACTGTAAGTGGTTTGATTGGCAGAGAATGGGATACACAGGAATTACAAATCATCTTGATTACACTTTCTGGAAACGTTGATGAAGATTACGATCACTTCACTCTTTTCTGGGCCTAACATTATTATTAATAGAAAAAATATCGATATGGAAAAAAGAAAAAAACGCCTGAGTATGAAGGATCAATACAGGGCCATGACACGTCTGGGTTGGGAAACCACCTATCAAGATATGGACAAAGTTTTCCCTTATGACCAATTCGAAGGAATAAAAATTCATGACTGGGAGGCTTGGGAGGATCCGTTTAGAATGACAATGGATGCCTATTGGAAATTTCAAGCAGAAAAAGATAAAAAATTATATGCTATCATAGATTCATTTGCTCAGAATAACGCTCAGAAAAATTTGACTGATGCCAGTTATTTATCGGCATTGAAGTTGTTTTTAACTGGAGTTTCACCGGCAGAATACCAAGCTCACAGAGGTTTTGCTCATATTGCAAGACACTTCAGAGGCGATGGTCCTCGAGTTGCCTGTCAAATGCAAGCTATCGACGAATTGCGTCACATTCAAACGCAAGTGCACACCATGAGCCATTACAACAGACACTTCAATGGATTCTCGGAATTTCCGCACTGGCATGATAGGGTTTGGTATTTATCAGTTCCTAAATCGTTCTTTGACGACGCACGCACAGCAGGTCCCTTTGAATTTATCGTTGCCATTGGTTTTTCTTTCGAATACGTTTTAACCAATCTTTTATTCGTTCCTTTTATGTCTGGAGCTGCATTCAATGGAGATATGGCAACTGTTTCTTTCGGTTTCTCTGCTCAATCTGACGAAGCACGCCATATGACTTTGGGCCTACAGGCTATCAAATTTATGTTGGAGCAAGATCCTGGCAACGTACCGATTGTTCAGAGATGGATTGACAAATGGACTTGGAGAGGATACAGAGTTTTGGTATTGGTGGCGGCCATGATGGATTATATGCTGCCAGAATCACCTCAATCTTGGAAGGAGGCTTGGGAACTTTATTTCGAGCAAAACACAGTCGGATTGTTTAATGACTTGGCTAAATATGGAATAAAAGTACCTGATTGTGTAGACAGAATTAAAGCAGAAAAAGAACATGCATCTCACCAAGTTTGGATGACTTTCTATACCCACGGTGCTGCAACTGCTATGCATACATGGATTCCTGATGAAAAAAAACAAAAATGGTTGAGCGAAAAATATCCTGAGACTTTCGATAAATACTACAAACCTGTTTACGACCACTGGAAAGAAAGAGCCGATAAAGGAGATCGCTATTATTCACAAATGTTACCGCATCTATGTCAGGTTTGCCAAGTTCCAGTTTTGTTCACAGAAACTGAAAGTGACGAACCGATGAAATTTCATCAAAGACAAACCATATATAAAGAGGAAAGATATCATTTCTGTTCAGACCATTGCCAGCATATTTTTGAGAACGAACCTGAAAAATATGTCTATGCCTGGATGCCAGTTCAGCAGATTTTCCAAGGCAATTGTGGAGGACCAACTATTCCAGATGTTCTGAATTTCTATAAGATTAATGACGGTATAGAAAACAGAGATTACAAAGGTTCTGAGGATGAGGTTGCATATAATATGATGTAAATCTTAGTAAGCAGAATTTAAATTTTAATGTACAATTCACCCATTATATTTTATAAAAAAAAAGAAGTAAATGGGTTTAAAACCAAAAAAATATGGCGACCACAAAAATTGGAGAATATAATCCACCCGTAAGAGACAAAGTAGAAAACTTTGGTGGAAACTACTTGGTATATGCCTCTTGGGACAACCATAGGTTAATCAATTCGGCAATGGGTTTCCCATTGCCACCGAATATGCCTTTCAAAATATTTATGACCGAAGTTCTCCCCCTTTGCTATAATGATCATCCTGATTTTGCAAACTTAGATTGGGACACTACGGAGGTTCATTGGTTTTTAAATGGTGAATCCTTTACTCCAGATTTTGACAAATCATTGGCAGAAAATGGTATTGACCATAAATCAATTGTTCGATTTCATACACCAACGCTGAGAGGTATTCATGGTGTTGGAATTTAACGAGAAAAATTTCAAGCTATGTGTTATAAAATAATAATAGAACCGACCGGAGATGAAATCACGGTAAACGAAGGGCAAACTATTCTGGACGCTGCCTTAAGACAAGGTGTTTATTTGCCACATGCTTGCAGTCACGGTTTATGCGGAACCTGCAAAGTTGAAGTTTTAGAAGGTCAAGTAGATTTGGGAGAGGCATCGCCCTTTGCCTTGCTAGACATTGACAGAGATGAAAATAAATGCTTGGTTTGTGTTGCTGTTCCCAAAGAGGATTGTGTTATAGAAGCTGATGTTGATGAAGATCCGGATTCCAAGTCAATATTGGTAAGAGACTTTGAGGGAACAGTAATTGAAGTCAAAGATTTAACCCCAAGGATCAAAGGGATTGTTCTAGAGTTAAATGAAGAGATTGAATTTCAAGCGGGGCAATATGTTCAGTTTTATTATCCTGGATTTGATGAAGGGAAATCTTTTTCAATTGCCACTTCATCCAACAACAAAAAAGTGATTGAACTAAACATCAGCATTGTGCCTGATGGAGAAGTGACGCCACTTATCCATCAAAACACAAAAGTTGGTGATAAATTCAGGATTGTTGGCCCTTATGGCAGGTTTTTCATCAGAGAATCTGCTCAAAAACCAATGATATTTTTTGCAGGTGGTTCCGGTCTTTCTTCGCCTAAAGCCATGATCGAAGAACAGTTAGAAAATGGTTGCAAACACCCTATGGCTTTATTTCACGGAGCAAGGAGTGTAGATGAATTATATTATGCGGATCTGTTTCGTGCATATGAAAAAAAGTATGATAACTTCAAATACTATCCTGTAATATCTGACGAAAATGCAACCGATTGGGATGGTGAAAAAGGATATGTGGGAGATGCTGCGCTAAAGGTTTTTGAAAACAATTTTATGGGACACAAAGCATATTTATGCGGTCCACCTCCTATGATTGAGTCTTGTATTTCTTGCTTATTCAAAGGAAGATTGTTTGAAAGAGATATTTATTTAGAGAAATTTTTCTCTAAAGCAGACCAAAATAGTACCCCAAAAAGTCCTTTTTTCAAATCAATTTAAAAAGAGTAAAGCAATAATAATTCTATAAAAGGTTGTCTATGGAGACAGCCTTTTTATAAATTTAAATAACCAATTTCTAAAAAAATCAATGCCAATACTATCATTAAAAGAATCCGATATGCATTACAAATCTGATGATTTTAATAAAAAAGAAACGGTCGTTTTTTCTAATTCATTAGGTTGTGACCTCAATATGTGGGATGAAAACATTGAGATGTTAAAAAATCACTTCAATGTCATTCTTTACGACACACGTGGTCACGGAAAAAGCAGTATCCATCAAAATGAAGTCAGCATCAAAGAATTAGCAGGAGATGTGATTGAACTTTTAAATTATTTAAACTTAGAAAAAGTCATATTCTGCGGATTGTCTATGGGTGGATTGATTGGGCAATACTTAGGACTTCATTTTCCTGCTAGATTTTCTAAAATTATCTTAAGCAATACTGCAGCAAAAATCGGCACAGTCGAAGGATGGAATAATCGCATTCATCAAGTTAATGAACACGGTCTATCCAGTATTCTATATGGAACGGCAGAACGTTGGTTTACGGCAGAATACAGGGCTAAATATCCAGATAAAGTCAATCAAATTCTTGGGATTTTCGCTTCAAATTCTCTTCGTGGATATACTGCTTGTTGCGCAGCCGTGAGAGATGCCGATTTTAGAGAAGATTTGCAGAATATCGATATACCAACTTTGATAATTACAGGAACAAAAGACGGTGTAACCACCGTGGAGGATGGAGATTTTATGCAAAATAAAATACCATTTTCCAAACAGGTTTCTTTGATAGCGGCACACCTTTCTAACAAGGAACATCCGGAAGAATTTTCAAAAAAAATAATTCATTTCTCAGGTCAACAACATATAAAATGAAGACAGTACCACAAATATCTTTGCAAGAGGCAGTTGCTTTAGTAAAAGATGGAGATATACTATTACAAGGGGGTTTTGGGATGACGGGAAATCCGGTTCATCTGATGCATGCCCTTGCGGAAACACAAACAAAAGATTTAACCTTTATAGGGAACAATGTAGGCGAACCTGGAATAGGTGGCGGAAGATTGCTCAGGAACGGACAGATCAGTAAAATGATCGGTTCTTTTTTCACATCGAATTCCGAAGCGGTAAAAGCTGCACAGGATGGTTTGGTAGCCTATGAACTATTGCCACAGGGCACTTTGGCTGAGGCTTTACGTGCTGGAGGGGCTGGCATCGGTGGTTTCTACACCCCTACTTCTGCCGGTACAGAACTGGCACAGGGAAGGGAGACCAAAACACTCAATGGTACTGAACAGGTGTTTATTCCTGCCCTAAGGGGAAATGTCGCTTTTATAAGAGCTTGGAGGGCAGATACAGCAGGGAATCTGCAATACAGAATGACCGAGCAGAATTTCAACACGGCAATGGCTACCGCCGCAGACCTGGTTATTGTAGAAGTGGAAGAGATTGTTCCTGTGGGCGAAATCCCTCCAGAATCCATCCATACCCCAGCTTCTTTTGTGGACTATTTGGTATTGGCGAAACTTACATTGGAAGACCTTGGCAGTTCAGCAGCAGTTTCATCTAGTAAAAAGGTTTCTGAAATTCGTCTCCATATGGCAAAACGCGCCCTGCAGGAGTTGAAAAGTGGTGATGTGGTCAATCTCGGTATCGGCATCCCTACCCTAGTTGCTGATTTGATTACTGAAGAAGATGGTGTTATCCTCCATACAGAGAACGGTATGCTGGGCGTTGGCCCTGCCCCAACAGATGGTGGCGGTGCGATGGACTATCCAGTCAATGCTGGTAAGGTCCCTGTAACAGCCTTGAAAGGGGCTTCATACTTTGATTCCTCCGATTCCTTTGCCATGATCCGAGGAAAGCATATCGATGTTGCCGTCATGGGAGGATTACAGGTAGACGAAAGTGGAAATCTTGCCAACTGGGCAGTTCCGGGACAGCCGCTTTTAGGAGTCGGTGGTGCAATGGATCTGGCATCAGGAGCAAAAAGATTGATTATTACGATGACCCACACCGAAAAAAACGGTGATCCCAAAATTGTTCCTGTATGCGACTTACCACTTACTGCCCTGAAAGCAGTAGACATGGTCATCACCGATAAAGCGGTCTTTGAATTTATCGATGGACAGCTAACATTAATCGAATTAATGCCGGATGCAACCTTGGAAGAAGTGGTAGCTACAACTACGGCAAAATTTGTAAAACGTTTAAAGTAACAATTGCAATGAGTAAGGAAGCATATATTATTGACGGAATCAGGACGCCAGTTGGAAATTTTGGCGGAACATTGAGCGCTGTTCGTGCAGATGATCTGGCAGCGATGGTCATTGAAGAACTGGTAAAAAGAAATCCTGAGATCCCAAAAGAGGCTATCAATGATGTCATTTTAGGCTGCCATAACCAGGCGGGTGAAGACAATAGAAATGTAGCAAGAATGGCGGCTCTTTTATCTGGACTTCCAGTTACTGTTCCTGGAGAAACGGTCAACCGACTATGTTCGTCGGGCATGTCTGCTATCGTCCATGCCTACCGTGCGGTCAAAGCCGGAGATGGTGATATTTTTATTTCCGGAGGAGTGGAACACATGACCAGAAGCCCTCTCATTGTTTCAAAGCCATCCAAGGGATTTGGTACGGATTCAAAAATGGAGGATTCCTCTTTTGGCTGGCGTTTTGTGAATCCGAAAATGCAAGAAATGTATGGTACCGATCCTATGGGAATGACAGCAGAAAATCTGGTGGATATGTATGGGATTTCAAGGGAAGACCAGGATAAGTTTTCGCTTTCATCCCAGCTGAAAGCTGCACAGGCTATACAGAACGGAAGGTTAGCCGAAGAGATTATGCCAGTGGTGATACCACAAAAAAAGGGTGAACCGCTTGTTTTTGACAAGGATGAATTTGTTCGCGGAAACTCAACATTAGAAGGGTTGAGCAAATTAAAACCGGCTTTTAAAAAAGACGGAACGGTTACAGCAGGAAATGCATCTGGTCTAAATGATGGAGCTGCTGCTGTATTTGTGGCTTCAGGAGATGCGGTAGAAAAATATGGATTAAAGCCTCTTGCAAAAATCGTGAGTTCGGCAGTTACCGGCGTAGAACCACGAATTATGGGTATCGGCCCTGTAAGTGCAACGCAAAAGGCGTTGCAGAAAGCTGGGCTTACCTTAGATGATATTCAAGTTATGGAATTTAATGAAGCGTTTGCCGCACAGGCATTGGCCTGTACCAGAGCCTTGGGTTTAGCAGATAATGATCCACGTATCAATCCCAATGGCGGAGCTATTGCTATTGGTCATCCTTTGGGTATGTCGGGCACAAGAATTACGTATACCGCTGCGCTCGAACTTCACAAGAAAAATGCGAAGTATGCACTCGCTACCATGTGTGTTGGTGTGGGGCAAGGTTATGCTATTATATTGGAGAAAGTTTGATATTAGAAAGTAGACTTTAGACATAAGACATAAGACATTAGAATTGGTGGGCGGTGGGGACACTGATCACGGCGTCGATTAATGGTTGGTGGGGACACCAACCATGGCGACCAAGGACATCAACCATGGCGACAAGGGACACCAACTATGGCGACCAAGGACACCAACCATGTCGACCAAGAGACGAACCATGTCTTTTGCGCGAACAAGGCATAATGATAAACGTTCCACACCGATGGTGAGATTTTTATATTAACATCGGTCTATTCTACCAACTCATTCTTCTTACTAATACGGTTTTATTGTCATCAAATAAAGCAACATAATAGTTTTTTCCTCCTTCTACTTCGTAATTATATTGATGCTTGATTTTTGTTTTTGTTTTTTGAATTGCCGTTTTGGTTTCATGAGAATGCCATTTGTCTTCCTTAATTTCTTCAAACTTCAATTTCTCAATCTGAATTTTAATTTTTTCAATTTCCTCCTGAGTTGTTTCTAATAAAAAAACAGAATTATAGTCGCCAAAATGATCTGGAAATGTTGCAGTTTTATAAATGAATTTTGATTTTTTAGGGAATTCTATTTGAGTTAAATTTTTAAATTCATTTTTATAGAAATCTTCAGTAGGGTAAAATGCAGTCCAAACAAAATATGTTGAAATTATGATTGGGGTAAATGCTAAATATCTATAAATTTTATTTGGGAACTTCCTATTGAGATATTTATATAGGTAGGAGGTTATTGCAATTAATATTCCTATTATCAACAGAATAACCAAAAATATTACTCCCAAAAACATAATTCCGTCCATTTTTACCTTAACTACATTGTGATATCACTTAGTGACAGAAAACGATACAATACAAGTTTCTCAAGAAGCAAAACATAAATATTTTTTGAAATAATATCTTTATCATATTTCATTAAATGACACACCAATATAAATAAAGTTGTGTTAAATAGATGGTTTTCAATTAAAGAAACTTAATTAATATATGACTAAATAGCTACTCAGCTTAGCCCGATTTGACTAACTCTATTTTTATATTAAAGAGATTTTTGGGGAATCTGATTACTTGCTGAATATATTTCTTATTTTAATAGTTGCTTTAAAAATAATTTTCATTAGGTAGCCAAAAATCAACCCTCCTATAGCACTGATTACTACCACTAATAATATCATTATTAAAGGGATTTCTGAACCATCTAAATAGAGCATAACCATAAATATTAAAAACATAAATGCACCCCAAATTAATCCAATTTTAAGCCAACTTATTTTTTGCAGAGGGGATGTTGTTGTTTCTAAATTGATATCAATAAATCTTTGTGGTTGTTTTTTAAGCCAATTATTTTTCAAGGCGTTTTTAAACCAACCCCAAATAGGAAATGTAATAACTAGAATAATAAGGCTGAAGACATTTGTCAAGCAAGGAATTATATTCCCACATGTATTACAATAAAGTCCAAACCAATTCTTAAATGCAGTTCCATTTACAGATGACCAAGTTCTTCCATCATGTAAGGTTTCACAATGAGGACAAGGCACTATACTTCTTTCAAACCATTGTTTGTCTGTTGTTTTTTCCTCAAGTGAAATCTTGGGAACTCGTTGCCCCAAAATAAGTTCATTTACCATTATTCCTGGATTTAACAACCAATGCAACATCATCCAATTTTCCAAGTATATACCTTAAATTTACTTTTATCAAAATCCATAAATATCTAAACAACTGGCTTACAAGTTTTTATTACCACAAGATTATAAAAAAATGACAATAGGAAAATCATAAACTTTTTTTCATCCAGCCCACATAAATAGACGCTTCAAGCCTTGGCTGGTGGGGCAATAAGGCATTTTTTCCAAGTGCATAGGAATTGCGCGACAAGCCACCTTAAATGAGGAACCGTTTTGGTTATTTTTGCACCTCAAAAGTATCGTCCTTAAGCTATGGAATGGCAAATCCCCTTGCGTTAGGAAGACCATCGAAAATGTTGGCCGGTGGGGACACCGACCACGGCCATCATTCTAAGCACATAATTTTTAAGCAGTCCTATACATATTAATTTATTAAATTTGTTTTATCAGCTCCTCTCCTATGATGATTGAGTGTTAATTACCACCAGATTAACCAATATTATAAAATGAAAAAATATTCTATAGAAGATATTATCCCTGATATAGATCAATCCATGGGTTATTATGTTGGTGTATTTGAGGAAACGCCGGATCCTGTCATTGAATGGCCGCATCGGCACAATTTTTATTCTTTGGTTTGGTTCAAAAAGGGCGTCGGGATTAATGTCATAGACTTTAATGAACATGAAATTTCATCTGATAAAATTTTCACTATTAATCCTAATCAAATTCATAATTGGAATTACTCCATTGATAGTTCCGGATATTTTATTCTTTTTGATTCCCCAACGGCAATGCATTTAAACATTGAATTTTCATATCCTTTCATTGATTTGAAAGAGGCAGACCTACAGTTTATCGATGAAATTTTTAAACGGATGCTTACAGGTAACAATCAATTATCTGCAATTTCTTACTTGGTTTCTCTACTCATATCCTCTGAAACTCGATATTATCATTCAAATCATATTATTTCAGAATTTAAGAACCTTATTTCGGGTAACCTTGATAAAAACCTTTCTATTGAACAATATGCAGATAAGCTTGGGATTGCCGCAGGAACATTGAACCAAACTTGTAAAATCGATACAGGGTTAACCGCAAAACAATTGCAATTGGAACTGAAAATTACTGAAGCAAAAAGATTGCTGTTATATGCTGATTTCAACTACAGTGAAATTGCTTTTAAATTGGGATTCGAGGATAGTTCTTATTTTTCAAGAATCTTTAAAAAGAAAACCGACCTTTCTCCTACAGAATTTCTTGAAAAGTACCCAAAAATCAGAAAGAAGTCCTAACTACTCCGATTGATTTAAGCCTAATTTTAATTTAAAAAATGAAATTAGTTTTGATCATTTTGCTTTTAACATTTAATATAAATGCTATCAGTCAAACAACTCCAAGAGAAATGCATTCACAGAGATTTAAACTGGGTTGGGAAAAACTCAAAGAAATTGACGGGGAAGCCGGCGAGAGGGTTATCAAAAGTTTAGAAGATATTTCGCCCGAGCTAGGAAAGTTCATTATTGAATATGCCTTTGGTGATATTTATTCAAGAGAGGGATTGGATATGAAATCCAAAGAAATTGCTGTTGTGGCAGCATTAACAGCTATGTGCAATGCAGAGCCACAGCTAAAAGTACATATCAATGGTGCTTTGAATACGGGAAGTACAATCAATGAAGTAAAAGAAGTTATCTTACAAATGTCTGTTTATTCAGGTTTTCCGAGTAGTATCAATGGGATGAACGCACTTCGAGAAGTTTTAACGGAAAGACAAGAAAACGGAATCAAGGACGATGTAGGTAAAGCGGCAACCAAGATTATTAAAATAGACCGTCTTACATTAGGTGAAAAGGAGTTATCGGCATTAGATAGCATGCAAGTGGAAAAACTTAAGAATATTTATGACGATTTTTCACCAGAATTGGTTCAGTTCACGCTCGAATACGGTTATGCTGATATTTTTTCAAGGGATAATTTAAGCAAAAAGCACCGTCAGATAGCAACTATTTCTGCTTTAACGGCATTGGGCACGGCAAAACCACAATTAAAATTCCATATAAATGCTGGGATAAACATCGGGATTACCGTAGATGAAATAAAAGAAATTATGTTGCTGATGTCAATTTATTCAGGATTTCCTTCTGCCATTAATGGAACGAATGTGTTAAAAGAAGTTCTATCGGAAAGATAAAATATGTCCGTGACAAATATCTCGCCCATGTAAACATAAAGTGTTTAGTTTTAAAGGCTGACAGGTTTCCTGTTTATAGCGAGCAGAAGGTAAACATTCATCACCTACGAAATGATGCGCGGACAGCAAGTCGAACATTTCCCTTGGGTAGAAAGTCATCGAAATAATGATAGTGATAGCCTAACTACCCATATTATTTAACGCAATTAAATTTCCGTCAAAGTCAATTTTATATTTAGTCTTCGAAAGATCAGTTAATAGAATGCCATCATTTTCAATTTTAAACTCTTCATCGCTGTCAATACAAACAAATATATCTTCACCTCCAAATTCCCATCTTATTTTTCCGTTTTTGTCAAGTTTTGAAATTTGAAGTTCACCATGGACTATATAATCTTCACGTTGTTGAAGAATTTTGAAACAAGTTGCTTGATCTGCTTTTGTCTTCCATTTCAATTCAAGGTTTGAAAGTGACACACAAAAAATTGTATCACCGCAGCAGACCAAAAATTGTTCTTTGTCAATAAGTGATGAATTCTGATGTATACAAGTTACGCCGCCCGATCCGATAATTATGCAACTGTCAATAATTTGGAAGTCTTTATATATTTTGATTCCGTGTTTGGAAGAACAATAATCTATAGCATTGTCACCAAAATAATGTTTTGAATAATTGAAATTATTGTTTGACGATCCAAAATTGTAGGTTGGTTCATCAAGCAATTCAATTGTAAGGTCTTTAAATTGATATGTTTTCATTAATTGTCAATCTTTTAATCTCATTTAAACTTTACAAATAAATTCTTAGCCATTTCAATTTTTCTTTAAATTTAGATATAAATGTTCGTTCAATTATTAACGCCTAGGTTATGATCAAGAGAATATTTTTATATATGGTTTTGGTTTTTGCTGTTTCATGTAGCAAGGATAGTGATGAATTTGCTGTTGATAATAGTCAGACAGGTATCGTAGGCCGATGGAAAGTAGTTGAAACGCAATTTGACGATGGTGGTGGCAATATACATGTTGAGGATCAGTCAGACAAAAATGAAATTATTACTTTTGATTCTGCAGGCAAAACAACTAACAATAAATTTTCATGTGATGGTATTTATACGTTTACGCCTAAGGAACCAAATAGTCCTACAGGTGCAAACTTAACTGTTACATTTGAGTGTAATGCGTTAGATCCAAAATCCGAAACCAGAAAAGAAAGTTTTCAAGCTTACATCAAGGACAATAATTATTTATCTCTCCGTAATTCAAGATGTATTGAACCATGCGCTGAGATTTATAGGAGATTAAAGTGATGGATTGAACAACACATTTGCGAAAGGAAACTTTTACAAAACCGACTGTATCCAACCATCAATTTTTGTTTCTATACTATCCACTATTGTTTCACTATATTTTATATTGCCTTCCTTATCTAAAAGCATATAATGTGGTATGCCATTAATTTTATGATCATCATAAATTTTATTACTTTGATTCTCATATAGGAAATAATGCTCCCCAGAAAGCTTTTGGGTGTATCCCTGCCAAATATTGTAGTTAGAAGATTCATCGGTGAGATATAAGAAAATTATATCCTTGTTATCTTTATATTTTTCTTTTAAGGGATGAATTTTTTCAAAACCTGCAATACATGGCCCACACCAAGTTGCCCAATTATCGATCAAGACAATCTTGCCCTTATACTTTGAAACAATATTTTCGAAAACATCCTCATTCTTACTGTCAAATGGCAAATAGTGAACATTCGAAAGGTTTACTTCTTTTGAATTCAATTCATTTTTAGTCAATATATAATTCTTGTAGAGGTCGTTTTTAAAATAGTTTAGAATCGCCAGTTTATGGTCTGGGTTTAATGAGTTTTCCCCTTTTAATTTTAGAATATAAGCAACTGCAATTATTCTTTCATAAAACTCTCTAAAATCATTTCCCAGGCTATTTCCAAAAATAGATTCTAACTTATTTTCGAACTCCCACGGACCAGAAATGGATATATCCGGAAGATTTAGCAATGAGTCTTTCAATATCGCGTTAAAAACTTCATATTGACCAGCATATTGAAATTTTAGAAACTGTGTTCTGTCCTTAAATATAGTTTGATAAAGATGAATACGTTCTTCATATTGCTGATTATTTGGAACATTCTCCATTTCATTTATTGCGTTAATTATTTCCCTGAGGTCTATAATCTCCTTACCAATAGTAAGCATCGTAGGATTTTGTGTGATAGTTTCTAAGTAATTGTTTTTCCTTTTAATCTTTTCATCCAAATATCCATTCAAATCGTCCGAATTTTCATAATCCACAGTATAACTAGTCCATGTTTCGTCCTTAGCTTCATTGAATACTAAGTTTTTAATTATTTCAACGAACTTCTTTGAATTATAAAAAAAATCTGTGTATTTCCCTTGGTAACTAACTTTAAAATTGGTTTTGTCTTCAAAATCAAACTCTATTGTATCAATTGAATTGGATTCAATATTTGAAATAAAATATTGTTCATCTAAAATGAAATGATAAGTTGAGAGATTTAATTTTCGGAATGACGTATAATAAGTTGAGTCATTGATTTTATTCAATTCGAACGGCAAGTACATTTCTAATAAATTGGAATATACACTTTGGATAATTCTAAAATCCTTTGGATAATCACCTTTTAATTTGAAGAGGATTGCACTGTAACCTTGGTTGGTTTTCTCTTGAGAAAAAGAAATCTTTGATGTTATCAAGCTAAATAAAACCAAAAATAGGGGGATATACTTTTTCATAGATTTACTTATTGATTAACTTAAAGATAATAAATAATCTAGAATAGTGATTTCACTGTATCAACCTGGTCAAGAAGGGTCAACTATTCTTTTTACAAGGTTTTGCAGCCTAAAAGAATTTTCGAAGCCGATGTCCGCTCATTTTCAAAGTCGGAAGAATGGATAAAATGCCGCGGCCAATGTGTGTTGGGCATGCCCTTCGACTCCGCTCAGGGACCACCCTTCGACTACTGGTTTCGGCTACTGATTTCGCCTACACTCAACCAACGCAACCAACGCAGGTACTGCTGCTTCAAGCCGTGGCTGGTGTCCCCTCCTGCCAACAAAAATATCCCTACGCCACTCAACCCTGTAGGGGTGTAACTATTATAGGCATGGTTGGTGGGGACGCCAACCATGGCGACCAAGAACACCAACCATGGCGACCAGGGAGACCAACCATGGCGACCACGGACATCATCCATTGCGATCAGGGGCACCAAACCTTCCCTACTAATACCCTATGCTTTCATCAACATCATATTTCATCGAAGGGTAATCCAGAACTCTACGGATTAAAGCCATTTGGCCAAGAAGATAATCTTCCCTTCCGATACTCATTCCAACAAAGTTTAACTTATCTTCTTTTATAAATGGAATACTCATACCCATTTCATACATTTCAGCTAGTGTTTCATCACTTGCATTCAATAGAGCTTGGTAAACTTTTGGTGAAATATCCGTGAAATTAGCTTTTAGTTGTTCCAATGTTGGGTATATTTTTGAGGTATCTAATGTTTTTCCCATAAAGAAAAGCTCTTTGTTAGGATCCTCATCAGTTATACCCAGGACATTTCCAAGGCTGTATCTCATATTGACATAGTTACCTACCATCCAAATCAAGTTATTTGTCTTATTATCAATTCGCTTAACGGCATCTTCTTCGCTAATGCCATCTATCGCTTGTAAAAATGTTTGAGTATGCATCCTATATGCTGGAATAATAGCATTCAGTTGTTTTGATTGTGCTGTGTCCATCTGATTTAAATTTTAGTGTATATCAAAGTTAGTGACACTTGTTTTGGATAAACTTGCCCTATGGCAAGTTTTTAAATCAACCTCAAATTGATTGAAAGAAAATGAGAAGACTTAATGGAGTCTGTATTTAAATTGAATTTTCGATCCGGTATTCAATTGGAGAAAGGCCAGTATTTTTTTTGAATGTCCTTGTGAAATGTGCTGGGTATCTAAACCCAAGATGATAGGCTATTTCATTGATAGTTTTTTTGTTTTCCAAAATTAAATCTTTGGCAATGTCTATCATTTTCAAATGGATAAATTGCAAAACCGTTTTCCCAGTTTCTTTTTTGATAAGGTCGCCAAAATAGTTGGTTGACAGGTGCAATTTTTCAGCAAAATAACCTACAGTTGGCAATCCTTTTGTTTTGGGTTGGTCAGACTGAAAATAGAAATTCAAATAATTTTCAAATGATATCAAAACATCTTTATTGACTTGATTTCTGGTAATAAATTGTCTGTCATAAAATCCATTGCAATAATTTAGGAACAGTTGAATATTCTCTATGATCAACATTTTGCTGTGCTTATCTAAACCTTGGTTTAATTCAAACAATATTTTCTCAAAACTATCCAAAACTATTTTTCTTTCTTTCTGGGATATATGCAAAGCTTCATTTGATTCGTAGAAAAAGAAGGAATAATCATGTATAATTTTTCCCAATGAAGTTCCATGTAAGAAATCAGGATGAAAAGCTAGTGCAAAACCTTGTGGCTTATAATCAGTATTGATATCAACATGGATTACCTGGCCTGGAGCAACAAACACCAAGGTTCTATCTTGATAATCATATTGTTGTTTTCCATATTTCAAATCCCCACAAACGACATCTTTTAGATAAACTATATAGAAGTCAAAAACCATCTTAGAGGCATAAATTTCTGGAACCCGACCGTCGAAATCAATAACACTCACCATTGGATGCAGGTTTTCTTTATGGTAGAAAGCATCATGCTCACTCACTGTTTTGATTTTAAGAATGTCGTCCATTATAATTATTTGAATATCCTAAAATTACCAAAATGAATCAATCCATCATTAAAATACTCAACTATCTGTGGAATTGGTAGCATATTCCGTGAATTGTATAATTTATTCTTTAAATCAATCATGACCTTTGTATTTAAGATATCGTACAAACAAAAACTTACACCACGGTGTATAATTTTAAAAACAAGAAAATCACATTACTATGAAAACAATGGAAGGTAAAGTTGCATTGGTTACTGGTGCAGCACAAGGAATAGGATTTGCTGCTGCCAAAGCCTTTGCGGAGGCAGGCGCATCCGTTGTATTGTCAGATTTAGAAGGAGAAATGCTGGATAATGCCGTACAAAAATTAACATCTAATGGGTATAATGCTATTGGTATACCATGTGACGTATCAAATGAGAGTCAGGTTGAGAACTTGATTAATAAAACAGTATCAAAATATGGTCGACTTGATGCAGCTTATAATAATGCTGCAATTCAAAACAAGCTTGCCGATGCTGCCGATCAAAGCAGTGAGGATTTTGACAGGGTGATCAGTATCAATTTAAAGGGCGTTTGGAATTGCATGAAATATGAGTTACAACAAATGCGCAAACAAGGTCATGGAGCAATCGTAAACTGCTCTTCCATTGGCGGTATATTAGGCGGTGCCCAAAGAGGGACTTATCATGCTGCAAAACATGGGGTAATAGGCTTAACAAAAAGTGCAGCTCTCGAATATGCTTCACAAGGAATCCGAATAAATTCGATCTGTCCTGGGATTATCCATACTCCGATGGTTGATAAAATGATGGCGGAAGGACAACAAGATGTATTGGATGCTATGATTGCTACCGTTCCGGCAATGCGTTTGGGAAAATCTGAAGAAATTGCAAATGCAGTTGTTTGGTTATGTAGTGACTCCTCGAGTTTTGTTATCGGACATACACTAGTGGTAGATGGAGGTTATAGCATTCAGTAAGCGTAAATACTTAATATTTAGTTAATTATAAATCGTTAAATTTTATTTTTATAATCAAAATACTTGATTTTCATTATTTGTTTAAGCAAATTTGTATTCAAAATTAACCAATACGAATATATCAGCTATTTGAGCAAATTATGAAAATTATATATTTTATCTTTACTTTCTGTTTAGTTTTATCCACTTCACAGGTTTATGCTCAAAGCTATTCTGAATTTTACAGGTTTTATCTCTCCGCTCAGGGCGGTATACCTGTATTCTGGGGAGACTTATCTACTATTGGAAAAAAATTCCATCCAGGATATACATTCAATATTCAACCAGGATTTAGATTCAACGATTGGATTTCCCTTGAATTTGATCTTGGAATTGGGAAAGGAAAGCTAGGTCCAAAAGACTGGCAAAAAGATTACTTGATCCATAGCAATGGAGTTATAGCTAAAGAAATCGGGGAATTTCTAGTCAAGGATATTTATAGTGAAATAAATTTTTATAGAGCAGGATTTCGTGTCCCTGTTAATCTAATGAATCTTACTTCAAAAAAGCATCGTTCCTTTAACATTGAATTAGCCCCTACTCTATTTCTAAATAATTTTAATCCTGGACTTTACAGTAAAACCAACTACAAGAAAATCAGTGATGGTCAAAACTCAAAATTCTTGAGTTACTCTTTTGGTGGAGATCTAAGTTTTATAAAGCAAATTAATCACAGAACGTTCTTGTATTTTCGACCAGGTTTATATTGGTTAGAAGATGAAAGATTTGAAGGTATCACGAGGCATGATCCCACAAATTCTAATTTGCAGTTTGATTTGGCTTTAGGAGTAAGAATAAAATTAGGCTATGATCGGAATAGAAATATTGCTATTAGCACTTCTAGAGTGAGAGTATCTCCTGCTCATATTAGAATACCGAAGGTTGAAAAATCAACTAAAATAATTTCAATGGAAATTAAAGCTGATCCCGTAGATTCAATTCCGATAGCCTTGACGTTGAAACCAATCACAAAAATAGATACTGTGTTTTACGAATTCGATAGCTTCGAAATAACTTCCAACATACAAAAAGACGTTTTGAACGAGGTTATTTCTTTTGCAAAACTTCATCCAAAAGCAACTATTCATATTGAAGGTTGGACGGATTTGAGCGGTTCCAAAGGCTATAACCAAATTCTTTCAGAACGTAGAGCCAATACAGTTAAGAACTATCTCATAGAAAATGGAATAGACCAATATCGAATCCAAACCAAAGGAATGGGAATAGATTACGATAATGGAATATCGGAAAAAGGAAGAAAGTCAGTAATTGTTGTGAAGTTATTGACTCCCCAATAATCAAACTATTTCTCGTCCAAAAAATCCCGGATAGCTATTTGGGAATTGATCCCTTTTATGGTCTCTATTTCAACATTTTTTCCATCTTCACCAATAAGGGAAGCATTTACGTCATCATCAATCTGGATTTGCAGATAGGTCAGTATTTCCTTTTTCTGCTTTTTACCATTAATCGGGAAGCATACCTCTACCCTGTTGAACACATTGCGGAACATCCAGTCCGAAGATCCTAAAAACACTAAATCATCTCCTGCATGGTAAAAATTAAATATCCTAGAATGCTCAAGGAATCTGCCTACAATCCTTTTGATTTGGATATTTTCACTCATCCCTTTTATACCCGGAATCAATCGACAGATCCCACGTACGATCAGCTCTATTTGAACTCCTTTTTGAGATGCCTCATATAGTTTTTCTATCAAACTTTCTTCTTCCAAGTTATTGAGTTTGATTCGAATCTTTCCTTTTCTACCGGCTTCAGCTTCCTTGATTTCGAAATCAATCAACTTTAGGAATTCTTCGTAAAGATTAAAATGAGCAACGAGAAGATGTTTGAATTCAATATTATCGTCGACTGTTTTCCTTCTGTTCTGGCTCAAGAAGACAAACAACTGGTGCAACTCTTCCAAAATTGCTTGATTGGAAGTCAGCATGGAATGGTCAGTATACTGTTTGGCTGTATTTTCATTCAGATTACCGGTGGAAAGCAAACCATAATATTTATTGTTCTTTATGACCAAGGCGACTTTCGCATGAACCTTTATCTTGGGGATACCATACGAAATATGAACACCTTCAGATTTCAGTCTCTTAGCCCAAAGGATATTGTTGCTTTCATCAAAGCGAGCTTTCAGTTCTACAAATACAAAAACTTTTTTTCCGTTTCTTGCGGCATTTAATAAGGCATGACCAATTTTTGAGTCTTTAGCAAGTCGATAAACTGTCGTATAGATATGCGAAACATTTGGATCGAGAGCAGCCTCATTGAAAAACCTGAGCACCAAATCATAATCATGGTAAGGCGTGTGCAGCAGAATATCTTCGTGATCAAGGACATCGAAAATATTAGGCATTTCAAAATTTGAGGAATCCAACTGAGAAACCGGCTTAAAGGGTTCGAATTGCAAATCTTGATTGTCTATTGGAAAAGAAAAAAAGTCTTTAAGGTTGTGATAAAGACCACCTTTCATGGTATTTGATTTCTTAAGATTCAAGTATTCAAGGGCATTTTGCAATTCCGATTCCGGCAGGTTAAAAGGATAAAGTAACCTTGTTGCTAATCCGAAATCTCTTTTCTTCAATTCTTTGCGCAGTTCTTCACTCAGATCTTTACCTGCTTCTTCTTTTATGTTCAATTCAGCTTCACGCGTAACCTTAAAGCTATAAATCTGACTTAAATTTTTAAATAGATCATTCTCTTGAATAAAATGCTTGATAATATCATCTATAAAAAAGACATAATCGTATCCATCATGATGAATAACTTTAAATCGGGAAGCATTTTCACTTGGGATTTTAATAATATAAGCGTTCTCCTCTTTGGTAGTACAATAGAAGTAAATTTGATTGTTTAGAGGAAAAAAATCAGGTACTTTCTTAAGGTCCACAATGTGTATATATGAAGCGAGATTCACCTGAAAATGCTTTCTGAGTTCAGGTATTGCAAACTCAGGAATTTTATTTCCATAATTCAAGATTATACCTTCTTCCCTTAATTTCGGAAGGATACTTTTCACCAGAATTTTACCGAATAATTTCTGTTGCCTTCTGATGATTTGTTTGATCTCCTTATAAGTACTTGGCTGAGAATCCTCTACTTGACTTTTAGTTTTGTTTTTCTTGATGATTTTTCGCTTCCCATATATCATGGGTATTCTAACGCGAAAGAATTCGTCGAGATTAGAGGAATAAATGGCAAGGAATTTCATCCTTTCCAAAAGTGGAGTTGACTCTTTTTTCGCCTCCCCTAAAACTCGTTCATTAAAATACAACCAACTGATATCCCTGTCAATGAATTTCGCTTCCATATTTATCTTGAATCTATTCTAAAACTAATTTTTCTATAAGCAAATATGATACAAGATAATTGTAAAAAATGATAATAAAATGTTAAAAGAGTCATAAAAATGGGGAATAATTATTCGATTAAATTTTATTCATATATCATCGGAATAACTTTTGAGAGTTTAATGCTAATGCTAATTGAGGAGAAATTTATCTTCTCATTTTAGAAAATAAATTACCAAATTTTTCAAGAT
Source organism: Sphingobacterium sp. 1.A.5 (assembly GCF_002734235.1). Taxonomy (NCBI): domain Bacteria; kingdom Pseudomonadati; phylum Bacteroidota; class Sphingobacteriia; order Sphingobacteriales; family Sphingobacteriaceae; genus Sphingobacterium; species Sphingobacterium sp. 1.A.5. Next base: position 177,643 of record NZ_PEBA01000023.1, read on the forward strand.
AAATTTATTTTTATTGTTTTATATTAAATAGGTTACGATAAATTGAAAGATTTATCTAAAATCGAAGGATATAATACAACAACCATCAAAAAATTATGACTAGAGAAGAAATTCAAAACCTTACTGAAAAACATGGTCTTGTAATAACAGATGATATTACCTTCAATGATATGGGAATCGACTTTAGGGTTGGAATGGTTACAGATATTAACGGTCAAAAATGGATCCTCCGGATTCCTAGACGGGAGGATATGTCTGTTCAAATTGAGGAAGAAAAGCATATTTTGGATCTAGTAAAAAAACATCTATCAGTAGAGGTACCTGATTGGAGGATTGCAAACCATGAATTGATAGCTTACCCCCTTCTTACAGATAAACCTGCTTTAACTTTCGATGCCAATACTTATGAAGTGACTTGGAATTTGGACAAAGAAAGTCCCAATTATGTTCCTTCTCTAGCAAAGGTACTTTTAGAACTTCATGGCATTTCTGAATCTGAAGTGAAAGAAAAGGAATTAAAGATAAAATCTAGCTCAGAAATCAGAAAAGAAATCGAAGATCAACTTAAGCTTGTAAAAGCTGAAATCGGTATTTCAAATGAGTTGGAAACACGGTATAAGAATTGGCTTGACAATGAACGTCTTTGGCCAGCATTCTCAAAATTTATCCATGCTGATCTCTATGCGGGCCATATCCTAACCAATGAAAAAAATGAAGTTTCCGGTATTATTGATTGGACTACTGCACATATGGGTGATATAGCAATGGATTTTTCTGGTCATTTAAAGGTTTTTGGGGAGGAGAGCTTAAAACTGTTGATTGAAGAATACAAGAAACTTGGCGGTCAAACTTGGGAACATCTCTATGAACAATCGGTCGAAAGAGCCGCGGCCACCGCCCTAGCTTATGGATTTTTCGCCGTGGAAACAAAAAATGATTTTCATATAAAAGGAGCAAAAGAAATGTTGGGAGTATAAATTTGATTTCAAATTTATTTCATATCTTCCATCACAAACCAATTATATGCTAAGGATTATTTACCACTTTTTACAATTCATTAAAAACCCATCGGATCATAAATTAAGACCATTAACAAAAAATACAGTCTCTAAAATATTTTTCAGCTTATTTCTGTTTAATATAGCTATAATGGTTCTTATTCTTCCTTTATTATATTACATTGATTTTTTGGTGCCATTAATAAATCATCCGGATTTATTATTTGAATCGCCAGTTGGTGTTATAATAGCTATTGGAATATTTGCTCCACTAATTGAAGAATTTATTTTTAGATATTTTCTGTCATACAAAAGGTTTTATGACAATTTCATTTCTAGAAATAATTGGAGAAAGAGATTCAGATGGATAGTATACAGCAGTACTTTGATTTTTGGACTTATTCATTTAGAGAACTATATGAACGACAGCTGGATCTTCTATTCGGTTGCCTTAATCATCGTACTACCTCAAATAATAATTGGATTTATATTAGCATATATTCGAGTTAGATTGGGTTTCCGATATTCAATCTTTTATCATGCTCTATGGAATCTTTCAATTTTAACTTTCGGGGTTACAGCCACTTATTTAATGAACCCAGTTATAGAGTATAAAAAAAACAATATAGAATTAAAAGTTGATTGTACTCCATTTAGAGATCGATATATTGATAAATTTGATATTGATAAACAGCAGGACACCATCTATAATATTGACATCAAACAATTCCCTTTGCAGGTCATAGTTGATAGTATTTATGGAAAAGGAGTATATCATGTAAATGATCAGTTCCTAAATATTCAATTAAAATCAGAAGCAGGAATTCACAAGGATGAATTTCTGAAAATAATGGATGAAGAATTTACGATTATAGACAAGGTTACCTTGAAGTAACCGGTAACCAAAAAGTAAGTCATAGTAATCTTTCTTTACAGTATCTTTAGTTTTGTCTCAACAAAAAAAAGCAATATGAAAACTAACAATCATACTACAAAAATTCTATTAGCAAAATCCTACGGTCCATCTGAAGTTTTGGAAATTCAAGAATATAAATTAGAGTCTTTACCGGAAGGTTTTGCGAGGATACGGACGAAGGCTGCCGGTATCAACCCAATTGATGCACGCAGAATGACTGGTGAATTCAAACATGCAGGATTACCACAAACATTTGGAACTGAATTCAGCGGTGAAATTATAGCTGTCGGTCAGAATGCTGAGGGTTGTAAAATTGGTGATGCAGTATTAGGTTCTGGCGGAAGTTTCACCCATGCCACGATCATCGATGTGCCTATTGGCAATTTAATCCGTAAGCCTGAGAATATTTCTTGGGAAGTGGCAGGTTCAATTCCTGGGGTTGCACAGACTGCGATGACGATTTTGGATGAAATTGGTCCTGTTAAATCCCTGTTGATACATGGTGCTTCTGGTGGTGTTGGTTCAATTACGGTCCAACTAGCCAAAGAAAGAGGAATTGAAGTTATAGGAACTTCTTCAAAAAGAAACTTAGAATATGTTCAAGGCCTTGGAGCAATAGCTATCGAATACGGTGAGGGATTGATCGATAGAATCCAAGCTGCCCATCCAGAACCAATTGATGCAGCTGTAGATATGGCGGGAACTGAAGAAGCTACGCAAACTTCATTGGCGACCGTTAAAAAAGATGGTATAATCAGTACAATCGCTGGAAAGAAAACTTCTTCGGATAGGGTTATTCCGATTTGGGTGAAACGCAATCCTAAAAACCTTCAACATGTAGTTGATGGTATTGAAGGTGGCACTTTCAATTGGGAAATTGATAGCGTATTTCCATTTGAAAATGCAAGTGACGCATATAGCAAAGTCTTGGAAGGTCACACCAAAGGAAAAACAGTGCTATCATTCTAGACAGGAATATGAATGTAGTTCAAAAAGATAAAATCTGAATAAAATAATGAGAAAATATAGCATATGAAGGTTGATGGAGACATCAACCTTTTTTGTATTTTTATTCGTTTAAAAAATCATACCATGAAAGCAGGCGCTAACGAAAGAGTTTATAAAATGTCCTTTGCGGGGGTCTATCCCCATTATATTGCTAAGGCTGAAAAAAAAGGTCGGACCAAGGAAGAAGTTGATGAAATCATTTTTTGGTTAACTGGATACAATGAAAATGATCTCAAGAGAATATTGGAAGATAAGACCAATTTCGAAGATTTCTATAATAATGCTCCCCGTTTTAATCCGAATGCCTCACTTATAACTGGGGTAATTTGTGGATACCGAGTTGAAAACATCGAAGAACCACTCATGCAAAAGTTAAGGTATTTAGACAAACTTATTGACGAGTTGGCTAAAGGCAAATCTATGGAAAAGATTTTGAGAAAATAATTCTTCAGCTAGGCTTAAAGGTAAACACTTGGCCTTACACCAAAGTATTTATTGAAATCTCTGGAAAAATTAGATTGAACCGAATAACCAACCATAGAAGAAACTTGGGTCACGGTATATTTCTTTGTTTGAAGTAATTCGGCTGCCTTTTTTAATTTTGCATGCCTGATCAATTCATTAGGCTTAAGGCTGGAATATTTCTCTACCTTTCTATATAAGGTTGGTCTACTCACATTCATCAGTCTTGCCAGAAGGTTTACCGTAATATCCATCATTGAAATATTCTCTTCTATCAATAAATTCAACTTATCCATAAAGTGGTCTGTTGAAATTTGGTCGTTCTTTTTGGATTTGTTATTTCTGGTGTTTGTGAAAAAATTTTTTATTTTCTGTCTGTTAAGGAGGATATTCTGTATCTGAGCTTTTAAGAATTCCAGGGAGAATGGTTTTTCAATATAAATATCAGCGCCGTTATTGAGACCTAAAATTTTCAATTCAATTCCATACTGTGATGACATGAAGATAACGGGTATATGACTTAACTGGGGGTCGCTTTTGATTTGCCTACACAGAAGTATCCCATCCAAATCGGGAATCTTGATTTCCGACAATACCAAATGAACTTCTTGTTGATTAAGAATTTCGAGCGCCTCTTCTCTGTTACTAGCTCTCAAAATAGCATAATCCACCTTTAATTCCTTATTCAAATATGCCAATAACTCCTTATCATTTTCTACTAAAAGTATGGTCGGATTTGAGGCATCCAAATTGGAACAAATTGCCGGGAACTGCACTTTATTTTTTTCTAAGTTTTGGTTGGATAGGTATATAAAATTTGAATTAAGAGCTGAATCCATAACGTAAGTTTAATGTATGCTTATAAGGTTACTGTAAAATACAAATTAATTCTAAAACCTTTAGTAAAGATGTTTAACCACGTAATAAAAAATACTAATTAAGTAGATTTTTACCGACACCGTTCCCAATGATACGGTTTGATATAAGATTGAGACCATTTGATTTCTTGATTGTAACATATTTGTTGATTTTTATATATATAAATAACCAAAAACTAAACAAATATGAAAAAGACTACCCAGTTCGACCATGTTTGGAGCTTCACTTCATGGAGATCCGCATTACGAAAGTGCTTTAATTAAAAGCAAAATTTTCAGGATTTTATTATCCTACCCAATTCTATAAACCATTCATTTAAAACATTAGATTCTAATTGTATGAAAAAGACATTACTTAAAATGTACGTCCTTACTCTTATGGCCCTAATCGTTTCCATGCCAGTTTTTGCACAGCAGAAAACTCTTAATGGATCGGTTCAGGATGACACCGGCAGCCCATTAACAGGTGCTACAGTCAAGGTTAAGGGTACGAACGTTGCAACCACAACAGCTACCGATGGATCATTTACATTGGTGGTGCCTGAAACCGCAACAACCTTAGAAGTTTCCTTTATAGGTTACCAGACCAAGGATGTTGCCATTACCGATGGAAATATCAATGTACAACTTGCAGCTTCAGATGACCAAGGTCTTGATGAGGTCGTTGTTATCGGTTATGGTACTGCCAGGAAGAAAGACCTGACAGGATCCATGGTAACCATTCAGGCAAAAAACTTTAACAAAGGATTGATGACAGCACCAGATCAATTGATTCAGGGTAAAACGCCAGGTGTTATGGTGATCAATAATACTGGTCAACCAGGTGGCGCGGCCACAGTTCGTATCCGGGGTAACTCGTCAATCCGTGCGAGTAACAACCCTTTGTTCGTATTAGATGGTGTCCCAATGGCAGGAAACTCCCCTCTTCCTGAAGGTCGTGGCGGATTTTCTTCTGACCGAGGCAATCCATTGACATATTTAAATCCTAGTGACATTGCAAGCATGGACATCTTAAAAGATGCTTCTGCAACTGCAATTTATGGTTCACGTGGTGCCAATGGGGTTGTAATTATTTCAACTAAAAAAGGAAATGCAGGATCACCGGTTATTCAAATTGGTGCATCGGCTGGTATTTCAGGAATGCGTGAATATCCTGATGTTCTAGATGCTGCAAGATTCAGAGAGGCATTGCAATATTACACACCAGGCGAAATCGCAGAGGCAGATTTTGGAGGTAATGAGGATGCATTTAAAGCAATCACCCGTCAAGCCCTTACCCAAAACTATTATGGAGATGTTTCTGGAGGTACAGATCACGGAAAATATAGGCTTTCAGGTGGTTATTTAAATCAAAATGGTGTCATCAATGGCTCTCAATTGAAAAAATATACTGGAAACTTCACCGGTAACTTTAACTTTTTGGAAAACAAAAGATTAGGCTTGGATTTTTCATTGTTCCTAACACAATTGGATAACCGATATGCACCTATCAATGCAATGGTAGGATCAGAAGGTAATGTGATCTCTCAAGCAATGCAATGGAATCCAACCCGTCCATTAAAGGACGATCAAGGTAATAATACTTTTGTGAGTACGACAACAAGAAACCCATTGACAAGTATTGATGCATTCAAGGATCAAGCAACAACCAATACTTTCGTTGTCAATGTAGCTCCATACTATAAGATCACTGATGATTTGGAATATCGCTTTATTTATAGTGCAATGCGCCAAATAGGTAGTCGTGAAGGTATGTATCGTTCAGGATTGATCGACCCATCTGCGGCGGAGAATGAACAAGCATTTATTTCCAACAACAATGAGACGAATTTGCAAATGACGCATACCCTATCTTATAATAAACAAATCAATGAAGATTGGAACGTTAATGCATTAATAGGTTATGAATATTTGAATTTCAATTACAGAAACAACATGACCTTTGGAGGTGGATTTAAATATTTGGGATTAGATTATTTTGATTATTTGCAATATTCTCCAGTTTCGACACGTGATATTTCATCTTACCGAAGTCCAAAGAATGAACTTCAATCCATGTTTTTACGTGGAGGATTCAACTATAAAGACCGATATTTATTGACAGCCACAGTTCGTAGAGATGGTTCAACTAAATTTGGTAAGAACAATAAATACGCCATCTTCCCTTCTCTAGCGTTAGCATGGAATATTGCCGAGGAAGATTTCATGGAATCGAATGAAATTTTTGATCAATTAAAAATCCGCTTAGGTTGGGGTATGACTGGTAACCAAGAATTCCCATCAGGAGCTTCATTGAACAGGTTGGTATTTGGAAATCAAAGTGTTAGTCAGGTCAATTACGGTAATGATGACTTGAAATGGGAAACCTCATCTACTATCAATGCGGGTATTGATTTTGCCATTCTTAAGAGCCGTTTATATGGATCCATTGATTATTTCAACAAGAAAACAACGGATGCTTTGTTTGAACAAACGTTGGCACAACCAGCACCAGGCGGACGTATTTGGGTGAATTTGGATGGAGAGATTGAAAACAAAGGTGTTGAAATTGCGTTGACCGGAACTATCATCAACAATACAGATTGGACTTGGGATTTAACAGCAAATGCGACTTTCTTAAAAAACAATGTAAGTGGATTGATAGGCTACTATGAAACAGGTGCCTTGAGAGGTCAAGGGTTTTCAGGAGTATTAGGTCAACGTATGGTTAACGGTCAACCGTTGAATGTATGGTATTTGGCAGAATATACAGGTATTGACCCTACGACTGGTATGAGTATGTACCGAGGTCTAGACGGTAGTTCTAGCACGGAAAATGACCCTGCCATCAATAAATTTTATGCCAATAGCCCTAACCCAACCACATTATTGGGATTATCAACTAACGTAAGTTATAAAGACTTTACGCTATCTGCTAATATGAACGGTGCAATGGGTCATTATTTATTCAATAATACGGCAGCGACCGTTTTAGGTATCAGTAACCTGTCTTCGCGAAATATTGGAGGTCAGTTTTTTGACACGTCGGTTAAAGAATCCACATCTAATTCTGCGGCACCATCCACAAGGTTCTTGGAAAAAGGTGATTACCTGAAATTGGCAAACTTAACATTGAGTTATCGTGTTGGAGATATCGGGAAAACATTCAAAAACTTCAATGTTTCATTGACAGGCCAGAACTTGTTTATTATAACAAAATACACTGGTTTCGATCCTGAAGTGAATACAGATGGAGCAACCAATGGAATTCCATCTTTAGGTATTGAGTATTTACCTTACCCACCATCGAGGAACATTCTGTTGGGTGTGAATTTTTCACTTTAATCCGTAGATATCAACGTATTTGATCATTAAAAAATTTAGACAGATGAAATTAAAATCAATATTATATTTAGCTTTAGCGGGAACCCTAATGGGAGGTACAATTTCCTGTACAAAGCTTAATGAGGAATTTAATAGCGAGTTGGAGGAAGGAGATGCTTCGAATGTAGATGCTGCGGGATTATTGATCACGGCCTATAATTCATTGAATACACCATACCAACAGGAGCAGCGTTGGGTATTGCAGGAGATTTCCACTGATGCAGCGATGGCACCTACAAGAGGTGGTGACTGGGATGATAACGGTATGCACCGTGCTATACATCTACACACTTGGAATGCCGACAACGGTTATATGAACAACACCTTTGTTAGTTTAGGGAGTGCGATTTTCAATGCTACTAATGTTCTGCAATTCAATCCTAGTGCACAACAGGCGGCTGAAGCTCGATTTTTGAGAGCATTGACCATGTTTGACATGTTAGATTTATGGGGTGTTGTGCCTTTGAGGGAAGGAGAATCATTTGAAGATTTCCGTATAGCTCCAGAAGTTTTGCAACCTCAGGCTGCAATGGATTATATTATCAAGGACTTGGAAGAAATTATAGCCAGTCTACCCGACAATGGGCCGAATGCAGCATATATTGCGAACAAAAATGCTGCGAAAACCTTGTTGATGAAGGTATACCTGAACAAAGGAACCTTTTTAAACAGACAGGCTCCTACTTATCCGGCTGAGGACATGAATAAAGTAATTTCTTTGGCCAAGGAGATTACAGCATCTGGAAAATACAGTGTTGCTGCAAAAGGCAAGTATTTCGATAATTTTGCGCCTGACAACGATGCAAAATCCACAGAAAACATATTCACCCTATTCAATAAAAATGGCGAACGTGGCGGTAATGTAGATCGTACCTGGAACACGATTGCTCATTATAATATGAGGCCAGGAGGCTGGAACGGATGGTGCACTCTCTCGGATTATTATGATAAATTCAGTGCCACTGACGAGCGCAGAGGTATTTATTATGATTATCCAGCAGATACAACATCAAATAGAAAGAAAAACTTCCACAGACAAAATGTTGGTTTCTTTGCAGGTCAGCAATATAATTGGACTACCAACCAACCGTTAATGGCTCGTAACCCGTCGTCGGCACCGCTCTCATTTACAGCAGCAGTTACTATCAGAACTTCTGGGGCAACACTTGAAACTGCAGGGATTCGTCCTATGAAGTATGCCTTTGACTATGCTGTAACAGGTCAACGGAATAATGATTGGGTAGTTTTCAGATATGCTGATGTATTATTGATGCAAGCTGAAGCCATACTACGTGGCGGAACAGGATCTCCTGCAGAAGCATTAACACTTGTGAATTCTATCCGAGCCAATAGAAACGTACCAGCATTTACATCATTGACGCTGGACAATCTGTTGGATGAGCGTGCAAGAGAACTTTACTGGGAAGGATGGAGACGTCAAGACTTAATCCGTTTCGGAAAATTCTTGCAGCCTTGGCAAGAGAAACAAGTAACAAACGACCCTAAAGTCCTTGTTTTTGCAATACCAAGTCAACAAATCGCTGTTAACCCTAATTTAACCCAAAATGAAGGGTATTAAGGTTGGAAATTTAGATAAGAGACATAAGACACAAGACAAGAGACATAAGACAATGGACAAAGACAATAGTTCTAGATAAGTTCTATTGATGGAAAATCAAGTAAAGGGTCGACAAAAATGTCGACCCTTTTTTCATGACACTCTAGTTTTGAAGAATTAAGTTAGCCTTCTCCTACCTCAATTGTTTTTTGAACTTTAGGGGTTATTTCTTTATCTACCAACAACAATTGGACACCCTCTAGTTTATAAGTATGTTTTTCTGTCCAGTCCCATCCCCTAGCCTCTCTAAGATTAAATCCACTCGCTTTAAATGAAATTATAATCTGACTGCCTTTGACATCCATATTTATTTCATCAAAAGTATCTTGTATAGTTGCCCCATCAGGCATAGTCGGACATGCTTCCAGGCTTTCCATTATTTCTTTATCTCCGCGAAACCATTTCCTTAAAAAATCCAAGTGGCTTGGCGAACATTGATAACCTAAATTCAAGGCCCACAAAACCTTGCATTTTAAATTGCTTCTATTTTCATCCGCTTTCCCATCCCATTCACATTCATTGCCTATAAATGTTGATGCTAATCCGAGAACAGCTTTTTCAGGTTCAGAAATGGTACTTAGATAGTTTTCATCCAAAACAATCGTATTGATATCAGTCTTATATTCTTCACTGTATTTTGTTTCACGCCAAAGTACCCTAACACTTTTATCAGTAAGATTATATTTAATAATATCTTTATTGATAGAATTTAAAGTATCAGAAACTATTTCTTCCTTCTTTATTGAATCTTTCCCTGTAATATCCGACCCCCTTTGTGAATTTGAATCACAAGAATGAAAAACCAAAGGAATTAAAAATAAGAGTATGCTCTGTTGAATTAATTTTACCATAAAAAATCAGTTTTTGGGATTTAACCTATTATTACAGCTTCAATTTTCTGCTAATAAAAGCTGCAACCATTATATTTGGAACCCAACATAACCATGCCACAATTTTATAAGCTGATGAAGGTTCAAATGAAATATTTAATAATGGAAGATAGATTCTAAGTGTAACAGCGGAAAAACATGCAGCATAACTAAAAATCATCCATTTTTGATGTGAATTTATTCTGCCTTTTTTAATTTGGTTGAAAGCCTGTAGCGTACTTCCTAGCCAAATTATTCCCAAAATGACAAAGCCTAATGATGCGACAGCACCTTCATTTGCAAAGAATCCCATATATATACCTGCAATTGAACTTGTAAAAACAGAAAGTATATATAACAAACCGATATTTCGATGAATAAAAGGTTTATTAAGTCGAATTTTTGGAAGGAATTGAATCCATCCAACCAATAAAGCCAACCCACCAAAAACAATGTGAAAATAGAATGCTGCCATCCATAGATTGTCTTTTAACAATTCAGAGATTTTTGTTCCAAGAAAAGTATATTGATGAGGTACAAATACATACATTAATGGATATAAACCGATCAAAATTGCCATGATGGCAATGGGAACAAAAAATACTTTTCTAGACATTTTTCAGAAAACAATAAGATCACGATTATTTTATAACTCACTTAAAATTAATCATTAATAAATAGAATTAGATTAAAAATCCTTTCGCAGATTATAAAATGATATTGGCATCGTTGAAACCAAAACAATAATGATTATTTTCAGGTTTTAAATTCAATCAATTTAAACTATATGGACTGGAAAGCTAAGAGTGACCGTTACGATCATATGCTCTATAATCGCTGTGGCAAGAGTGGATTAAGTTTGCCTGCTATTTCTTTGGGGTTGTGGCACAACTTTGGGGATGACACAGCACATTCAAAAAAAGTGGACATCTGCACAACTGCATTTGATTTGGGGATTAATCATTTTGATTTGGCCAATAATTACGGCCCTCCTCCCGGCAGTGCGGAGCTTGCCTTTGGCCGGATTTTGAAAGATCAGTTTGCAGGCTTGCGTGACGAACTTATTATTTCTTCAAAAGCAGGATACCTCATGTGGCCAGGACCTTACGGCGAGTGGGGAAGCCGAAAATATGTTATCGCAAGCTGTGATCAGTCTCTAAAGAGGATGGGTGTTGACTATGTTGATATTTTTTATTCGCACCGATTCGACCCCAATACACCTTTGGAAGAAACTATGATGGCATTGGATCAAATTGTACGATCTGGCAAGGCTTTATATGTTGGTATATCTTCTTACAACTCTCAAAGAACCAAAGAGGCTTATGATATTTTAAAGTCTTTGGGAACTCCTTTTATCATCCATCAACCGAGCTATTCCATGTTGAATCGTTGGGTAGAATCTGATGGCCTATTGGATACTTTGGATAATTTGGGCTTAGGTTCAATTGTATTTTCTCCCCTTGCTCAGGGAATGCTGACCAATAAATATTTGAATAAAGTACCTGCGGATAGCCGTGCCAGTCAGGACAAATCATTGAGTAAGGAATTTCTCTCAGAGGATAATCTCAAGAATATTTGGTCTTTAAATGAAATTGCCTCATCAAGAGGGCAATCATTGGCACAAATGGCCATATCTTGGGTTTTAAAAAATAAAAGTGTAACCTCCGCATTGATTGGAGCAAGTAGGCCAGAACAAGTTGTTGATTGCGTTGGAGCCTTGAAGAATTTGGAATTCTCTGAGCAGGAGCTTCATCAGATTGACCAATATGCAAAAGATGCTGGCATCAATATTTGGCAACAATCAGCTGAACTGTAAAAAATTCTAAAAAACATAAGTCGTATACAATGCATACGACTTATGTTCCTACTCAATAAATAATTTTATCAATTAATCGATTCTTAATTTCAACTCTTTAATTACTTTTTCCATCCATTCATCCTTTTCCTCAAAGGTGCTAAGTTCATCATTGTCTTCAGCTTCCGACAAGCTTTCGATAATTTCCTCTGTGTATTTTAAGTTGAGTAAATTTCCTAGGTGAAATATATCCTCTTCAGACATCTCATTTTCAAACCAAAAAGATACTTCATCCAGAAAAGCACCATCCCAAGTAAAGCAATTAGGTTCTTCAATGTTTTCTTCCAATGAATATAATATAAATCCGTTACGATGAGTATCAAATGCGAGGATCGTCGATCCTCTTATTTCCAATATTGGTTTATATCTATCTAATTTGTAATGTTCTTGTTCATTGGGAGATAGGTCCAGAATAGAATAAGGTTTACTATAATCATATCCTAATTCTTCCCTGAAAACTGGATCACTAATCTTCTCATTATAAATTTCTAATATAATTGGTGGAAGATCTAATTTTTGGATCCATTCACGTAATTCTGCTTCTGTAATTTTACTGTTTTCCATAGTAAATATTTTTAATGTTTCTTTATGGGAATTACTGGTTTGTTATTTTCAAATATGCCTAACAACAGTCTAATTTAACAACAACTTTTCATTACAAACTGTTTACTAAGGCGAAACATGTATCTACTAATTATCTACCATCACATTATTTTATCTTAATTTGCATATTAAATCCATTTTTGATTACATGAATTCCAGTAAAATTATTAGTCATTTCAGAAAATTTATTGAACTAAGTTCACAGGATGAAAAAGAGTTGGATAAATTTTTCAAATCAAAAATTTTCTCCAAGAAAGAGCATTTATTACTGGAAGGAAGTCGCTGTAAATATCATTATTTTGTCTTGGCAGGCTGTTTAAGATTATACTATATCAATGAGAAGGGAATTGATCAGACTATTCAGTTTGCTATTGAGGATTGGTGGCTTACTGATTACAATGCATTTTCACATCAATCTAATGCAAATTTTTCTATTCAAGCTGTCGAAAAAACAGAGGTAATAATTCTTGACCACAAGGATCAAGAAGAGTTATTATTGAAATTTCCAAAATTAGAACGATACTTTAGATTACTGTATCAAAAAGCCTATGCAGCTTCACAATTTCGGATTAAATACCTTTTCAATTATTCCCGGGAAGATATCTATCATCATTTTAATGATAATTTCCCTGAATTCACGAATAGAATTCCTCAGAATTTATTAGCCTCGTTTTTAAATATGACTCCAGAATATTTAAGTGAAATCAAAGCTAAAAAAAGGAAAAAGTAATTAGCCTGGATTCTTAAACTGGCTTAAGTTTTCTTTGTTAATTTACCTGTAATTTTGACTTATCAAACAAAAGAACTTAATAAAATATTCAATGAACAAAAGAATAAACATCCAGGATCTTGAACCTAAAGCCTATAGAGGCATGCTTGCCTTAGAAAGCTTTTTAAATAGCTGTGGGCTTTCCAAAACACATTTACACCTAATTAAAATTAGAGCGTCTCAAATGAATGGTTGCGCTTATTGCATCAATATGCATACACAGGATGCATTGAAAGATGGTGAAACAGCTGCAAGATTATTTTTATTGGATGCATGGCGAGAAACAGAAAGTTATTCATCAGAAGAAAGAATAATTCTAGCGATTACTGAGGAGGTTACTTTTATCCACAAACATGGTTTATCAGATAAAACATATGATGAAGCAAAAAAAATCTTTGATGATAATTATATAGCGCAAATCATAATGGCAGTGGTTACCATAAACGGTTGGAATAGAATAGCCATTAGCACCCTGAAATTACCTGAATAAAGTAATGCTTCAATAATGAGGCTTTATTTTATGACAATATTATTAAACGCAACTTAGTAGCATTTACATTTGTATATCTATATTTGTTAAGTTTTAGCTCATTAGTCTGATTACTGATTTATAATCACAATATGAAAACGGATAATAAATATGATGTCATTATAGTTGGAGGAAGTTATGCTGGACTTTCAGCCGCTATGTCCCTAGGACGTTCCAGAAAAAATGTTTTAATACTTGACGGTGGTTTACCTTGCAATCGCTATACACCCTATTCTCATAATTTCATAACACAGGACGGTATAGTTCCAAAAGAAATTGCTGATAAAGCTAGGGAGCAGGTTTTAAAATACAAAACGGTTGACTTAAAAAATTCTTTAGCGACCGAAGGTGGAAAAGTTAATGATTATTTTGAAATCATTACCGACACAGGTGAAGTTTATAATGCTAATAAATTGATTTTTGCAACCGGTATTAAAGATTTGCTTCCCTCCATCAAAGGTTTTTCAGAATGTTGGGGAAAGACAGTTATTCATTGCCCTTATTGTCATGGATATGAGTTCCGAGATAAAAAGACTGGAATTATGATCGATAATGAAAAGGCGTTTCATATTGCTCAACTTGTAAACAATTTGACTGATAAAATCAGCATTATTACAGGTGGGAAGAATTTTTTAAACCCGGAACAATTAAAAAAATTAAAAAAACACAACATCTCAATAATCGACAAAGAAGTTGTTGAAATGGAACAAACCGAGGGAATTATTAAAAATGTAGTTTTCAGTGATGGAAGTAAAATTGCTTTCGATGTTATCTATTCTTCAGTACCATTTGAACAAAATTCAAATATACCTAACCAACTAGGTTGTGCATTGACCGACCTGGGGTATCTTCAAGTAGATAGTTTCCATAAAACAACGGTTCAAGGCATTTTTGCTATTGGTGATAATTCAAGTCCTATGAGATCCGTAGCCAATGCTGTAGCAACAGGAAATTTTGCCGGCGCTATAGTCAATATGGAGTTGACAGCTGAAAGGTTTTAAAAATGGAACTAAAATATATAAGGCCGATTTAATTCTTTAATCAGCCTTTTTACTTATTTTAAATGTCTGAATAGTCAGCTGGGATACAGAGGATTGTTACATTTTTTGAGACATTATTTTGATACTTAGGCATCTCTGCCATAGGTTTATATAGAGGACCAAAAGCTTTCCAATGTTCATCTCTATCTTTCATGTTTTCAAAGGTTGTCAAATAAATAAGATTTGGCATTGTACTACCTGCTATCACCTTCCCATAAAAAACTGCATTGAAGTTCAATTTTTTGAAAATACCTATTTCACCATCATTGAACATTGATATTTTATTCAAGGATAATTTTTCGGTTGGTCCCTCATAGCTTCTTAATTCATATACACGTTCATTTTTATTTGATTTTAGCTTAGGAATATCCATAAATGGCATGCCCTCAAAAGCTTGCATCCATATAGTTTCGACTCGCGTAAAAGGAGGATTACTATGAGATGCATCTAAGTACGATTTTCCTGCTTCCAGATATTGTTTGTCCTTTAATAGGTTTTTCTCTAAATGGACAAACTTTTCAAGGTCGTTGGCTGAAGTAAATACATAGATTATTTTGTCCTCATTATTTTTATTTTCAATGGGTTTAAAAACAGCAATATGCTTAAATCCCAATTTATGCATTGCAGGTAAATATGCCTTTTCTAAATATTGATCAATGGAATGCTCTTGGTCCAAACTTTTAAAATGATATACTTTAAGTTGAAAGTAAGCTGATTTTGAAATAGAATAAGAGGTAGAAACGCAGAAAAAGAACAAGAATAGAATCAATATTCTTAATGGAGTATAAGAAATTTTTAACATAAACTTTGATTTTAGGTTTAGTGGAATTCAAGATAAATGTGTTTTATCTTAGGTTTCACCTAACAATGTTAGGGAAATTTATAAAATCCAGCAATTTATTTTTATTATCTTTAACGTAAAGAACCAATCTGATTATTAATAACCCTGATTATGAGAAAATTAATTTATGTTTTCCTCTTATTTTTCTTTGTACATTCTAATTTATTGATTGCTCAAGAAACTGATTCAAGAACTGAGGAATTAGAGAAGCTTTTTATTGGGGAAAAATACGATGATATAATTGCTAAATATTCAAAGGATTTTGAGAACCTAGAAGCTGGTTCGTTATTTTATATAGCATACGCTCATTCGATTAAAGAAAATTATGAGAAAGCCCTAAGCCTTGTAAATTTAGCATTAGAAAAGGAGGATAATTCAGCCAGTCATTTTCTAAAAGGGACTATTTTAAAGAACATTCATAGACCATCAGAAGCTATTACATCCTTTCAAAAATCAATAGAGCTTGACCCGAATGACCTCTATGCATATAATGAAATTAGCCTGATTTTCGTGGATATGGAGAAGTTTGACCTTGCGGTAAATATAGCTCAAGAAGCCTTAAAACATGTTGAAAAAGGTTCTGATGAGGATTTAATGTACAATTATAATTTGGGACTTTTTGAATCATTACAAGGCAATTTTGAAAAATCAATTCCTTTTTTCGAATATGTAATTCAAATGAATCCGAAAGATTATACTGCTCAATCCAAATTGATTCAAAGTTATTACCATCTGAAGGAATATGAGAAAGCAGAACCCTTAAAAAAGAATATTTACAAGGCTTATGCAGACAGTTTGCTTGTAGGAACTGAACAAGAAGATATGTTTTGTGTTGAGCAATTTAATATTGCTGGAAAGAAAATCTTAGCATTTGAAAGATATGAAGATGGGAAAAGTACTAAAATATACAATAAGCATTGTTTTTATATTTTAAAACCTGATGGCACACTTGATTTTAGAGTACAGTCTGAATACTCTCCTTTTGCTGAAAATGGTGAAATGTTGTATTATTTATGTGCTACTTATTCTGTAACTTCTAGATATAATTCAGGAATTGCATATACAAATGATTATTCTTATCAAAAGGTCTCAAAAGATGCCAAAAAATTGATTGAAGAAATCTTAGCCAAAAGGACGAAATAAGATTGTCGATAGGGTCTTAATTGATAAATTTTTATAAATTTATCAGGTATTCTATTTCAACAAACGTGCAAAAATCAGCTTTTAAGAAATCTAAACTTTCTTTACGATTTTTCTTTCGACATTATCCGGGATTGATTTATATCCTTAAATGGACACTCTTCAGTCTGATCATTGGATCATTTATTGGTTCTGCATCAGCTGGTTTTTTGATCTCCTTGGATTGGGTCACAAATTTTCGGGAAGATCATATCTGGATGATTGCATTTTTACCTGTTGCGGGTTTATTGATTGGTCTACTTTATCACTATTATGGAAGAAATGTAGAAGCTGGAAACAATCTTCTCATCGACAATATCCATCATCCTAAGGACATTATTCCGTTGAGGATGGCACCTTTTGTATACTTAGGCACAATTGTTACTCATTTATTTGGAGGGTCAGCAGGACGAGAGGGTACTGCTATTCAAATGGCGGGATCAATAGCGGATCAATTTTCAAAGCCTTTCAGGCTAAGTTCATCGGATAGAAAGATTTTATTGATTGCTGCAGTCGCCGGTGGATTTGGTTCTGTCTTTGGTACTCCGTTGGCAGGGGCAATTTTTGGAATGGAATTCTTTTTGCTGGGCAGAATAAGATATAATGCAATCTTTCCAGCATTCCTAACCGCAGCATTTGCAGATTGGATCACCAAATTATGGCAGGCAAAGCATACCCATTATCATATTGATTTTGTACCTGAATTATCACTTCCAAACCTACTCTATGCAATCATTGCTGGATTAATCTTCGGAATTTGTGCATCAACATTCAGTAAATTAATGCATAAAACATCTGATATCTTCAGAACGAAAATCCAATATCCGCCATTGCGTCCTGTGGTTGGCGGTATTATCGTTGCTGCTGCAGTATTCTTGATGGGGAGTTCAAAATATATAGGATTAGGAATACCAGTTATTGTTGAGTCATTTTCCAATCAATTGCCATCCTATGATTTTGCTTTAAAAATGATTTTCACCATTATCACCCTATCCGCAGGATTTAAAGGTGGAGAGGTCACTCCTTTGTTTTTTATTGGAGCAACCTTAGGAAATGCTTTAGCCTTATTCATTCCTCTACCTTTGGCTTTACTGGCAGGAATGGGCTTTGTAGCCGTATTTGCTGGCGCAACTAATACTCCAATTGCCTGTACGATAATGGCAATCGAACTGTTTGGTGTAGAATGTGGCGTATATGTGGCAATAGCATGCGTAGTATCCTACTTGTTATCTGGGAATACAAGTATTTATAAAAATCAGCAGATCGGAGAAGCCAAAAATCCCAGATTTTCTAGCCTAGAAGGTAAAAGAATAAGTGATTTGTAAGGTACAGTTTCTTTTTTAAGAACTAAAAGGGGTTACTTAAGTATTCCCCTTTTTTTGGTTTATACATATTAAAATATTAACCAAGAACTATTTAGTATACTTTTATACTATTTTTAAATTATTTAAAACATTTTTAGTTTATATTTGTACTATATTAAATATTTATGGAAATCAACTTTCTAAAAGATTTAGTCGAGCTAATTGCAGAATTTGAAGAAGAAAGCAAAGAATCAGCTCTTTATCAAAATGATATCCAAGGATTTAAAGAGTGGATTGCAGATACTCAAAGGAGATCAACTGAAGAATCAGAACCGGATTGGGAAGGTAAGAAAAATGGAAGAAGTGCGGATAGTGTAATAAGTACTTTTATTGTTCATATGAATAGATATGGCAAATCATATTCAAAAGCAGCTATTCAAGGGTCTGATTTTTCAGGACAGGAGGATTTTATTTATCTGATCAATCTAAATTCTTTTGGTCCCATGTCGAAAATGGACCTAATACGTAAAAATGTTCATGAAAAGCCTGTGGGTAATCAAATTATAAATAGGTTAATCAAACATGGATGGGTAGATCAGGTAGAATCTGAAAAGGACAAAAGGAGCAAGTTGATATTTATTACAAAAGCTGGGAAAGATGAATTAGAGAAACATATGGGAAAGATTAGAGAGGCTACTAAAATTGTTTCTGGTGACCTCACCCTTTCAGAAAAAATGACATTGATTCAGTTATTAAATAAATTGAGTGTATTCCATAAAGAGATATATGATAAAAACATCGAAGGAGAAGATTTGCTCAGGGAAGGTTTGAAAAAACAAGCGGATACATAAATCCAGATATACAAGATCGAAATGTTGAATAATAAATCAAAAAAGAGGATTGCAATAATTGGTTCTGGTTTTTCGGGCTTATCGGCGGCTGCCTATACTGCTCAAGCTGGTCATGAAGTTCATGTTTTTGAGAAACATGATCAGCCAGGTGGACGTGCAAGGCAGTTTACCACTGACGAAGGTTTTGTTTTTGATATGGGACCCAGTTGGTATTGGATGCCAGACATTATTGAGGATTTCTTTTCTGATTTTGGATATAAGACCACTGATTTTCTAGATTTAGTATCCTTAAATCCACAATTTGAAATCAAGTTTGACAGTCAAAGCATTTGTATTCCAGAAAAGTACGATGAATTGAAGGAATTATTTGAAGAACAAGAAGCTGGTTCCGGAGCTCAGCTGGATAAGTTCATGGAATCTGCGAAATTCAAATATGAAGTTGGAATGCGGGATTTTGTTAGGAAACCATGTCACAATTGGCTCGAATTTGTAAGTCCAGAAATAGCCAGCTCTGCTATAAAATTAGATCTTCTAACAAACTTCAGGAAGTATGTGTCCAAATATTTTACCAACCAAAACCTAAGGACTATCATGGAATTTCCGGTGATCTTTTTAGGAGCATCTCCAAAAAATATACCTGCTCTCTATAGTTTAATGAATTATGGAGGGTATGCACTTGGCACTCATTATCCGATGGGCGGTTTTTATCAGTTAGTTTTAGCTATGAAGACAGTGGCAGAACATCAAGGCGCCAAATTTCACTTCAGCCAAACGGTAGAAAAAATTGATGTAGAAGAAAACAATGTTTCCTATTTAACCATAAATGGTGTAAGGCAAAGTTTTGATGTTATCATCTCCTCATCAGATTATCATCATACAGAATCTTTACTGCCACAGGAATTTCGGAATTACAGAGAAGATTATTGGCAAAGTAAAACCTTTGCTCCCTCCTGTTTGATTTATTATCTCGGAATTAATGAAAGAATCCCGTCCTTAAAACATCATACGTTATTTTTTGAACACGATCTGAATGAGCATATTGAAACCATTTATGGTGAGAAAAAGTGGCCAGAAAATCCATTGTTTTATTGTTGTTGTCCTTCAAAGACTGATCCGAATGTAGCGCCTGAGGGATGTGAAAACATATTTCTGTTGATGCCATTGGCGATTCATATCGAAGATTCTGAAGAAACTCGAGAAAAATATTTATTTGAAATGATTTCAAGGCTTGAAAGCCATGCTGGAGTCGAAGATTTGGCCTCCAAAATAATCTATAAGAGAAGTTATTGTGTCAGTGATTTTATACATGATTATAATGCATTTGGCGGAAATGCTTATGGTTTGGCAAATACCTTAAGTCAAACTGCTGTTTTAAAACCAAAAATCAAGAACAAGAAAGTTCTGAACTTATTTTACACAGGTCAGTTGACAGTACCAGGTCCCGGCGTTCCTCCATCTATTATTTCAGGAAATATTGTAGCAAAAGAAGTTAATAATCTTAGATAAAAAACTATGAAAAAACTATTTGATGAGTTGGCCTATGAGGTTAGCAAAAAAACAACAGAAAAATATAGCACTAGTTTTTCTTTAGGAATATTGGCCTTAAGTCCATCAATTCGTAAGGCTGTCTATGCTATTTATGGTTATGTTCGCTTAGCCGATGAGATAGTAGATAGTTTTCATGGATATGACAAAGAGAAGCTATTACGAAGGTTAAGGATCGAGACCGACCATGCTCTTCAAGAAGGAATCTCTTTGAATCCTATTTTACAGTCTTTCCAAGAAACTGTCAATCATTATAAAATTGACCAATATTTAATCGAACGGTTTTTACATAGCATGGAAATGGACCTTCAAAAAATCACTTATGACTCGGAGCTCTATGATGAATATATTTATGGTTCTGCTGAAGTAGTGGGTCTAATGTGTCTACAGGTTTTTACAGAAGGTGATAAAGTACGCTATGAAGAGTTAAAACCTTATGCCATGAAATTAGGTTCAGCATTTCAAAAAGTAAATTTCCTAAGAGATCTTAAGGACGATTATCAAATATTGGGAAGGAGTTATTTCCCAAATATCGATATGAGCATTTTTGACAACGATATAAAAAGTAAGATTGAAAAAGAAATTGAACTGGAATTTAAAGAAGCTTTTATTGGGATCAAGAAGTTGCCAAGCTCATCGATATTTGGAGTTTATCTTGCCTACAAATACTACCTTTCTTTGTTTGAGAAGATTAAGAGTAAATCATCTCAAGAAATACTCCAGAGTAGAACTCGGATTCCGAATACCCAAAAAGCTTATGTTGCTTTGAAGAGTTATTTGAGATATAAAACAGCTTTTTTATAATGAAAATGATCTCGATACTGTTATTCTTGATCAGTTTTAATATTAATGGTGTTGATATTGATTTTGTCAGGACAAATTATACTGCTTCGATTAAAGACAAGCAATTATGTTCAAGAATGATTTCCGAATTGAAGAAAAAAAATGATAGTCCGATCAATTTGGGTTATTTAGGCGGGTTGCAAACTATTTGGGCAAATCATGTTTTTAATCCAATAAATAAGCTCAAGACTTTTAAGGAGGGAAAAAATAATATTGAAAAGGCGATTAAATTAGATCCCGAGAAAGTTGAACTCAGGTTTATTCGATTATCGATTCAAAAAAATGCCCCTTCATTTTTAGGGTATAATTCGAACATTAATTCAGATAAGGAGTTTATAAAATCCAATCAGAAGGCAATCAGTTCAGCAATAGTCCGAAATAATATCAACGAGTTATTTTCAGTCGGTGATTAATAAATTGTAATACCATGATTTTAAACATATTCATATTGATTTTGACCTTTATTTTGATGGAAGGTGCGACATGGATCATTCATAAATATATTATGCACGGATTTTTATGGTATCTACATAGAGATCATCATGACCATAGCAATACAACGGTTATGGAAAAAAATGATTATTTCTTTGTCATATTTGCTTTACCGACTATCGCATTGATGTATTTTGGATCATTGGATAATTACAATTACTTATTCTTTATTGGACTAGGTATTATGCTATACGGTATTGCCTATTTTTTTGTTCATGATATCTTTATCCACCAACGGTTTAAAATTTTCAGCCATACCAAAAACCCATATTTTTTGGCTTTAAGAAGAGCTCATAAACAGCACCATAAGCATCTTGGAAAAGAAGATGGAGAATGCTTCGGGTTTTTATATGTACCAATAAAGTATTTCCAAATGTATAAGAACAAAACTGATAACTCATGAAATACACTTATTTATTAATATTATTTTTCACGGTCATCATTTGTTTTATAGCATCTTTTGATAAAAGAATAAAATTCAACAAACAGTTTATACCCTTTTTGAAAGCAGCTATAATTGTAGCTATACCATTTATTGCATGGGATATATGGTTTACAAACCATGGAGTTTGGTGGTTCAATGAAAATTATACAATCGGATTAAACATTGGCCCCTTGCCTTTAGAAGAATGTTTGTTTTTTATCTTTATTCCTTTCTCCTGCATTTTCACTTATTTCTGCATTGACAAATTCTTCAAATTAGAATGGACATCAGCATTTAACAATATTATTGTTTTTGTAAGTATCATTGTTTGTTCTTTGATAGCACTGCTTCATTACGATAAAATATATACCCTAATAACAGCTATTGTAACTATCTTCACATTAATATATTTGCATTTTATAGTTCGAGTAAAATGGATTGGACAAGCCTCCTTAGTATTCACGATATTAATGTTAGGATTTTTCCCTGTGAATGGAGTTTTAACTGGTACAGGGCTTGAATCCCCTATCGTAAATTATAACCCAAATGATTTTCTAGGAATTCGAATGCTAACCATTCCGATAGAAGATGCTGTTTATGGATATAGTCAGTTTTTGTTGGTTCTCTTTTTCTTCAAAAAATTTGAAATTAAAGATTGAGGCGTTAATATAAAAAATTACAAAAATTTAATTTTCGAGATAAAAATACATTCTGTGAAAATTATAGAAATCTTCGTTGGGTATTCCTCTTTCATTATTGCTCAACTTAAGGACAAACTCAATAAGTTCTTTTCCTTCTATTGGGTCACCTTTGTGAATTAATGGATCACTTAATTTGTTATTCGAATGATCAACCATCATTGAAATTAATGTTTTGCCATTATTTTTCGGTGAATTTGAAAAATAAACTGGTTTATCTTTAAAAAATTCATTTAAGACAAATGCATATGACAAAAATTGCATATTATAATTRGCATCTATTTTATTATTTAATATCCAATTTTTATCTAAGATTTTAATTTTTATCACCGTATTTATTAAGCCTGAAGCATAATATATTGCAGGCATCCATTTATCGAAAATCAAAGTATCTAATATTGGAATTAGCTCATTGTCCTTATTATTTAAAAATCTTGTACCTCCTTTCGTATCAACCAGAATCTCTATGGGATCATACCAATTTTTAATTTGTGTGGAATCTATATTTTGATGAAGGGCGGAAATTAATTTATTTAAAAATATATTCATTCCTCCTTTATAACTAGGAAAATACTCATGTGGACCAAATGAATATATTTTATTATCAACCGTATCAATTTCTGAATAAGAATGGCTAAAATGAAGCTTGCCATAATCCCAAATAAAACTAAAGTGGTGCAAATGGTTTTTTAAAAGTTTATTTGAGTAGTCCTTAAAAATTTTCAACAATTTTTCCTTTTGATTTCTTTCCCATAAATCGGTCGCTGAATCCATTGAAACTATTCCTTCTTTATCAATTGTAATACCAGCTGAAAATCTATAATTAACTAATAATGAATCATTGAATTCTGAAATTACTTGTTTATCTAATTCTTTTATTAATGAGTCTTGTTGAGGATACACAGCAAAACAAAATAATAATTGTGCAATAATTAATAATGGTTTCATAATCTAATGATGAAAATCATTGAGAAAATGCATATTTATTTTTAATAAAAAACATCAATTGTCCACCCTTTATCCTCTCTATTAATCAGCTCTTTGTAATTTTGACCTTAAGGATTTTTGTATTTCTTCTAATCCTGTTAAATTTAATGTAAAACTAATTGCTATGTGGAAAGACACGAAGCTTACCGATCTTTTAAATATTGATCTTCCAATAGTTCAAGGACCATTTGGGGGAAGAATTTCTTCAATAACTTTAACAACAGCTGTTTCAAATGCAGGAGCATTGGGTTCATATGGGTGTCAACCCTTTTATGCCCATGAGATTATAGAGATATCAAACAATATTAGAAAGGAAACTTCAAAGCCTTTCAACCTGAATTTGTGGGTTAACGATGTGGACCCAGAAACGATGAATTTCAATGAACAAAGCTTAACTGATATCATCAAGATATTCCAACCTTACTTTGATGAAGTTGGCGCCGAACCACCTACATATCCTTTACCTGAAAGCCCCACCTTTGAGAATCAAATAGAGGCAATTTTTGAAGTAAAGCCGGCAGTTTTCAGTTTTGTGTTTGGGATTCCCTCTGAAGACATTTTGGAAAAATGTAGGCAATTGAACATTAAGACAATTGGTGCTGCAACCACATTAGATGAGGCTATAGCGATTGAAAACGCTGGTATAGATGCTGTTGTAGCTACTGGTATTGATGCTGGAGGTCATAGAGTTTCATTCTTGGATAAGCCAGAAAATTCCTTGGTAGGGACTTTTTCTTTAATACCTCAAGTTGCTGACCATGTAAAAATCCCTATCATTGCTGCTGGAGGAATAGTTGATGCTCGAGGAGTTAAGGCAGCTTTTGCTTTGGGAGCAGACGCTGTACAGATAGGTACAGCATTCCTAGCGACGGAGGAATCAGGCACAAGTAATATACATAGAAAAAAATTGTTTTCAACTGACGCACGCTATACAACTTTAACTAAATTGTTTACAGGTAGATTATCTCGAGGACTCAGAAATCGATTAACAGAAGAACTAAAAGATTATCAGAATTCAGTTGCTCCTTATCCATTGCAAGGGAAGATTGTTGGTAAACTTGGAGCATATCCCGCGAATACGGAATCAAATCCTGATTTTAAGTCTTTTTGGGCTGGCCAAGCTGCTCCCCTATTAAAATATCATCACGTCAATGAAGTTATTGAAAACATTGTCAATGAAATGGACAAATAAAAAAAGCCTTCAGTCGAGCGGCCGAAGACTTTATTAACTAAACTTAATCAATAAACATCTGTGATGCTTATTTGAAATACCCAAACATTCCAAATTTTCAAGTTTTTTTCCTTGAATGTGGAGAGAAGAATATAGGGTTTAACAATTAGTGTGATTTTAGATAAATAAAAACTATGATTGATTGGTTTTAAATTACGCTCTATTCCATATTGAATGTTTACATATTAAGCAATTGAAGATTGATTTTTTAATCCTATTGTCTTTTCGAGAATTTGCTTGGCATCTTCTAAAAAGCGACTGTTTTCTTGATCCAACCTATTATAAATGGTTCTAATGTTGTTCTCAAGCTGAACCTTAATATTATTCCATTTCTGTTCTGATTGTTCTTTTATTTTTTCAGAAGGAGAACTCAGATCTTCGAGATATTTTTCTTGCAAAAAATTATAGGCAACAATCGTATTAATATAATTCGACATGGTTGGGTCGTAAGAATCTACATTATTGTTCAACAGTTGTTGATTGCTGAAAGTATTATTTTGTAAGGTTGACATAATCGAATTCTTGAGGTTAAAATAATATTCAAGCTATTACTCTCTTGATATATCAAATTTAAGGACTCAATCATTCAGTAGCTAGAGCGAAAAAACTGAAATTTAGGATTCAGTATTTATACGCAATCACTTACTTTTTGGGGACGAATATTTCATTGGCTAAGGCATATATTACTAACCCAACAGTGTTTTTCAATCCTAATTTATCTAATATCCGCTGTCTGTGACTTTCTACAGTACGCTTACTGAGAAACAATTGTTCAGCAATTTCTATATTGGTATATTCTTCACAGATTAAACGGATCACTTCAATTTCTCGTTCTGTCAATTGATCTTTTAGGTCAAATGATACTTTTTTATT
This sequence comes from Sphingobacterium sp. 1.A.5, assembly GCF_002734235.1. Lineage (NCBI taxonomy): Bacteria > Pseudomonadati > Bacteroidota > Sphingobacteriia > Sphingobacteriales > Sphingobacteriaceae > Sphingobacterium > Sphingobacterium sp. 1.A.5. The sequence goes on from NZ_PEBA01000023.1 coordinate 203,819, forward strand.
TGGATTGTTTAGATATTGATGCAGTAATTGATAGTCTGACGCTGAAACATATACTCCAGTTTGATAAACAGTTTGAATAGCATTTTTTAATGTTTCGGTATCAATTACTTTAGGAAGAAACCCAGAGACTCCAAGCTTCAACATATGACCAATCATATTAGATTTATAATGAGAAGAAAGGATCAGGATTTTAACCTTGGGAAAATTTGGCAAAATTTTCTCTACCAACTCAAGCCCTGAGATTGGTTCCATCTGAATGTCCAAAAGTAGAATATCCGGAATTTCAATTTCAGGCAAGCTGTAGAAATCGTCCATTAAAGTGGATGAATCACTGTTTTTATAAACAACCTTACAATTTGGAATTCTTTCTATAAGCAGACTCAATCCTTCGATGAATAATGACTCATCATCCATTAATGCAATTTTAATCTCATTCATGACCTTCATGCTTAGAGAAAACCATAATTAACCTTGTTCCCTTTCCAATCGACGAGCTCAGCTTTGATTTACCATTAAGTAATTCTACCCTTGTATTCATATTCGAAAGACCCATTCCTTTTTTATTATCCATAGAAAACCCCCTCCCATTATCTTTCAATAAAAATGATATGTTAGTACCTGTATCTCTGATATAAATTTGCAATTTGTTTGCATGGGCGTGCTTAATAGTATTATTGACAAACTCCAGGATTATTCTGTAGACTTGAACTTCAAAGCTTAAAGGTCTTTCAGTATATGGCCGTAATAAGAATAGCTTATAATCATATCCGACAAGATTACTTTCCATTTCTTCTAACGTGAGTACCAATCCAAAATATTCTAGGTTCACCGGATACATTCTATGAGATATCTCTCGCGTTGTATCTATTAATCCGTCCAATTTTTCTCTAAAAACCAAAAATTGATCTGAATCCAATTGCTCCTGGAAACTGTTTAAATTAAGCTTAAGCACTTGCAATTTATTACCTAGTTCATCATGTAGCGTCCTTGCAATTCTTTTTCTTTCTTCTTCCTGCGTATTGATTGCCAATGCCTTCGAATCTACCTCAAATTGCAATTCCTGTTGATGTCTCAAATTATTCTCTTCTTGTAGTCTCCTATAATATTGATTATACAATAGGAAAACAAATACGACAATAATAATTGCCAATATCAACAATATAGAAATTTCATAGATCTCTATATAGATTTTCGCGTAGAGTAGAAATAATAAAGGCATACGGCATATAAACTACAAGACAATATATTATTGATGGACCATAAATATCCGGCATATTCTATGTTCAGAGATTGCAATTGATTTAATACAAGAAATAATATCGTTGATACAAAATAATAAAGAAAGAGGGCAAATTGCACATAAAACAATTTCTTAGAGTGGTTTTGATAACCTGCTTTCAATGAAAAGAGCAGACATCTTCCAAGTTCAAGCACAATAATAATATTCGATATTGGTTTGATCCATTTCATCCAAAAAATGGGTTGAAATTCATTGTACACTGAAGCGGCAATCAATAAAAGGAATGTTCCCAAATATAATTTTGAGAATTGATTTTTATGAGGTGCAAGACTGTTGGTGAAATTTGTTAATAGTAAGAGTTCCCCAGCTACAAAAATATTAAATAGGAATTTCATATCTGTAGCATACAGAAAGTAGATAAAGAGTTTTGATATGATTTCAATTGCCAACAAAAACATCAAGAACATCCTTAGATTTCTTCCTGGGTCGGAATATTTAAAATGGTCTTTAATATTCCAAATACTAGCCAAGAATAACATGACGTTAGAAATTCCTATGGTCACGTATAAAAACAACATAATTAATCTTCTTGAATCGTTAATTTATCCTTATCTCGACAGAATGGCGGGCATGGCTGAGACCAGTTGAAGACATTACTTTGAACAGATAAAAAGTTAGAATTTTCGAATAGTTCACTTTCATCTTGTACAAAAATGATGGTCGGAAGGAATTGATTATAAACCTTGGAATATTTAAATGCAAATAATGCGATTACATCACATTCTCCTGCTCCGATATCTTCAATCGGAACGGTAAACATATTGAAAATCCCTTCACCTTTTGACTCACTAACCTGTTTAAAGAACCAGTCAGCAGCATTATTTCTCCAATCTTCAATTTCTTTTAAAATAAGATCTTGACATTCGATATCATGTGATGGAAGAGGTAATTTTTCTTTGTTAATTTTAGAAATAACTTTTAGGTCTTTGGAAAGGATTGCAATTTTTGTCAGTGTAGTGACTTCTTTTTCTACAAATCTCAATTCCCTATCAAGCTCAGTTAAGTATGAAAATGGATATTCTTGGAGTTTGACATCTGCACCTGAGGCATCAATAGGAGAATAAATTAAAACAGCCTTGCGTTCATGTACTCCAACAAAAATATGAAAGTAATCTGCTTGGTTGTTTTTCTTAATCCATTGAATATCTTCCCTTGTAATTACGAAAACATTATTAGATGGAAAAAGCCGTAAAACTTCATTTAAATTTTTTTTAGAAGATTGCCACTTTTTGAGTGCTTTCTGACAGTCTTTTCTAGTTAGCATGATTGATTAGTTTAATTGTATAAATATACATAATCTATACCTGTCAAGCAATCAACCCATCCTATTATTTAAATTACAACATATTGATTATTAATAATTTATAGAATTATAATTATTCAATTTATAGATTTTTATATCATAATATTTTATAATTAATTTTAATAGTTAATCCAATGGATTAACTATTAAAATTTGTTTATATCTCGTAATGGAAAAATTTTTAATATGAAATCTATCCTCTCAAAAAATTCATTTTTAAAGTTTTAATTTAAAATCTTGTCCATTTTTCATCTGAGTCATTGGATTCGATTATTTTATCAATAAATTTCATTCCTCGGATTCCTTCTTCTATTCCTGGATATTCAGGGAAATCCACCTGTTGGTTATCTCCGTTAATTTCCTTCAAGAGTCTTACCGCAAAAGACTGATAGATATTTGCAAATGCTTCCAGATATCCTTCTGGATGTCCGGTTGGTGTTCGCGTAAATGCTGAGGTATATTTTGCTAAGGGATAGCCTTGGTTTCCACCGGTTCTATAAATCTGAATTGGTTGATCCACCCATTTAACCAGGAGTGTATTTGGTTCTTCCTGTCGCCATTCCAATCCAGCCTTTTCTCCATATATCCTCAATTTTAAGGCATTTTCTTCACCGGTTGCTACTTGCGAGGCACTTAAAACACCAGTTGCCCCATCCTCAAACTTAAGCAATACATCGCCGTCATCATCCAATAACCTTCCTTCTCCATAAATATTGAGGTTTGCGCATAGATGTGTAATTTTCAATCCTGAAACATGTTCAGCAAGGTGAGCAGCATGCGTACCTATATCTGCCATACAACCACTTTTACCACTTCTTTGAGGATCTGTTCTCCATGCTGCCTGAACACTGCCTGTATTTTCAATTCCTTTGCTCAACCAACCTTGTGGATATTCCACCATGATCTTACGAATTTTACCGATTTTATTTTGATCAACGAGTTCTTTTGCTTGCTTCACCATTGGATATCCTACATAGGTATGTGTCAGACATAGCATCATGCCTGTTTCTTCCACAACCTTTGCCAATTCCTCTGCTTCTTGGAGTGTAAATGTAACTGGCTTATCTATTACAACATGAAAGCCATTTTTCAACGCAAGGACTGCGGGTTCAAAATGAACGTTGTTTGGAGTTACGATTGACACAAAATCCATCCTGATATCTTCTGGCAATTCTCTTTCTCTCTCAATCATTTCCTGAAAAGAGGAGTAAACTCGATCAGAAGGAAGTGCAAGATCTTTCCCAGAATCAATTGCAACATCTGGCCGAGAGCTGAAAGCTCCACAAACCAAATCAATTTTTCCATCTAACAGAGCAGCAGATCGATGTACCGCTCCAATAAAAGAACCTTGTCCGCCACCAATCATTCCCATTCTCAATTTTCTATTTTCCATAATCAAACATTTAAACCAGTATTTATCGAAATTCAAAATTGCTTTTTTAAAAAGGTGAAGGACTAACAGATGTCCATCCACCATCCACCACTAAGGTCTGTCCAGTAATATGTCGAGCTTCATCACTCACCAAAAACAAAGCTGCCTGTGCGATATCATTAGGACTTGCAGCAGAGCCTATTGGAGTTAAATTAGCCCAGGTTCGAACATAATCAGGATCTTCCAATGTTCTTTCGGTCAATGTGGCTCCTGGTGCTATTGCATTCACATTAATTCCATAAGGTGATAATTCAAGGACCAAATGCTTAGCCAACAACTCAATCGCTGCTTTAGTCATCCCATAAGCAGCAAGATCTTTATGCGCCTGATGTCCTGTAACTGAAGAAGTGAACAAAATCGATCCTTTCTTTTTATTATCGATCAAATATTTGCCTGCAGCTTGAGCCAAGAAAAACGCTCCACCAATATTTACTTGTAAAACTTTATATAGATCCTCCGGCTTATAGTCCAAGAAACCACCGAATAATGTAATTCCAGCATTTGCCATCACAATGTCTAGTGAATTCGTCCGAGCTATAGCAAATTCCACAAGTTCCTTATTAAAATCAGCTTCAGCTACATCACCAGAAAAAGGTATACAAGTGCCTAACTGAGAAATTTCATTGGCTGCTTTCTCGCTTAATTCTAGGTCCACGTCATTTAAGATTACCGTAGCACCTTCAAGAACTAAACATTTGGCTATTTCATAGCCAATACCTTTGCCCGCACCAGTAACTATTGCTGTTTTATTTGCAAATCTTTTTTTATCCATTCTTATTTAATTATTAATGTGAATCTCTTAACACTTCACTGCCGGATCCTCCTTTTAAAAAGTCTAGGTCAGCTCCTAAATGCGATTGTTCAACATGATCCACATATAATTTGCAATATCCTCTTGTATATTTATTAAGGTCTAACTTTAAATTTTGTTTTCTTTTTGCCAATTCCTCATCTGCCACCAAAAGATTCAATTGTCTAGCTTTTACATCAAGTTCAATCATATCACCATTCTGCACAAATGCTAACATTCCACCTACTGCTGATTCTGGTGAGATATGCAGAACAACGGTTCCAAAACCTGTCCCGCTCATTCGACCATCTGAAATCCTCACCATATCGACAACTCCTTTATCCAATAGTTTTTTAGGGATCCCCATATTACCCACCTCGGGCATTCCGGGATAACCTTTAGGCCCTACATTTTTTAGCACCAAAACACTGTTTTCATCAACATCCAAATCTAAAGAGTCTATTTTGACTTTATAATCCTCTATATCTTCAAAAACAACTGCTTTACCAGTATGTTTCATGAGTGCTGGAGTTGCAGCAGAAGGTTTAATGACAGCGCCATTTTCACATAAATTTCCTTTCAATACAACAATGCCGGACAATGGATTGAAAGGATTTTCAATGGTTGATATAACGGTGTCGTTGAGGCTCTTTTTGTCTGAGCTATTATCTCCTACGGTTTTACCATTTACTGTCAGTGCATCTGTATTCAGGAATTTTTGAATACTATTCATGACAGCAGGAATTCCACCTGCATAATAAAGATCCTCCATAAAGAATTTCCCTGAAGGTTGTAGATTAGCAACTAATGGAACACCCTTAGAATATTTGTCAAAATCTTCAAGATCAAGCTCGACACCTATCCTACCGGCGATTGCCATCAAATGAATAGCAAAGTTGGTAGACCCACCTATAGCAGCGTTTACCATGATTGCATTTTCAAAAGCCTCGCGTTTCAGGATTTTAGACATTTTTAAATCTTCCTTAATCATTTCAACAATTCTTCTTCCTGACATTCTTGCCAATACTTTTCTATTCGCATCGACTGCAGGGATTGCTGCATTTCCTGGCAATGTCAATCCTAATGCTTCCACCATACTTGCCATCGATGATGCCGTACCCATTACAGCACAATGACCCGCACTCCGACACATTCCTGCCTCTGCTTGATTCATTTCCTCTTCTGTTATTGTGCCTTGTTTGGAAGCATCCGCAAAACGCCATACATCACTAGTACCTATATCCTTTCCTTGAAATTTACCAGTTAACATTGCTCCTCCAGAAACTACCAATGTAGGGAGGTCAACACTGCAGGCCCCCATCACCAAAGATGGAGTTGTTTTATCACAACCACATAACAATACCACACCATCAATTGGATTTGCCCGGATAGACTCTTCAACATCCATGCTCGCCAAATTCCTGAACAGCATGGCAGTTGGTTTCATCAATGTTTCCCCAAGTGACATCACTGGGAACTCAACAGGAAATCCCCCTGCTTCTAAAACTCCCTTTTTTACGGCCTCCGCCAAATCACGGAAATGAGCGTTACATGGGGTTAGTTCAGACCATGTATTACAGATCCCAATAACCGGCTTTCCTTCAAACATATCCGCAGGAATACCCTGATTCTTCATCCAGGCACGATAAATAAATCCGTCCTTTCCTTTTCTACCAAACCATTCTTTACTTCTGAGTTTCATAATTAGGTGTTTAAAATTTCTTATTAAATGCTTTCATCTCCATTCCTTTGGAGTCCATCTGAACCATAAATACTTTTCCACTATCAGGGTATTTTTCCAATTCAGTATCTGTCAGTCCTTTTCTTGAACTTGTTATAAATAAGGTGTCTAAATTTGGACCTACAAATGCACATGATGATACATGGGGAACAGGCAGATCGATTTTTGCAACCATTTTACCAGTATCAGTATCATAACCTACAACAGCAAATCCTCCCCAAATGGCTACCCATAATACTCCATTTAAATCCATTGCCATGCCATCCGGAAATCCAAGGTTTTCAGAAATCTGAATCTGCCTAGATGTAGCCCTCCATTCATTATTGTAAAGATTGTATTCTTTAATAATTCGACTCCCACTATCAGTATGATACATATTATTCGCAATAGGAGTCCAACAGGGACCATTTGAAATGCTCAGCTTCTCCAAAATTTTAATAATCTCGCCATTAGGTTTTAAATAAAATAAATCTCCTGCTCCTTCTTCATGATCAATATGAGTTGTACTGAACCATATATTTCCATCTGGATCTACTGCACCATCATTGCAGCGAGTTTCTTTCCAGTCTATATTCAGGTCATTAAATACTATACACGATTTTTTATTTAGATCATATTCTGCAAGACCTCCTTGTATAGTTGCCAACAAAAAATCATTTTGTCCCTCTATTTCAAATATGGCAGAAACCATTTTTGCATTCGGATAAGTAAAAACTTGTTTTTGATTCCAATTATATTCCAGGATTTGATCAGAAAGAATATCAACCCAAAAAACTGATTGACGCCCAATATGCCAAATTGGCCCCTCACCATGTTGGTTAATGGGAGAATGCAGGGTTTCAATCGTTTTTTGTGTATGCATAGTTTAGTTTATTTTGATACTTGGGTGATATAATTTACGGATTCTTTTACATCTTTTAAATTATCTTCCCAATCATGTTCACATTCTATGAAAACATACCCATCAAATTGTTGCCGTTTCAGTTCTTCAAAGATTTTGGGATAATCTATAATTCCAGTGCTGATATTGACATCTGTTGCATTTAGGTTTCCAAATGAGTCTAAATCTTTTACATGGACGCTGATTACATTTCCTTGAACTTTTTTCAAACATTCTACAGGGTCCAATCCACTACGTACCCAATGACCTATGTCAGCACAGATTTTCAGATTTTCTCTGTCTTTAATAGCTGCCAATGCAGAATCTGGATGCCAATATTTACTTAATCCTTTAGCATGCTCATGTATGGCGAACTTCATTTGATATTGACCAGCCATTCTATTGATATCATCTAGAAATTGAGGGTCAGGTTCACCAACCATAAATTTTAATCCAATTTTTTTTGCTTGATCAAATAGATGCTTCCATTCTTCTAGAGTCTTGGCATCAGCATAGATAGACGGCATGGTCATCTTAGTTGAATCTAAGGTTTTCTTAAGTTGTCCAACTTCTTCATCAGATAGGTCTAACAATCTTTTTGTTCCAAATTGTCCTCCCAGTTCATGGAATGAAAATCCCTCCACTAAATTAACATCTGCTGACTTAGCCTTTTCCACAGCATCAACAAATGAAAATTTATTGAAAGAGTATAACGCAACTCCAATCTTGATGTTTGAAGGAGTTTCCTTTTTTATATTAGAACAACTGAAGGTGAGAGTTGAAATACATATTAATAACAGATTAAAGGCAATTTATTTTAAGCTATTAATTTTCATGACATTTGTGGTTTAGGCTGCTGCAAAAAATTGCGAGCAATAATTGTATATCATTAAAAATACATAATAAAAAAACACCTTTATAAAGTTTAAAGGTGTTTTTATGAAATAATTTAGATACTTATAAATTATTTAACTCTTCAGTTTATCAATAGATTCAAATGCGCCGCTTTTTTTCAACAGCCACATTCCCAATTTTTCTTCAGCCACTCCTTCTTTGATTTTATATGTAAAAATAGGGAGTCCTTCGGGGTCACTTTCAATATTCATTTTGAAAAACCCTATGGATGGAATATGTTCCAGTTCTTTTGAAAGTTCAGTGATATGGGATGAAACAATTACATAAGGTCCGTCTACAGAGGCAAGATTTTCAAGCACTCTCAAGATTGCGTTTGAGGCGTCGCTGTGGTTAGTCCCCTTAAAGAGCTCATCTAGGATGATAACGGCATTTGAGTCTTTGGGCAATTGGTCTACTATGGTTTTCAGACGCATGGCCTCTACATAAAAGTGGCTATACCCAAGTTCTAGATTATCCTGTAAATTGATACTTGTAAATACTCCATCGATTAAATCCGTTTTTATAGATTCCGCAGGAACAGGAAATCCAATATGCGTAAGATAAAGAGCCGTTGAAATGGTTTTTATAATAGAAGATTTTCCGGCCATATTTGCTCCTGTCAAAAACCAAATCTTTTTGTCCCTTTCCATTCTGACATCGTTTACCACTGGATTTTTATGAAAGATATGATATACTCCATTCATTTCTATAACTCCGGTTTCGTTTTTTGGAAATACCTCTGGATAGCAGAAATTATGAGCTTTAGAGACTTTGGCAACAGAAAGGAAGGCATCAATTTCATAAAAGAATTCAATTATCTTCTTGATTTTAGGTGCCAATGTGTATCGGATCATTTTATCAAAATTCTCAATATTAAATATATTGATCCTTAATTTATCAGCATCATATTTCTTTTTCTTAAAGATCAAGGAAAGACAATCTTCAATCAACTGAATAATATTTTCAACATCTGGATAAGCTACATCTTGATTGATTTTCTTATAATAATTCTGACATTTAATCATAAAATCACAGGCTTCTTGTATGGATCTCTTTTTATAATAATATGCCGGAGTTCTGACTCCTATAAAATCCATCAGTGTTAATGAGGCGGCCCGTCCGGAATGAGATGATTTCACATATTTCTCTAAATCCTTTACTATCACCCGATAAAAAAGGAAGTCTTCATCTGCAACAGGTTCCAATCGGCGGATTTTGATCTGCCTATCTTTAATAATATTGACATCTAGCACGGGGTTATAAAAGATATCCATTAGATAGAACATGCCTCCATCTGTGATGGTATTGTCAAAAAATTCTAAAATGGTACGGCTATGTCTATCCCGGAGTTGAATGTCTTTTAGAGTTTGTTCATCAATTAAAAATTTATCGCTCATAATATGTGATTTGACAGATGCAGGTTTTATAAGGTATTCAAACAATTTTTTGATGTATAATTAAAAATACAATTTTCAATTTAGGAAATGGTGATAATAATGTTTTATTATTATTTGCATTTAAAAAATCAGTCATCAATTTTTTATAAATGATGCAAATGGATTAAAAAATGCACAGGAAAAAATTAAAAAATATACAATCTTATATTTTCAGAGAAGTCAAAGCTCGGTAATCACCTTTATTTTTTAATAAAATTTAAACAACACAGTACTTAACTATTTAAATTTTAAACTATTACTCCCTGTTTAACTTATTAATTAAATTATTAGTAGATATTTTACTACATAAATTCATTAAAATGGCATGAATTTTTCTTTTAGAGAATTAAAAAGTTCTATTATGAAATTATTACAGATTGACAGTACCCTTCCCGTAGCAAGCGGCCTTCTCGACCAAGGCAGCATATGGATGGAGAAGATTAAAGACATGGCTCTTGCCTACGCTCCGAAAGTACTTGGCGCTATTTTGGTCTATTTAATTGGACAATGGCTTATTGGTCGTATCGGCGCAATTATCAAAAAGATGCTATCGAACAAGAATTTCGATGTTTCCCTTCAAAAATTCTTGGTATCAATTGTCAAGGTTACATTAACTATTCTGATGTTCCTTGCTATAATTGGCATGTTGGGAGTAAATATTACAAGTTTTGCTGCACTATTGGCTGGAGCAGGTCTTGCTATCGGGGCAGCACTGAATGGATCATTGGGAAATTTAGCAGGTGGTGTTATGTTAATGGTTTTTAAACCTTTCAAAGTAGGCGATTTAATTGAAGCACAAGACAGTTTGGGTCTTGTCACTGAAATTGGAATTTTTAATACTACCATCCTTTCTCCAGAAAATAAAACAATTATTCTTCCAAACGGAGCCCTTTCAACAGGTGTAATTACTAACTATAATACTCATGGTAATCTAAGGGTAGATTTGAAAATGGCTATTTCAGTTAATCAAAATATCGATCAGGCCAGAGAAGTTGCTATTGGGGCTATGAAGCAACATGCTATGGTATTGGCAGAACCTACTCCTGAAGTAAGCGTATTAGAAGTTGCCGATGGCATGACTACATTGGCAATCAGACCCTACACTACCCAAGACAATTATTGGACAGTTTATTTTGAAGTTCAAGAATTAGTAAAAAAAGCTTTTGACAGTAATAACATTGAAGGACCAATCCCTCATAATGTCATTGTCAACAGATCAAACAATTAGACTAAACTACATATATTTATATCCAAGTTACCCCGACCATTGTTGGGGTTTCTTATTTTATAAAATCTTAGATTTTACTTGCCAAATTTTTTAATAAAATCCCCGGGAGTACAATTATGAAAAGCCTTGAATTGTTTTACAAAATAGCTTAAGGAACTGAATCCTGTCTGATAGGCTACGTCAGAAATATTTGAATCTGCCTGCAACAATAAATTCCGGGCATTCACCATTCTTTCTTGTAGGATATATGCTCCAGGTGTTTTTCCACAATAGGTTTCAAACATTCTGTGCAAGGTACTTTTGCTACAGTTGCCAACCTTCATCAAAATTTCTGAGCTCAATGTCTGCCCTAAATTTTCCTTAATATAATTCTTGATAACATGCAACTGGCTCTTTGCAGTAATGCTATTCTGTTCTTTTAAGTGTTCCTTTTGGGATTCAATTATGCGAATCAGCAAAGACTTCAACAATAAGTCACTCAAAGGAAGGTTAGGTTCGTCTTGAGTAGCGACATGTAACAGTTCGTTGAATGCACGGACCAAGCCTGAATTATTGTTGAAGTGAAAGTTCGAAAAATCCAAAGTCCAGTCTTGGCCTTCTGGATAATTAATATTCAAGAATTTCAATTGACTTTCAAGGGAGTCCTTTGAGATCAGGATGGTTGCACACTGGACTGGATTTTTAAGATCTGCCTCTGGAAAATCAGCGAAAATAGTCTCTCCTTCAGGCAATATTAGTGAAGAACCAGGCAAGAATTTAAAGGTTTCCCCTTCTTTGGTGTAAACTGTTTTATGCCCCCGGATCATACTTGAAATGGACAGGCCTTCATAGGTGATTTTCACTTTGGTAGATGACTGGAACGTTTCAAAAATATTGACCTCAAACTCGCCACAATCGAAACGTGTTTGATGCTCTTGCCCACTTCGTAGATGTTCGGGAGTTTGAATGGACAATAGGTCGATGGTATTACTCATAACAACTATTGATTAACGGTAACATAAAGTTAAAATTTTATTTTGGGACTATAGTAATACTTAATGAAACTATACTTACACAATCCTTCTTGCACATAGAATAACTTTATGGATATAAACTTAAAATTTAAAAACTATGAGTAACATCACATTAGAGCAAGCACGAAAAGTTGTGGATGCTGCTATTAAAAAATCGGAAGAATTAGGCGTAAAAATGAATATTGCTGTTGTAGATGCTGGCACCAATCTGGTTGCTTTCAACAAAATGGACGATGCTTGGTTGGGTTCAATTGATATTTCCCAAAAGAAAGCTCGTACAGCTAGGTATTTCAATATGGACACTGGCGAGATTGGCAAACTTTCTCAACCCGGGGGTTCACTATACAACATCGAACATTCCAACAATGGGTTGATTACATTCCCTGGTGGCGTGGTAATCAAAGATGGAAGTGGCAATATCATCGGAGCCGTAGGTGTCAGTGGAAGTACGGTTGAGGATGACCATGCTGTAGCGTCAGCTGGAGCTTCTGCACTGTAATTTAAATCAATTTTTAAACACTTAAACTCAAAAGTTATGTGTCAAAATCATGGAGTTGTGTACATGGGTCCAGGCGAGGTTCAAGTACAAGAAATAGATTATCCTAAATTGGCATTAGGAGATCGAAAATGTGAACACGGGGTTATACTAAAAATTGTTTCCACGAATATCTGTGGTTCGGATCAGCATATGGTTCGAGGCAGAACAACTGCTTCCGCAGGCCTTGTCTTAGGGCATGAGATTACGGGCCAAGTTGTGGAGGTAGGTAGAGATGTGGAATTTATAAAAGTTGGAGATATTGTTTCAGTACCTTTCAACATTGCTTGCGGAAGATGTAGGAACTGTAAGGAAGGCAAGACAGGAATTTGTTTGAATGTAAATCCTTCGCGTCCTGGCGCGGCTTACGGCTATGTGGACATGGGCGGATGGGTCGGAGGACAAGCTGAATATGTAATGGTTCCGTACGCGGATTTCAACCTGTTGAAATTTCCAGACAACGACCAAGCATTAGCTTACATCAAGGACCTGACTATGCTTTCCGACATCTTCCCTACTGGATTTCACGGTGCTGTTTCAGCAGGTGTTGGTCCAGGTTCGGTTGTATATGTTGCGGGTGCTGGCCCAGTAGGATTGGCATGTGCTGCAAGTTGCCATTTGCTGGGGGCAGCAGTTGTCATAGTTGGCGACCTTAATGAGGAAAGATTGGAACAAGCTAGAAGTTTTGGCTGTGAAACCGTAAACCTTAACACAGATGTAGAACTTGCAGATCAAATAGCAGCTATTGTCGGAGTACCAGAAGTAGACTGTTTTGTTGATTGTGTCGGTTTTGAAGCTAGAGCGCATTCCCATGGCGGCAGTTCTGAAGAGCAACCTGCGGTTGTATTAAATCAAGCTATGGAAATTACGCGCGCAGGTGGAGCAATAGGAATTCCAGGTCTTTATGTGACTGAAGATCCCGGAGCCGTAGACGGAGCTGCAAAACAAGGAAACCTAAAAATAAGGTTTGGTTTAGGTTGGGCGAAATCTCACTGCTTCCATACTGGCCAATGTCCGGTGATGAAATATCACCGTCAATTGATGAATGCCATACTATATGATAAAATTAAGATTGCAGATGCGGTTAATGTACAGGTGATATCATTGAATGATGCACCACAAGGATATGCTGACTTCGACAAAGGAGCAGCTAGGAAATACGTGATCGATCCGCACGGAATGATTAGAGCATAATTGTTTGCATAGTACCAATCTAAGGCAAGGAGCTCGCAGATTTTTTCCTTGCCTTTTTTTAAAACTATGCAATAACACATAAAAATTTTTGACCTTTCCGAAGACTATTATCTTTAATAATAGTTAAGGACTACATCTACATTTACACATGAAAACAAAACCTCAACAATAGTTGAGGTTTTTTAAATTAATTACGATTGAAAAAAACAATTCTCAGACTTGAGATAAATGCTAAATAATGTTAAATCAATTTCTCCTGAATTAAATTTCATTTTTAAGTATTAATTTAGGGTAACCAAATCTAGCCTTTATGCCGAAATTCTACCTGACCTTTTTACTGAGTATTATACTTTCACTTTCTTATGCCCAAAACAATGCAACGATTAAAGGCGCTGTTTTTGATTTTGAGAGAAAACCTTTAGAAAAAGCAACTGTTAGCATAGTCTCAGAACAAGATTCCATAGTATTGACATACGGCCTTACAAACTCAAAGGGAGAATTCGATCTAGTCAGAATTCCAACTAATAAAAATCTAGTATTCTTTATATCTCATGTTAATAGTTTACCATTTAGCAGGCGATTGAATCTAAAACCCAATGAAAAATTAAATCTTGATAGTATAATTTTAGGAGGTAATTCCATTGAGGAGATTCAAATCACTGTTTCACCTCCTATCCGAATGAACGGAGATACATTAGAATATAAGGCTGAATATTTTAAAACTCGCCCAAACGCTACTGTTGAGGAACTTTTGAGCATTTTACCAGGACTTCAAGTAAATGCTGATGGTTCTATTATTTATCAAGGGAGAGAAGTGACTGGAATTCGGGTTAACAATAAAGATTTTTTTGCTCAAGATTTGAAGATTGCAACCAAGAATCTTGATGCGTCCTTAATCGATATTGTCCAATTTATTAAGGATAAAGGAGAATCTAAGAGAGAAATTATAGATGATTCAGAGCTTCCTATCGTCTTAAACCTAAAAATGAAAAAGGAGTTTCTCAAAGCTAATTTCGGAAAATTTTACGGAGGTGCTGCCACCCGTGACAGATACGAATCAGGAGCTTTGGTGAATACCTTCAGAGATACGCTTCAGGTAAGTTTTATAGGTTTTGCGAACAACATCAACAGACAGGGATTTGATTATTCAGAATTAAGTGAACATGGTGGAATGGGTAGAGCCGAAAACCATAATTATGTCAGTTATGGGAGCAACGGTCTTATGAATCAAATATCTGCCGGCATTAACTTGAACTATGACATTAAGAAAAAATTAAAGACCAATCTCATGTACAATTTTCGTCAGAATGACTTTTACGATGACAGTGAAAATAACTCTGAAATTTTCTTGAATGACATTCAAGAAAATTCTACTGGGAAATCGAATAACGAAAACCAAAATTCCAATCATGAACTCAGAGCTTTGATAAGGTACCATATCGACACAACCTCGCAAATATCCTATTCTACGAACCTAAACAATAATAAACATACTTCTAATTATTCGGGTTCGTCAAATAGATGGAGAGGAGAAAATATTTCGATACTAGAAGGCAATAACAATTCCGTCTCCAACAACCACAGCAACAACTTTAATCATAATTTTAATTACGAAAAGAAATTCAAGAACAAATGGTTTTTAAGCATTAACAATTCAATAAGTAGCCGTGATGGCAAGGTAAATCGCGATAATATAACCAACGAACGGTACTATTTATTTAATGACAGTCTTATTAACCAACATCAAATATTGAACTCTACGACAGGATATTTAAATTTAGAAAACAGAGTAAATATTCAGATTCCAATAAAGAAAAAAGCAAATATTGATTTTTATGGAAGACAAATAATAAATAATCAAAAATCCGTCGAGGATATACAGAATAAAGTTAATTCGGACATTTTCCAGGAAAGAAATGATATAGCTAACAATAAAGGTCTAAAGATCAACACCTATCAGATAGGGACAAGATGGAATATCACCGCAGTAAAGGACCTACCAATAACCTTAGGCATCAAATGGCATTATGTATCAAATTATTTTGATTATTATCAAAAACTAGAAAATATTAAAGATAAGAATACTTATTGGCTACCTGATTTAAGATTATCGTTTAAAGGATTTGTTTTCCAATATGAACGTTCTGTTGAAAACCAATTTTTTAATAGAATAATCACAGTCAATTCTGACCTGTCACCAACCTATACAACTTTAGCAAGCCCTTATTTTGAAAATTCTATTCACAATAAATTTTCTGTACGCTATCAAAAAACCTTCACCAAATCAAAAATCAATTTTTCCACTTACATTTCGCAAAATAATGAGTCAAACAGTATTGGAAATATTTCAACATACAATATTGAAAACAGTTTTTCTACAAACGGCGCATATCAATCCGGGCCAACTAAAAATAGAAATTTCAATCTTTCTTTATCCAAAACATTTTTACAGAATAAAGATTGGAACCTCAGCTATCGTACTTATGTCTATGCTAGCATATTTAATAATTATGCTATAGTTAATGGAGAGGAAAATAAATCTGACATGACCTATGGTTCATGGAATAATACGATCACTTTTAGTTATAAGAAAGCTTTTACTTTCACTCCAATGTATGCTTATGGACTTAACAGCACAAAATTCAAATTTAGCTCTGAAAACTTTAGAAATGTAAATAATGATTCTCATAGTATCGGGGCTACTTTATTATTGAACAATGTCAAAAAGTTCAGATTAGAAAGTTCATACACGATCAAAAATCAGGTTGTTGGGGTTAATGAACAAAGACAAAATCTCCATTTAGTCAATGCATCAATTTATTACCCAGTTTTCGGAAAAGGAGAATTGAAATTATCAGCGTTTGATATCCTGAATCAAAATGTTTCCAATTATTACGGGTCAGGCGGGAATAGAACATATTTCTTTAGGACCTCGACACTTCGACAATATTTTATGCTTGGATTAGTCTATAAATTCTTAACTACTGACAATAAAAAATAAATTAGGAACAGAACAAATAACACTAATTCTGTTATAAAACAGAATTTAATATTGGTTAAAAATAATTAATCAATATCATATTTTAAAAACCATTAAAATTTTGTATTTTTGCGCCAAAATATATTAATTCAATTATAAAATATTGATTACAGCTGCTTTTTCACAGCTTGCATCATTTTTAAGGACAGAATCAAGTCTGGATGCACTGCGGAACATTTTGGTCGTTATAATTCCAAGTACTTTCATCTTTTATTTCATAGATGGTCATATTGCAATCGCCTTCGCTGTTGGCGCACTATTGGCGGCATTGACGGATGTTCCTGGAAATAAGACTGATAAACTTTCTACAGCAGCCTATTGCCTACCGATATTCTTTATTACTGCTCTCAGTATTTCCTTCGCACTCCATTTTCATTCTTGGACAATAATTTTAATGCTTGGCATCTTTGGTTTTATTTATACCATTATAGCATTACTTGGATTCAGGGTAAATGTCGTTGGGAACCTAGGATTGATCGTTGCAAGTTTCACAATTGGTCTGCGTCCAGTTGACCCCATGCAATTCAGTTTGTCTTTAACAGCAGGGGCACTATTCTTTTTCGTTGTCTGTATTATTCAAGTTTACCTTAGCCCATACAGATCACTCCGTTTCGCGGTAGAGAGCGGCATCAAAACTATGGCTAAGCTCATCAGTCTTAAAGTAGATTGTTATGATGAAAAAGTCCCCTTAACTAAAGCTTACAAAGAATTAAGCGCATTGCATATCAAGGTCAGCGACCAATTAGAAACTATAAGAACTATTCTTTTAAGGGACAAAAAATTGCATTCTGAAAAAGACCAAGAAACAAAAATTTGGCTTGCGAAACTATATCAATTAATCGATTTATATGAATTGCTCATGGCAATCGACAATGATTATGAGCAAATCCGAGAAACATTAAAAGGCGGAAATACGCTTAAATTAATCCGAAAGTCCCTATCCTTGCTTTCAAAAGAAACAAAGTCTTTGCGTATTTCATCCAAAGTCAGGAAGAGCAATCCTTCGAGGAGATTAAAATTAGAGGAGCTGTTACTCCAATTGGAAATGGAAGAAGCAGAAGCTTCCCCTGCTAAATGGAACCTGATATGCTCTATAAGCACTCAATTAAGACATATTTCAGATATTTTGCAAAACATCCAAGTAAAACAGGTTTATCAGGATAATACATTGGTGGACAGCAAAAACTACATTGATTTTGTCGCACCACCAAGTAACATAAAAACAATTCAAAAGAATCTTTCTTTTAAGTCCCCAATCTTTTCTTATGCTGTACGTATGGCGATTTTATTGATGGCAGGAGGACTTATCGGTTATTTTCTACCAGAGTATCGATATGCATCTTGGATTTTATTGACCATTATTTTAGTTGCTAGACCCAGTTATCATATTACTCAGAAAAGAAATTATCAGCGTATTATCGGTTCAGTAATTGGCATTGCAATAAGCTTGACTCTATTACTGTTGATCAAAAATCTATTGATATTGGTTATTATTGCTGCATTTTGCCTTTATCTTTTCTTACTATTCAACAAGCCGAATTATTTAGTATGTTGTATTTTTATTACAATTACCATTCTTGTAGGTCAGCATATTCACGAAGGTGAAATTCACGACATTCTAGGAAGCAGATTTGCTTTTACTTTGTTGGGATCAATATTTGCAGTGTTAGGATGTTTGGCAATTCCAATAAATCATTACCGAAGTGTTGAACACAGTACGAAATCACTAATCCATCATTTTCGGTCGTATTCTGAAAAAATTCAAGAAAGTTTCAATTCCCACAACCTTAATTACTACGACCTTAGATTGTTTAGAAGGTTTACACAAGCATCATTGGCACAAACTTACGATTCCTTGGATCAGCTTGCCAAAGAACCATTGAAAGGCAAATTTCTCAAAGAAGATATTCTTCATTTCCAAACACTGGCATATCGAATAAATGCACTTTTAGTTGGGCTTTCTGTCAACCTCACAAAACTTGGAATCTCATTGGAACAGGAAATTATGTCAGAAAAGATAAACTTCATTAATTCGCTGATTGATGAATCTGAAATGCTTTCCCAACAACTAGCAACTAAGAAAGAAAAGAAAAATCTCTCTGTTAAATTAAAGACTTCTTAATAAAACTTGCCATAGGACAAGTGGTTCTTCCCTGAATATTTCGGAAATTAGGTAAAAATCACCATAGCTATGCAAATCAATCAACAAATATCAAAGGTTCTTAACGATACATTTGACCACAGCATCAAATTAATTTCCGGACTTTCAGAAGAAAGTATAAACGAAAAGCCAGAAGACCAAGGTTGGACTGTAGGTCAGATCGTTGACCATATCCTTATAAGTAGTTCCGGTATCCCTGATTCCCAAACAGAAGAAATCAACCGTTCTTTTGATGAACTAGTGCCTGTTTTAGACAAGATATTCCTTGACTTTAATACCAAATACCAAGCGGACCCAAGCCAGCTACCTAGAAAAGATGTTTACGAAAAAGATGATCTGATTAAAAAACTTAAGAATTGCAAAACTAATCTTCTTGTTGATATTAATGACAAAGATTTAACCCTTTTATGCAAGGATATGGAATTTCCACAAATCGGATACCTGACAAGATATGAATGGCTTAGTTTTATCAATGTTCATGTTCAAAGACATAACCATCAAATTGAAAACATATCCGGCAGCTAGCTAAAATTGGTGGAAATCTAACTCCCATTCGCTTAGCGGAGTCGAAGCGAGAACCAATTCCCGGTCGCTGAGCCAACATTAGGAAACGTTTTTTATTTCTCCAATCAATTTTATGCAATTCTCATCCTTTTTGAATCATTAATGTATGAGAACACTAACCATTATTATCCTAATTTTATTTGGCAAAAATTCTTTAGCTCAGAGTGATTCTGTACTAATTTCCATAATCGATGATCTTGAGAGAATTGTTGAACCGAGACTCGAGAATGACAGCACATTTTCAATAGTAGTAGAGCTTGATTCAAACAAAAACCTGATTGCGTACAATAAAAATGACCAATTCAGGATTATTAAAATCTTCGAGAGAATCAAGAGCTCATTAAAAGAGAACTATTTATATAGTTACTATTTTTTTAAAGATGGAGTTAGTGATAAATTATTCTCCTCATTTTTCTATGAAGAATTTGGATTTATAAATTACGAAGTACCTGCAAGCTATCCAGGAGGAATAAATGCATTTCTGAAAATCTTTTTAGAGGATTTAAATGGTAAAATTGATAAAAATAAAATAGACCAATACAACTGGAATAAACCAATTAGGTTTATAGTAAGAAAAGATGGGTCTGTACAATTTTTAGAAGACAATAATTTTGCAGAAATAATTGACATACATAAGTTTAAAAAATGGCAACCAGCTATTGACATGGGTGTTCCAATTAATCAATTTTTTAAAACAGACCCGATCAATAAAGAAAAATACTTAAATGAAGGAAAAGTAGAAGCAGAGCTATACAGTTTTGATATTTTGGATAGTCTATTTAAAGAACAACCTGTTTACATTGAAAATTATAATAAACCAGACACTTCTGATGTCAATATATTATTGTCTTATGTCTTTGCTAGAAATACATTAGAGGAGCCACGGATATTAAAAGGTGATAGAAAGCTTGCAAATCAACTCATTGAATTTATACAGGAAAGTGTTAATAAGGAAAACTATTTAACAAACCGGCATAAACCTAGAAGAATTTATGTCTTCTTAAAAGATTAAATGGTTAATCAATTAATTTTGAAGCCGAATTTATGATCGGCCTCCGGTCGCTGAGGAGCCGGATGCGAAAACCAACTCCCGGTCAGATAGCGGTGTCAAAGCGAATCAATTTCACTTTTATCTCATTCGGCGATTGGCGTTGCTACTAATAAACATTTCGTTTTTCTCCTCTGATATAATGGTCACAAATCGCTCATAATGCTTAAGGATATCAGCTATTAGCTCATCTTTTGTGAAGAATTTCACATCATAACCTTGTCGTGCATCGCCGAAATAGGCTAAAGGGAAGAATGCTTTTCCTTCCTCAATATTTGACAAATTTTCTTCTGTTTGAAAATATTCAGGTACTTCTTTAGATTCGTTTCTAACTCCGTAAATAAAATTGTTCAGTAGATCATATTGAATTTCAATCTCTATAAATTTAGGATCATTGCCTTCATTAATTTTGGCTTCCACATTATTTTGATTGAATTCATTTTGGAGTTCCATAATTGCAGGTTTTGCGATATCATCAATATATTTATCAATATCACTTTGCGAATCCACGGTTACAATTTGCTTCAATCGATCTTTCCAAAATTTACCTGACCAAGGCACTGTTGACACGGAGAATTCTTGCTCATAATATTTTTTGTCGATTGATAGAGCTTTCAATAAACAGGCAATCATAATAATTATGATTATTGAAAAAGGTAATGCTGTAATTAAGGTCATACTTTGCAATGCATCCAACCCACCGGCATTCAAAAGAAATAATGCCAAAACCGCCAATAATATTCCCCACCCGGCAATTTGCCATTTTGGAGAAATCTTAGCGTTTTTAGTAGCGATACTATCCATAACAAACATTCCTGAATCAGCAGAGGTTACGAAAAAAATCATGATAATGGCAATTACCATAAAGCTGATAATCTTTGTCAGAGGAAGGTATTCCAAAAACCTGAACATCAAAGCATCCGGATTATTTGCCAATGCACTTAATGCACCTTCGGCAACATGATTGTCAAGCCAAATAGCACTGTTTCCAAAAACGGACATCCACATAAAATTGAAAACTGTTGGCAAAATCAATACGGCTGCAATAAATTCCCTAATAGAGCGTCCTTTGGATATTTTGGCAATAAACAGCCCAACAAAAGGAGACCATGAAATCCACCATGCCCAATATAAAATTGTCCAATTGTAAAACCATGGTAATGATGCTTCCTCATAAACATGAGTATTGAATGTTAAACTGAAAAAATTATTGATATAATTTCCAATTCCTTCAGTAAAACTACCAATAAGGTACACTGTAGGACCCAAAAACAAAACAAATAGCATCAAAAGAATCACTATCATGATGTTGATATTGCTTAATATCCTAACTCCTTTGTCCACTCCTGTTGTTGCTGAAATAACGGAAATAGTCACAAGGGTGACCACAATCAATATTTGGTAGGTGAAGCTGGTACTTGGAACAATATTTAAAATCTCAAGTCCCGAATTAATTTGGACGACTCCGAAGCCCAATGTAGTAGTTATACCGAAAAAAGTACTACATAGGGCAAATACATCAATAGCATTGCCCCATCGCCCTTGGATCTTGTTTTTAAGCAATGGATATAAACAACTACGTAGGGACAAAGGCAGCTTATATCTATAAGCAAAGTAAGACAAGGCAAGTCCTACCATACCGTAGATTGCCCAAGCATGGATGCCCCAATGAAAAAACGTGTACAGCTGTGCATTTTTGGCACTGTTGACATAGGAATTTTTTGAGAAAATCTCATTTGAATAATGTTGCATAGGTTCTGCAACACTAAAATACATCAACCCAATTCCCATACCTGCCGCAAATAGCATAGATATCCATGAGAAAAAGGAATAATCTGGTGAACTATCATTTCGACCCAATTTAATATCACCGTATTTACTGAACATCAAAAAGATCAGAAATAAAACAAAGATAGTTACCGACCAAACGTAGACCCAGTTTAAGTTAACGAATATGAAATTCTTGACGATATTCAACCCTTCATTAACGGCTGCAGGAAAGATAGCAGAAGCTAGGCATATCCCAACAATAAATATTAAACTGGGAACAATAACTCCTGAATTGAGCGTTGATTTTATTTTTCTTGGTTTTGACATTAATTAAAAAGAGTTTATATGTAAAGGCATAACTTAACATATAAACTCTTTTAAAGCAAAATTGATTTTATTATTTTTTATTTAAAAAACTCTTCTACCCTATTTGGAGAAAGCATCTGCCATAAAGATGCTACTGTCCATCCTGGGGCAAAAATATCATTGTAAAATCCTTTTCCGTTTTTCCCATAATCCCAATTAGTATGTTGAACGACCTCTGGGTAATATCCTACTTTAGCAATATTGAACATATGGTCAGGAACTGGCATCAACTGCAACATAGATGATTTGATTACATTTGAGAATTCTGAAAACCTAGCTTCCTTACGCTCATTTGCCAACCAATCCAATACGGTTGCAAATTCAAAAATAAATACATCGATATGGTTATTTTCTACTGAAACATTTCCCCATCCCCTTGATTGGAAGCCTACATCACCAAGCATCTGTCCTTGCGCAAAAGGAACATCCCAAGTATAATACCAAGTAAGGCAGAAATATGCAGCTCGCATGCATTGATCAATATAATGCTGTTTTTCCTTGCCCTTGCTAACCATCGCCATATAATACATAGCTGTAGATGCATATAATGATGCTTCTTTATCTTCGCAGTTTGCATCTAATGTCGAGGAGAAATAATCTGACTTATTGATAATTTCGTTCTCTAAGTAATCTGCAGATTTTTTTGCTTGATCCAAGTAAGATTTCTTTTTAAAATATTTATAGGCCATGGTCAAAGGCAGTGTTGCAGAGGGAGTACTTCCTCCACTTTCATCCTTAACTACAAAATTATCGTCGAATTTTCGAGGAAAACTACCGTCTGCTAATTGCAATTTGGCAAAATTTGCAAGGATTTTTTCCATTTTCTTTTCCCATTCGGCATGATTTCTTCCTTTTGATTTCTCATAATGAAGATAGTTCAGAATGGCGAAAACCCCTTCGGATTGTCTTCTTATACTGTAAACATCAGTTTCATTATTATGGGTATAATCTACAAATTCCCTAAAGAATCCGTTTTTTGTAAACCCATGTTCTAAATAGCTGGCGAATATTGCATTGGCGTCATCCTTTAATTTTTGATCGCCGTGTTGTTCAGCATATTCCAAAGAATTATAGGCATTCAGCAATACGCGCCCTACAAATCCAATTTCTGCAGACCCTGTACTAGCACAATCATCTGTACGCATATGGACGCCAGAATAATACTTTAGGTCATACTTATCTACATAACTTTCCTTAAAGAAATTGGTTAAGATTTTTTTTGCATCCTCATTGCTATAATCAGGCTTCAAAGATGCAGGCTTTTGTGTGTCATAGGCGTAAGCCCAAATTTTAGAAACAAAATCACTGTAATCATTTGCTTTCCCTTTAGAAACTTCCCAAGTTAATTTTCTTGTCTCTCCTTTTTCTAATTTTTCAAAAGCAATTATTTCAGGAACAAGAGTTAACTTACGGATATAGGTTTTAGGAGCTTCATGATAAGGAAACCCAAACACTAGAGCCGACGATCCGGCTTCATTTTTAAAGCCAGTAAAGCCTAAATCCGTTTTCGAACTTAAAATCACCTCCCCCGATTGATGTTGTGCTATAGCATCTTTTTTCAATTCATCTCGTCGAATTACTGAATAATAAGATTTATTTTGAGCACTGAAAATTCCTGTCAATGGAGTGCTTAATCTATCCTCTCTTACCTGCCAACTATCGCTGGTTGCAAAAGATGGAGCTTCTTTAGGTGACCTTAGATTTTTATGATACCAAAATCCCGGCATTATATATTCGCTCTCATCATGCTTATAATCTGAGATTTTATAGGTTTTTTCAAAATTATAGTAGACTAGATCTTTTGCTGTAATTGTTACCTCTATAGTAGTACCATTATTACCATCCACAATTTTTTGTTGTATTTCAACTGGAAGATTATCAGATGATGTCAAGTTTGTTCCATCCAACTTCAAATCAAATTTCTTCGAATGGTTTCCAGGTGATTTCAAAGTAATGGCTTGGGTCATTTCTTGGCCCTGTGCACTTAAAAATAATGCAACGGCAAGTACGGTTAATGATAGGTTTATTTTCATATTTTTTGATTTTATTTTTCAATTTTTATCCATGTTTCAGGATTTTCCTCAGTCATGTTAGCAAGTTTTTCAATTCTTATATTGCCATTATTGTCGACATAACGAAAGGCTAGACCCAAATGAAAATTACTTGGCAAAGTAGCCAATGAAACACTTTTCTCCTGAACTTTCTCTTTGGAGACTGGAATAACAATTTTCTCAGTATTATTTCCATTAATATATAAGAGGTATTCCTTCATCTGATAATTCTTATCAGTATCGGAATTGGTACTTTCAAAAGTAAACTTGAGGCTATTATCGACCTTAAAAGCCCTTACCCTCAGGTTCAACAAAGAGTTGCTCCCTATAAATATATCTGCTGTATCTGAACTCAAAATCACTGTATTTGGAATTAAATACCCTTTTATTAGCCATGGTGATATTTTTTCAGACTTAAAATTGGTCGAGCTTAATGCCACGACCGTATTTTTGTCCCAATTAGCAAGAGAATTCCATTTGGCTTCCTTGTTTAAAGCAACAGGAAAAGGTTGAGTAATATTTTTAAATGATTTTGCTTCAGTATTTCCAATTGCCACTTCCATTGTTGACAATTCCCAATTATGGTTTCTATTTCTATTGGTTTGATATGAAAGTAAAAACTGACCATTTGACAATTTAATTAGGTATGGAGCACCCATATAAATTGAATCATCAACTGCTTT
Organism: Sphingobacterium sp. 1.A.5; assembly: GCF_002734235.1. Lineage (NCBI taxonomy): Bacteria > Pseudomonadati > Bacteroidota > Sphingobacteriia > Sphingobacteriales > Sphingobacteriaceae > Sphingobacterium > Sphingobacterium sp. 1.A.5. Next base: position 229,248 of record NZ_PEBA01000023.1, read on the forward strand.
TTCCAATGCATACCATCGATTTTTAGAGTCAGAAAGAACAGGTTCAGCCCAACTATTAGGAAGGTCACTTTTAATTATGTAAGGTTTGAATTGGTCAATTTTATTGTCCTCCACTGTTAAATAGATCACTTGGTCTGTACGAACAGCAACAGGCATACCATCTCTTCTCCCTTTCCTAAAAGAAACTGTATGGGGAGTTGACCAATTGTCTCCTCGATCATTGGATTTTATGACAGAAATTTCCTGCTCGTTAGATTTTTGATACGGTCCTTCGTTTGCAAAATAAATATGAACTTCTCCATTTGGAAGTTGTAAAAATGATGGCTCCCAACACCCATCAATAAACTTTTTTCCTGCCTCATATAATATTTTCACTTCTGACAATTGACCTGTTTTAATATCCATTTTTTTCAATCCTATAGAAAATGGAGCAACATCATCCTTTCTTGGTCTATAATTGCAAGCAAATAGAATATCACCATTATCAAGTTCAATTATTTCAGGATTAGCTGCATTTATACGGACTGTTTCAGAGGAACCATCTACATGATAAGGATAGGAAGAAAAAATCACCTCAGGATTAGACCAATTTACTCCTTGATCAAAACTTTTTTTAAGATGGATATCTCCTTTACGATTTTCATAGATGGCAAACAGATTTCCGTTACGCAGCCTTATCAATCTAGGGTAACCACCCTCATCGGCAAGTTGTTGCATAGAAGAATAATCCCAAGCAACCCTTACATCAGAGGAGTGATCGAGGTCTTGTGCATTAACGAAATTGATAGCACAACAAACACTGATTATCCATAATACAAATTGACACAATCGAAAGACCATAACAATTTTATTTTAATTTAGGTCGAATGATTTCTTTGGAAATCGTCATTACAGGTACCGCATCATCTGTAAAACTAACATCTGCAATATACATCGCTCTAGGATGGATGCTTTCTTTTGAATGATGAGCATGAAAGACAATTTTCATTTTACCTTCTTTATCAATAAACATAGCGCTATGTCCTACGCCTACCAAGTCTTCAGGCATTTGTAAAATTGGGTTTTTATCATACTTTACCCACGGTCCTTCTACAGATTTTGAAGTAGCAAAACCTACTCCGTAGGATTGGCTTTCATAACTATTAGCTGAATAGGTCAAATAATATAAATCTTTATGTTTTACAACGAAAGCACCCTCATTAACCCTTGGCCACACCTTTTCCCATTCTTGAGAAACATGAATACAAGGTTTCATACTTTCGGTATCAATGGTTTTTAGATCGTCCTTTAGTTTTGCGACCCAAATATTCAAACCATCATTAAATCTGTCAAAAAATAAATATGGCTTTCCATCTGAATCGATATAAAGTGAATTGTCAATTGCTTTTTCATTAGGCAACATTGGCTCCTTCACATCCTGTACAAAAGGACCATTTGGAGAATCAGAAGTCGCTACACAAATATGTTCATTGGCAGAGTAATACATAAAGAATTTATTTATTTCCTTAATATAATATACCTCAGGTGCCCAAAACCATTTTCCACCCCAAGAATCTTCGGATTTTAAAGCTAAATCAGGCTCTTTTGTCCACTCTTTCAAATCATCAGAAGTATAAACTTCAATTCCTTTGTCTCCATTAGTTCCATAAGCATAATATTTTCCATCATGAAGCATGATAAACGGATCACCAAGCGGAACGGGATTTTTGAAAACAAATTCAGGTTTTTCAGATTTCGCACAGCTGTTTAATGAAACCAGCATAAGCATAATTAAATAACACAATCTTTTCATATCATAAAATTTAAAAGATTTGCCGGACAGGAATCCTCTGCCCAGCAAATAACAAACTAACTAATAATTCGGATTTTGTTTTACATTAGGGTTATTGTTTACCTCATCTGATGGAATTGGTAGAACCCTATGTTTCTTAACAACGAAATTTTCAAAATCAGGGTCTCGACTTTTCAATTCATTGACACCTTCTTGGTTGTCCAATAGACCCCATCTTTTTATATCCGCCCATCTATGACCCTCAGTAGCAAGCTCTAAGAGCCTTTCCATTTGTAAACGTTTTAAAAACGTTGTGCGATTAGTAGTAGCCGCAGTTTGGTTAACCGCCATTTTTGGCATATTTACTCGTGCTCGAACTCGATCTACCAACGCTACAGCTTCTGCTAATGAACCATTGGACTGCGCTACACATTCTGCATACATCAATAAAATGTCTGAATATCTAATCAACCGTACATTTGTAGGGTTATAATAATCATCGTAGTTACGATAATATTCTGAACTATATTTTCTAAAGAAAACTCGACCTCTATAATTGTCTTTGTTCCATTGCTCAGGATTGCTGGTCAGACTATAGATTTTAGTGTTGTTAGGAAAATCTAGGTGCATATCGCTATAGAATGCAGTATACCGGAGCCGAATGTCATTTTCATTATTGACATCTTTTTCTTTCTTGAATTCAGTAATCAACCACGGTCTCAATTCTCCATCGGTCCAGCCTATTCCTGGAGGAGCAAAGAATTGACCACGGTTAAGTCCTAAGTTTGGTTCTACTGCAAAATCTCCGTCACCTGCTGGTGCTGGGTTAGCGTCTGAATATTGAATTTCAAAAACTGACTCTTGATTGTTTTCTTTATCCTTACTGAAATTATCAAAATAATTTGCCGTGAGGTCATAATATTTCTTTCCAGCGCCGTTTACCAACCATTCTAAATCATTTTTAGCGTCTGTCCATTTATGTTGTTGCATATGGCATTTCGCACGGAAAGCAAATGCAGCACCCTTGGTTGCTCGCCCTTTATTGGGGTTGTCCCATTCTTCAGGTAATAATTCTGAGGCTTTTGTCAAATCAGCTACAGCTTGAGCAAAGATCTCAGTTTCAGTATGTCCCTCTGGTTGCATCCCTGGTGTCGAAGGCTCTAAGACAATTGGAAGACTTGGGTTTTCACTACCCCACAATAAGGCAAGGTAATAATAATACATCCCTCTCAGGAAATGCGCTTGACCTAAGACATATTCCTTCTGTTTTGCATCTGCAAACTCTATTTCTGGAACATAATGTAAAACCTGATTTGCCCGAAAAATTGCTTCATAAAAATCACGATAAGTCCATGCATTGCCTTCCCAAAAATTATAATTGTTATATCTAAACTGAGTCCATTCCTTTAATTCTGCCCAAGGACTTTGGCTGAAACCTTCATCAGAGGTAAGATCTAAGCGGAACCAAACCCAACGGCTAAAAGTTCCTGGCTTATAGAACATATTATAAACAGCATTGACACCGTATTGAGCATCTTTCTCAGTCTTCCAAAATGTAGTGGTCGTAATTGTATTTGGATTTTGAACATCCACATCACAGCTTGATAATAACCCAGCTGCAATTAATATATATACTAATTTTTTCATTGTTCGATCAATCTAGGTTAAAAAGTAATTTGTGCTCCGAAAGTAAATCCTTTAGGATTTGGAAATGCTCCACCATCATAGCTTCGTTCCCAGATACTGCGGTTCAAGAACTCGGGATCTAAACCTCTATATTTCGTAAAGGTGACTAAGTTCTGAGCGTTTACATATAATCTGATCTGACTGAACAAATCGCCGGTAATTGACTTTGGAAAGTTATATCCCAATGCCATTTGACGGATGCGAACATAATTTCCATTTTCCAACCAGCGGTCCTGATCACCACGAACATTCCTTGAGTCGGCATAAATTGGCCGAGGGTCTTTAGCATTAGGATTCTCAGGTGTCCAAGGGTCATAATCTACGCGATAATTGGAGTTATCATCAAACCTGTCATAACCACTCCTAGGACCATTGAATGAAAGGAATCCAAAAGCACCTGTGAACTGAAACTGCAAATCAAATCCTTTGTAGTCAAATCCTATATTTCCACCTATTTGATATCTTGGCATACTCCTTCCGATATACTGTCTATCAGCTTCGGTTATCTGACCATCATCATTGAAGTCGATAAATTTTACATCCCCAGGCTTAGCATTCGGTTGGATGAGTTCCCCTTTACTATTTTTATGATTCTGAACTTCTGCATCTGTACGAAAAAGTCCATCAGTTTTAATCAGATACCAATCACCTATAGATTCTCCGACTTTTGATTTTGTATTCCATTGTGTGAATTCATCTCGGTCGTAACCTAATTCAAGGATTTTATTCTTAATATATGAGCCGTTAAATCCAATCTGATAGCCAAATTCGCCTACACGATCTCTCCACTCAGCTGCCAACTCAACACCCCTATTCTGAAGGGATGCTGCATTCACAACAGGATTACCACCATTATTACCAGTTACCATTAAAATCTGCATTGGAGTTAACACATCTTTTGTTTGTTTATCGAAATAATCAATGGATAGGTTCAGCCTGTTATCCAAGAACACGGCATCAAAACCTGCATTCATTTGTGCAACCTTTTCCCATTTCAGGTCTTCGTTTGCTAATTGAATCTGGGTCATACCCGTATAAACCGCTTGGTCCGTGCCAAAAGCAACCTGAGGGAATACCGTAATAAAAGAAACCCAATCCCATACTCCTATATTGGAAGTTCCCAATACCCCGTAATTGGCTCTAAGCTTTAAATCATTGATCCAAGGAACATTAAAAAATTCTTCTTTACTGATACGCCAACCTGCAGCAACAGATGGAAAATAACCTACCCTGAATTTTGGGTTGAATTTCGACGATTCGTCTCTACGCATTGTTAAACTCAAAAGGTACTTCTCATCATAAGTATAGTTTACACGGCCAAAAACGGAAAATAATTTTTCAATATCTTGATAATTTCCGGTTTTAGGATTATTTAACGCAGCATCCAAATTGGTAAAATAATCATTTCCAGTCATTAAGACATCGTTTTTCGTTCCCCAGATTTGTTCATAGTTTGATGTTTGATAACTTGTTCCTACAACAGCTGAAACATCATGTTTACCAAATGTTTTGGCATACTCAATTGTGTTGTCATACACGTATCCGCGGTATTGAGCTTGATTTTTATTTAATGAAGACGGTACGTAAGGTTGGTTATAAGTCCAAAAACCTTCTTTGCGAAGTTGAAGATGTTTGTCATTGCTTAAATCAAAACCAAAGTTCAACCTATATTTTAATGATTTGAAAAATTCTAACTCTGTGAAAACATTTCCTCTGGTCCTTAAATTTCCATTTTCAGTCACCAAAAAATCTTCAATAGCGAACGGGTTTGTTCCAAAAGTTACATCTCTTCCGCCATCACCAAATCCATAGCCTCCTTTTGCGGCATTATTAGGGTCAAATACTGGAATGGTTGGCAACATTCGATATACATCAATTATGGGGTTTGTATTTAGTGCATCTATGCTATAGTTGCTTAATACAATATTTTCACCGATACTTAATTTGACATGATCTCCAAAATCTCTGGAAGTCGAAAGGTTGGACCTAAGGGTATATCGTTTACTGCTACTTCCAATAGTCGTAGCATCATTCCCTTGGTAATTTCCTGAAATGAAATATCTGCTTTGTTCGCTACCTCCTGAAAACGAAACATTATGGTCTTGTAACCATCCAGTTTTGAAAACTTCCTCTTGCCAATCAGTATTTGCTTCAAAGTGATTTGCAGGCTGTCTATTGGCGTTGCTGAATGCAAGGTCATTCAAGCTGATCCACAGATCTCGATCTGCCAAATCATATCTTGGCAACCATTGCGCTGTTCCTCTGGAAGAAACATCAATTTTCATCTTACCAGCCCTACCCTGTTTTGTTGTAATAATAATTACGCCATTACCTGCTCTAGAACCATAAATGGCAGCTGCAGAAGCATCCTTCAAGACCTGTATACTTTCAATATCATTGAAGTTAAAATCTCTATTAGCCCCCTGAACAATTCCATCCACAACATATAGGGGATTGCTGGAGCCAAAAGTTCCGGTTCCTCTAATTTCTACTTTACCTTCAGAACCTGGATTACCGGCAGTCCTCACATTTAAGCCGGGTAGAGTACCTAAAGCATCACCAACAGATCCACTGACTGTTGCATTCTTCATTTGGCTAGGATTGAAAACTGAAACAGCACCTGTCAAATCAGATTTCTTTACAGTTTGATAGCCAATCACGACAACTTCATCAACCTCCTCGTCGTCAGATAACATCGTGATTTGTAATGAAGGTTGATTTGAGATCACGACAGATTGGGAAGCCATCCCCACAGAGGTAAATTGCAGTTCCTGACCATTTTGTACAGAAATTTCGAAATCTCCATTATCATTGGTCATACTTACAGTGCTTGTCCCCTTTACGGCCACCGTCACATTAGCTAACGGCTCGCCAGCTTCGTTCGAAACCTTTCCCTGAATTATTCTGGTCTGCGCAAATGCACATACAGAAAATAAAATAGAGAAAAGGATAATTATACTTTTCTGCATTTTTGATTTTGGTTTATTAAATGGTTATTGATTTATATGGTTTATCTTTTATTCCAAATAAGCTGCTTACTTGGAATCAATTATTTTTCATCAAAATCGGTAAACATAAGTTTGAAAGTGTAAACTTTCAATCCTTTAAAACCCTTGGTTCGTGGTTCTAAATTTTAAATAAAAGAAAGTCAAAAAATTATCAATTCCTATCATTGGTTAATTTTTACAACTTTTTACTAATTATTACTATTTTTAAAAATAAACCTGCGTTATAAGCGTGCTTAAGCGATTAAACAAATTACCGTGAAAACTTACATCAATTATATTTCAACCTGCATTTTAGTACTTTTGATCCCACTCCTCTGCTTGAGTCAGAAATCCTCAAACATACACTTCAAAAAGTTACAAGTATCAGATGGACTATCTGAAAACAGTATATACTGTATACTACAAGACCAATCTGGCTTTATGTGGTTTGGAACTAAAGATGGCTTAAACCGATATGATGGTAATTCATTCAAAATCTTTCAAAAAGAAGATCATGATAAAAATAGTTTAGGGAATAATTTTGTAAGATCTATTGCCGAAAAAGATCAGAATACATTATATATAGGTACAGACCATGGTTTATTTATCATGGACAAGAACAAAGAAGTTTTCCAAAAGGTAGCCTTAAAAACTTCTAATAACACAAGGATAACTTCAGCCGTAAATTCATTGGTAATTACTAAAGATGGAACACTTTGGATAGGAACAATGAATCAGGGTATATTTCGGTATAACCCTAAGCAACAGAAGTTAGAACATCTGGAGATTGAAGGTATCGATTTGGGACAAAATGCCACTTGGTCGATTTTAGAAGACAAATCTGGAACTGTTTGGGCAGGAACTAGGTTGGGGTTGATAAAATTCAACTCTTCAATCCAAAAATTCCAAGCCATTCCTAATGTCTTTAATGCATCAGACAACCCTGAGTTTGAAATATTATCAATGAAGGAGGATAAAAAAGGTGATCTGTGGTTAGGAACGTGGAGAAAAGGACTTTTATGGTTCAATAAACAAAATGGTATAATTGGGTCATATATGAACAAAAGTGCCAATCCTTTTGTATCTCATATCCGATCAATTTTTGAATACAGTGAAAATGAATTTTTGATCGGGTCAGATGATGGCTTATATCTATTTGACTTATTTGGAAAACAAGTTAAAAGAGTTGATATCCCCCACTTCAAGCACAGCCTTAGTGATCAAAATGTATATTCTATCGCTCGAGATAGGGAAAATAGTATTTGGATAGGTACATATTTTGGTGGAATCAACTATCTGAACACTTCCCTGCTGCCGATTGAAACTTTTTATTCTGATGTCCTGAAAGGTTTTTTATCTGGAAAAGCAGTTAGTCAATTCGTTGAAGACTCAAAAGGAAATATGTGGATTGCGACTGAAGATGGAGGCTTAAACTACCTAGATAAAATAAATGGAACCATCAGTCAACCAATTCAGACTTCCTACCACAATACTCATGCGTTATTGCTTGAAAAAGATAAGTTATGGGTCGGTACTTTTTCTAGGGGTTTGGATGTTTATGATCTTAAAACAAAGACCTTAAAAAACTATAGGCATCATGCATCAAATGAACAAACAATAAATGATGATTGTATTTTTTCGCTATATAAAACTAAATCCGGTGACATATATATAGGCACACCAGTTGGAATCAATAAATTCAATAAAGAGACTGATACCTTTGAAAGGATTGAGGGAATACATAAGTTTATTTACGATATCAAAGAAGATAATGAAGGTAATATATGGTTAGCAACTTATGAATCTGGACCTATTAAATGGGATATAAAAAAAAGAACATGGATTCATTATGATCAAATAAAACCAAACGATCCAATTGCATCGAGTAAATTAACAAGTATATATCAAGACAGCCAAAATAGGATGATATTTACAAGTGAAGGGAAAGGCATATTTATCTATGATAGAACAAACGATAGTTTTAAAAATATTTCCCAAGCCAACGGCTTGCCCAACAATGTAATATATGGGGTTTTAGATGATCCTGATGGAAATTTATGGTTAAGCAGTAATAAAGGGATAATTCACTTCCACCCAGACAATCCCAAAAAACATGAATTATATACCATTGACAACGGTTTTCAAAGTAATCAGTTCAATTATAAGTCCTCGTATAAATCAAGAGACGGAAAGTTTTATTTTGGCGGAATAAATGGGTTCACTAGCTTCTACCCACAAACTTTCTCTGATATAAAGAATAAAGTAAAACCTAATATTGAAATTACGGGTCTTGAACTTTTGAATAATGAAAACAGTCAACTGTCAAAAGATATACAGGAGAAGTTGAACACCGATCAACCCATTATATTAAAACATGGTCAATCATCATTTACCATTTCATTCGTCAGCTTGAGTTACCTTTCTCCTAGTCAAAATCAATATTCCTATATGCTGGAAGGAGCAGATGATAATTGGACAAATGCAGCAAATCGACAATCAGTTTCCTATGTAAACTTACCAGCAGGAAAATATACATTTAAGGTAAAAGCTAGCAACAATGATAATTTATGGAACGAAGTAGGAACTAGTATACAAATAGAAATCTTACCACCATTTTGGTTGTCAATTCCTGCAAAAATATTTTACACTCTACTTGTACTAACTATTATATATCTAATTATCAGATATTATGAGAGATCAAATAAAGAAAAACATCAAAGACAATTAGCAAATTTCAAAATAGAGCAAGAACAGAAATCTTACGCTTCAAAAATTGAATTTTTCACAAATGTTGCCCATGAAATAAGAACTCCGGTAAGTTTAATTAGTGCCCCTTTGGAAGAAATTCTTGAAAAGAAAAACATAAGCACAGAGGTAAAAAACAACTTACATATAATCGAAAGAAACTGTGAGAGGTTGCATATTTTGATCAACCAATTATTAGACTTCAGAAAAATGGATGAAGGACGATTACAGATTCATCCTGAGAACATCGATCTGAAAGCTTTTCTGACCGAAATTTATGAAAGATTTAAAAAATCAGCTCATAGCAAAAAATTAAAATTGGATTTAGTTTTGCCATCCAAAGCAGAGGTAATTGTAGAGTCCGACTTAGAAGCAATTACAAAAATTATCAGCAACCTTTTGAGCAATGCAATTAAATTTGCAGATAGATTAATTGTTCTTGAACTCGGAATAAATGAGGATGAAACCTATTACATCAGTGTCAGTGATGATGGAAAAGGGATTCCTAATGAATACAAGAATCTCATTTTTGACCCGTTCTATCAGATTAGCTCCAATAAAAGTCATTCAGGAACAGGAATTGGACTTTCTTTAGTCAAACATTTCAGTAATCAATTGGGAGGAAAAATTGATATAAAGGACATAACACCAAAAGGAACAAGCTTTATTTTTAGCTTTACTAATTATCCAAAATTACCAGAAATAACATTAAATAGCTCTGACTTATATGACTTAGAAAATGAGCATTTTGAAACTTCCGGACTGCAAAAAATCCTATTAATCGATGACAATCCTGACATTACTTCTTTTATTGGGCAATCCCTTCAAGAGGATTATAAAATAGAAATCGTTGAAAATGGAAAATTAGCCTTGGAAAAACTTGAGGTGGAAAGCTATAACTTAATTATCTCCGATATTATGATGCCGGAGATCGATGGAATTAGCTTATCAGAGATTATCAAAAACAATGTTAATTATTCACATATACCTATAATTTTACTTTCAGCAAAAATTGAAAATTCAACAAAAATCAAAGGCTTGATGACAGGTGCTGATGTATTTGTTGAAAAACCCTTTTCTATTACTTACCTGAAAGCCCAAATAAGCAGTTTATTGAGAAATAGAAACAGTTTACTAGAGATTTTCAACAAAAATCCTCTAGCATCCTACTCTACCTTGGCGACTAATAAAAGTGATGATTCGTTCTTAAAAAACTTGAACGATGAGATTGAGAAAAATCTATCAGATGATCAATTTAATGTAGAATCATTGGTACATATTCTAGGTTTCAGCAGATCTAATTTTCAAAGGAAGCTCAAAGCCGTATCAGGTTATTCTCCTGGAGATTATGTTAGAACCTATAGACTCAAAAAAGCCTGCAACTTGCTCTTGGAAGGAAATTATCGAATAAATGAGGTCTGCTATATGGTAGGATTTAGTTCACCATCCTATTTTACAAAGGCTTTTATTAAAGCTTATGATATGACGCCAAAAGAATTTGTAAACAATTTTAAAGCTCAAGACGTGTAAATATGATTTTACAACATAATCGTAATTCAATAAATTCCAGAAAACTAGTATCTATATTCGGTAATAATTGTAAAAAGTGTATGGAAATCCGGTAAACCGTAAAGAATAGAGAATGTAATTCATTACATTCGACTATCACAATCACACTAACCACACATGGAAACTACTGACTTTAACATATGGCTTGACCATAATGTTAAGCTTTCTAACATCAATCAGGTTTGGACGCTGTACCATGCCGTAAGGTCTGAAAGCAATGAATTTTATTCCTATTCCATCCTTAGGGACGATGATAGGCTCTTGGTAAAATGTGCCAAAACTCAAGAAACGTTGATTATTCAAGATAATGAATCCAAAAACAGATTCTTGCACACCTTAGAATATCCTTTTCTGTATCAAGGGGGAATTGATACTGCCAAGGAATTGAACAAAGATTGGAGTTGAAGGATGGTTATTAATTAGATAAATGAAAATTAATTTTAAACTAGACATTAGGTAAAAAAAATCTGATTGGTAAAATACCAACCAGATTATCAAAATATTTCAAAATTCTTTTGTCAAAATATTATCTAATCAAAATCGAAGAGATCTGAAAGAAAGGATTTTTTCTTTCGAGGGTATTTCTGATTATGATTTCTGTAATCACGATCATCTCGTTGATCATAATATCGGTCATCTCTATAGTTTTCTTGATAATTTTTCATGTGTGAGGAATCACTGTTATCATAGCCTCTTGAAGGCCTATTTTGTTCAGGCCTATCTTCTCTGGAGATCGTTTGGCTAGAAGCATATTCCATCAACTTATCCAATTCACCTTTGTCCAACCAGACCCCACGGCAATTTGGACAATAATCTATCTCTATTTGATGACGTTCAGTCATTAATAATATTTCATTACAATTTGGACATTTCATAAGATATCTTTTTTAATTAAAGAGATAATTTAACCTAAATTTTTGTTATACCTGAATTATAAAGGTTTTTTTGACATTTTTTAACATGCAATTTTTTTTGATTCTCCTTTTCTATCGTCATTCGTTACTAAATCTGTAAATTAGTCAATCTAATTACAAACTATGTTTTCGACTCGCACTTATCAAGAAAGAAGGATTCAATTGGCCAAGGAAGTATCCAATGGCGTAATATTATTACTTGGAAATATTGAGAATCCTATCAATTTCGAACATAACACCTATCCTTTCAGACAAGACAGTACATTTCTATATTATTTTGGGATTAAAAGCCCATCTATTGCTGCAATCATTGACATTGATGAAAATAAGGAGATTATTTTCGGAGATGAATTAGACATGGATGCTCTTGTGTGGACTGGAAGACAAGAAACATTAAAAGAAAAAAGCATTAAATCAGGAGTTCAAGAAACACTGCCTTTTAAATTCCTTGAGAAATATTTGACCAATGCAAAATTTGCACACCGAACTATTCATTTCTTACCTCCCTATCAATCATCCAATAAAATCTTACTAAGTCGGGTTTTGGATCGTCATTTAGATGAGTTGAATCCTTCAGTCGACTTAATTAAAGCTGTTGTGAAACAACGCAGCATAAAAGAGCCACAAGAAATCGTTGAAATCGAGGAGTCCCTGCGCGTTTCTACAGAAATGCACTTATTGGCAATGAGGATGGCGAAGCCAGGAATCAAAGAATACGAGATCGTAAATGCGATGCAGAAATTTGCAGCAGACCAAAACTTCACATTTGCTTACCCTCCAATAGTTACTATTCATGGAGAAATACTCCATAATCAATTTCAAGAGAACTCGCTTAAAAATGGAGACCTAGTTTTAAACGATTCCGGTGCAGAATCTCCTATGGGATATGCTGGAGATCTTACAAGAACATTCCCCGTATCAGGAAAATTTAATGATCGACAAAAGGAATTATATAATATTGTCCTCGACGCTTATATGAAGGCTCGTGAATTGTTGAAACCTGGAATAAAGTTCAAGGATATTCATCTTCAAGCTGCAAAAACATTGGTTGAAGGATTGCGTAATGTAGGGCTAATGCGCGGAAATGTAGAGGACGCTGTTGCTAACCATGCTCATACCATGTTCTTTCAATGTGGACTAGGACATATGATGGGACTAGATGTACATGATATGGAAGATTTAGGAGAGCAATACGTCGGATACACAGAAGCTGAACCTAAGGACCAGAGTACATTTGGTTTAAAATCCCTCCGCATGGGCAAAGAATTGCAGACCGGAAATGTCCTTACCGTAGAACCTGGAATATATATCATTCCTGACCTTATTGATATATGGAAAGCTGAAAAGAAGAACCAGGAATTTATTAACTACGATGTCTTGGAAGAGTTCAGAAATTTTTCTGGAATTAGGATTGAAGATAATTTCTTGATTGAAGAAAATGGTTACCGATTGCTTGGACCTGACCTCATAAGGACCGCAGAAGATATTGAACAATATTGTTCTACGAACAGAATATAAATTAAAAATAAATCTGATTTTTTAACTTTCTTTAAACAAAGTTCCGCTGAATAAAATGTAAGTTTGCACTTGCTTATTTTCATAAAAATCAATAACTCAAATAGGCAATATTTTTTATTTATACAATGAAGTCGACCATTAAGTTCAACAACATAAACACCTTATTTTCAAAGTCTCTTAAGAAAAATATCAACGATTATTTTAATAGTACAGTACAGAAAAAAACCGGAAATAGAAAATTATTTCTAAAAGCAACTATCCTGATAATAAGCTTTATCACCTTATATTCTGTTTTGGTATTTGTGCAGCCTCATTGGGCTATCAGTATTCTGCTTTGCATAATTTTCGGAGTAAACCTAGCTGCAATTGGTTTTAATATTATGCATGATGCAGGTCATAATTCCTTTTCTGAGAACAAGAAGGTAAATAGTATCATGTCCTACTCTTTAAACTTGCTGGGAGGAAATATATACTTTTGGAAACAAAAGCATAATATCGCCCATCATACCTATACTAATATCGATGGTGAAGATCCTGATATTGAAGTTAGCTTTATGCGTATTCATCATGAACAAGAGCTAAAAAAACATCATAAATACCAACCTATTTATTTTATCTTCTTGTATGGCCTGTCATATTTGGCATGGATCTTTTATCAAGATTATGAAAAATACTTCCGCCAGAAAAAAAGCGGATTAAAAGATAAATTTGATTTTGACTTCCCTATTAAGGAAAAAGTAATTTTTTGGATCAGTAAATTAATGCATGCCTGCATATTTATTGTCATTCCGATTATCTACGTAGGCTGGCTTCCAACATTAATTGGAATTCTGATTATTGGAGCAGTTTGTGGAATCTGTCTAGCTGTAGTTTTTCAACTCGCACATGTTGTTGTTGGAACGGAATTCAAGTCTGGAGATCAACCAAAAATTGAAGAAGAGTGGATGATACATCAAATCCAAACTACTTCAAATTTCTCGACGAAAAACAGTGTGTTGACATGGTTATTGGGCGGATTGAACTTTCAGGTGGAACACCACCTTTTTCCAAAAATCAGTCATGTACACTATCCAGCCTTGAATAGAATAGTAAGGGAAACGTGTGAAAAGCACAATATAAAATACAACGAATTTGGCACCTTCTGGCAAGCCTTAAATTCCCACGTCAGAGTAATCAAGCAGATGTCAGTATAAACAAAAAAAAACAGCAATTAAATTGCTGTTTTTTTTATATCTATGAAATTCAAACTAGATTAATTCCACTTCAGAAATCTGATTTCCTTGTCTAGTACGTACTGCTTTATATTTAACGTTTTGATTAAGTGATAAAGGTTTTCCTGCTAGAGTGTCGTTAAAATAAACAGTTTCTCTAGTTTCATTATCACGAATAAATCCGTAATGTCCAGCTTCATTGTAATAAGAAACTCGTCCGATTAAAAACTCATCTTCAGCTTCTTTTGGTCTCTCTAAATCTTCTGGTTTAAACTTGTACTTTTCAGTTGGAGGAGTGTCAGAAATGTTACCAAACTCATCTACGTAAGCATACATTTCTTCCAGTGCTTTACCTTTATTGTTGTTAGCACGGTTTTGTTCTCTCTTCTCCTGCTTTTCTTGCAGTTTCTGTTGTTTTCTTTTTGCTAGTTCTTTTTTCTTGAATGTAAGTTGATTTCTCGGCATTAAAATGAATTAAGTTAAAAAATGAAAGGATAAATCTTAAGTGAGCTAGAATGGCTGAGGAAATAAGATAGGTGCCTTTTATGAATGTATACAAAGGTACGAAAAATTAAGGAGAATTGCTAATGAGATGATTGCTACCTTAAGTTCGAAATTATATTCTTACATGCTTCCTGAAGAATCCCTACATCTACAGAATATGAAATATAATCTATTCCAAATTGTTTCCATCTCAGCGCATCTTCCACATTATCTGTAAAAATTCCGGTTTTTTTACCTTTTGATTTACATTTGGATATAATAAATTCAATCTTTTCCAATACCAGAGGATGATTGATTTGGCCTGGAACCCCCATTGCCTGTGAAAGATCATAAGGCCCCAGGAAAATAATGTTGACATGCTCAACATTGATGATTTCCTCGATATTTACAATTGCTTCTGCCCCTTCCAACTGCAGAATTACATAAGTTTCATTGGATTGGGAGAAATACTCAAATCGATTCTTGTTGGAATACTCTGCCGCTCTTACAAACCTGCATACTCCCCTCATACCAATTGGTCCAAACTTAGCAGCTTTTACTGCTAGCATAGCATCTTCAGCATTGGTGATTTGCGGCACTTGCACTCCCTTTGCACCAATGTCTAAAGCTTTTCCTATATGAATTGCTCCATTTTCAGGCACTCTAATTATAGGGAAAGTTCCAGTCAGTTGTGCAGCTCGGACTAAATTCTGCGCATTTAGAATACTATTAGGTCCATGTTCTAGATCAATAATGATAAAATCAAAGCCCGCAAAACCCATCGCTTCTATCATGGATGGATCTGATGTTTTTGAAAATGGTCCGATTACACTCTGCCCTTTGTCTAGTTTGTTAATAAATCTCATGTCAATCAATAGGAATAGGTGAATAATTTTTAGAACGTGATTGAAATTCTGTAATAAATTTACTTATTTATTATAATATCCTCTTGAGTAAAAGTTTATTAAATAAAAAGTGCCCTTTCGGGCACTTTCAGAACATTATTTTCTTTCTTTAAACTTGTCGCCTTCAAAAATTAAAACTGGATTTCCTCGATCTATATTAACCTGATCATTCCAACGTTCTCTATTATAAAGAGCCTCTCCTTGTTTGTTATCACTTTCAAGCAAATCCCTTAATCTCTTTAGAGCAAGTTGCTTATTCTGCAGTTGAGACCTACTGTCCATCACTTGTACGGAATGGCCACTTGGTAAATGGATAGCCCTAACAGCTGAACTCACTTTATTCACGTGTTGCCCTCCAGCTCCACTGCTTCTCATAGTCTGGAATTGAACATCCTTTTCAGATAGACCTACATTTTCTTCCAATGGATCCAATTCTAGCACTTCAACAAACCAGTTTTTTCTAGGATGATTTGGCCTAAAAGGACTACGACAGATCCAAAGAACTACTCCAAGCCATCTGCTAATCAATTGAGGGCAGTTTTTACCTACGATTTTGAATTTCACTGATGATGGAAATGGGTCTTGAACATCCTTCACATTTATTATAATCTTCAAATCTAAAACCTCGGCTTCTTTTTGAATTTTCTGGAAAACATGCTGAACAGCTAAACAACATTCTTTGGGACCTCGTCCAGAACTTATTTCTATGATTTTTTCCATATCAAGTTATTTGTCCATTCTAACTATCTTAGGTGTAAATGTGCCTAAGACGTTTACCAATTCCTGTTGCAGGCTGATTACTTTTTCAATATCCTTGTAAGCCATTGGAGCTTCATCAACGGAACCACCAATCAATTCTACCTGATAGCTATCTAAAATCTTGGACATTTCACTTTTGCTGATGGAATTCTTACAAGCACCTCTAGACATCTGTTTTCCTGCTCCATGCGAAGCTGAATTAATACTTTCTATGTTCCCTTTACCTTCAACAATAAATCCTTTGGCTGTCATAGAGCCTGGAATAATACCCAACATTCCTACTGAAGCTGGGGTTGCTCCTTTCCTATGGACAATACATTCTTTATCACCTACTACTTCTTTCCAAGCAAAATTATGGTGATTTTCAATAGTAAGCCTTGGACGTTTACCAATGGCCTTAGCCAACCGTTGGTGGATGTTGTCATGGCAGGCTTTGGCATAATCGCCAGCAAGATTCATCGCAAGCCAATATTCTTGACCATCATGCGTATCAAGATCTAACCAAGCTAAGTGTTGAACATGTTTTGGTAAAGGACATTGCTTAATTGCCAAATAACTATAATGTTTGGCAATATTAGCACCAAGCCCACGTGATCCAGAGTGTGACAGTACAGCGAGATAAGAACCTTTTCCTAATTCCCAATTAGGTTTTGCATCAACGAGTTCTACAATTCCAAACTCCACAAAATGATTTCCACTTCCTGAGGAGCCTAACTGTTTGTAAGCTTTGTCCTTCAGTGATTTTAGTATTGGAATTTCTTGAAATTCCGGCCTTGAAAATAACTCATGATCAGTCCTAGTCTTTTGAGTTTCTGTTAACCCAAAGGCAGTATTATCTTTCAAGATATTTCTTAATTGAAATTCTTTACCTTTCATGTAAGATGCTGGAATATCAAAGATAGAAAGACTCATCCTGCAACCGATATCTACCCCTACACCAAATGGAATTACAGCATTGTCTGTTGCTAGTACCCCACCTATTGGCAATCCATATCCAGAATGTGCATCTGGCATAAGAGCACCCTGAACTGAAATTGGAAGCTTTAAGGCATCGTATAACTGTCTCTTTGCTACTTCATCGATCTCATTTTCTCCAAATACAGAAAATGGCACTCTTTGAGTTCTTAATTGTTGCAAGCGCACTTCAACAGGTTTTATCAATCCTTCAGCGACCTTCCCCCATGTTCCATGTCCTAGAAATTGATCGGGATTTAATAACACAGATCTTGCCTCTAATAATATTTGTTCTTTTTTTTCGCGTTTCCTATATCGCGTAATTTGACCCAATGCAATGTTAATTGCATTAATTTTTGGAAAACCCAATTTAATGAGGTCTTTCCCAGAAAGTTTACTTCCCATTATTATCTTATTATCTTATAAAATCCTGCTAAAAACAGGTGTTAAAATGGATAATTCGGGAATTTTTGAAGAATCAAATAGAATAATAAATAATAAATCTAACAGCCAACAAAAAAGCCCGAATGTCTTCGAGCTTTCTTCATATTGTGTTTAAAAACTATACGATTGAAAAAGCACGAAGAAAAGCTACAGCAAAACCATTTGCTGTTGAAGCTTGAAAAGTAGATTGAATCACAAACATATCTTCGTCTCTATTATTGGGTTAAAAAATATTTATCGCCACAAAGTTATTAAAATTTATTTCACAAAAAAAAATCCTAAAATCAATTTTCTATTTAAAAAATTTAAAAGTCATAATTATCTTGATAATCCTGCTCATTGTTATCAATGATTTTATCAATTAAAAACCATAAGATATCCCTTTCAGAACCAAATCGTTGAATCATTTTGTTCCAGGAATTTGCATTGAACTGTATTTCATTACCTTCATTATCTGAAAAATTCCATTTCCCAAAAACATCTTTTCCAATACTTGCAGAATAATTGTTCCATTTATACTCTAGATCTCCATGAACATTCCTTTTAATTGAAAGGGCACCATCCCTACCCTGC
The DNA here is from genome assembly GCF_002734235.1 of Sphingobacterium sp. 1.A.5. Lineage (NCBI taxonomy): Bacteria > Pseudomonadati > Bacteroidota > Sphingobacteriia > Sphingobacteriales > Sphingobacteriaceae > Sphingobacterium > Sphingobacterium sp. 1.A.5. The sequence goes on from NZ_PEBA01000023.1 coordinate 247,767, forward strand.
TCTTCAAAATAATCGTGGCCAAATATGTCTCTTCCAGATTCCGATTTATACCCCCTGTTATCTTCAACAATTTCTTTATTGAAAATATCGACCGAATGTTTAACCTTATAACCTTGTTCACGATACATCCTACGAACAAGCTTCCTGAATAATGCTGATTTTCCTGGATTATCGCTCATTATACCTGGATAATGCCTACCAAGATATTTCTCATCGAATTCAACAGAATTATTTGCATTATCTGAGAATTCTAATCCATTAAAAAAATTCTTCACCATGGTTGCTTTATATCTCCCATCCATCGAGTTGAATTCAAGATGTCCAAAAAAATCATTCCCGTAGGAACCCCTTTGAGCATATACATGAATACATAAAAATGTGGTAATAAGTAAGATTAGTAATTTTTTCATATCAAAACTTTTCAGTTGGAGTAAATTTATTTAAAAAAGATTAATGCAAATAAAAAATAATTTCTCCAATTGGTCTACTCTATTAATTTCACAAACATTTTAATTCGGAAAAATATAACATCATAACAGTTTTGTTTCAAATCACAAATTACATTTTAACCGCTATCCATTTTTTCTGAATTCTACTTTTGTATCTTTAGCTATTCAAACCAATATTATGAAAACTAATAGGCTTCTAGTAATCTACATAACCAGTTTACTTTTTCTATTTATCCTTGGATGTCAAAAGGATAATCACAAACCAAATGAAACAGACCAAATAAAAAAACTCACAACAAGCTCAAGAACTTCTCTTGGTGACAACTATTTAAATGGAGTCAATAATGAAGCTACTGAAAGTGAAATGGATTTAAAATATGATAAAGAAAACAAATTAATAGAAATTGGTTTGTTTAAATTCATTTATGGGGCAAACGGTAGAGTTGAAAAGAAAGTATTTATTAATCAGGATCCCAATTTTCCTTACGAAGAAATCTTTGAATGGGACCCACTCGGCAGATTGAAAGAAGTTAAAGTCTCAAGTGCTAACCAAAGTATTGAATTCACCACCGAGGATGGTGAGATCAGCAACAGCCTGATAATAGCTAAATTTGAATACAATTCAACAGAAAAAAAACCATCAAGAATTTATTATCGTGATCGTCTTTCCTTTTCAGACTCTAAGTTTTCAAAATTTATGAGTATCTCTTATAAATATCAGGGTGATGATATTTCAGAATGCTTGATGGAGGACATTAATATTCCCATTCTGAATCCTTATCACTTCATGTATATTGATATTAAAGTTTTCTACAAGAATGGAAATACAAAACATTATCTTAAAAATATTTACGATCAAATAGGCTTTAACCCTATTACAATTTATGAAGTAATTCCTGAGCATTTACCAGAAAAAGATATCGCAATCTTAGTGCAAGAGAATAATTCGGATCCAAATTTGGATTGGAATGATGCAACCAGCTACACAGTTGAAAAAGATAATAGATCAAGACCTATTGGGGTTTACAAGAAAAATTTGATCCTGAATCCTGAAAATGGAAATCCACTATTAAGCGAAGAATCAAAAACAATAATAGACTATAATTAGGTTAAATTAATGTTTATTGAATTAATATTTATTCAATTTAATTTCCATGTTTGAACATTTTTATTTACATTAGGGTTAATTATTGAACCACCGAACTAATTATTAATTATTATGAATGCTCTTGACGCGCATTTATACGAGATTTCCAAGGGAGTCAAATTTGGAGAATTGAATGTTCCGGATTTGGGTCAGATTGTTCCTGCGGCCTTAATGATGCAAGAAACCTCCAACAATGAACCTGTAGAATGTAGCTACATGAACAATTGGGGCACAAATTTTTTAGGAGTATGTCCTGAAGAAATTGTTGAACTTGGACCTTTGTATTATGAGAAATTCTTTATAAAAGAAGAAATACATTCTTTCTTTGGAGGGTTACAACAGTATATTAAAAATGCTGAATTTGATAAAACCTATAATTTTTTCCAAAGAGTAAAACATTATTCCTCTCAATCAATGATATGGTGTTTTACCACATGCAAAATCCTGGAAATTGAATCAACCAATAATTTAGTTGTATTGTCGACTCCAATTGATGGAATGGATTATTTAATCAAAAGAGTCAACAAAACATTAGACCTCGATGAATATCTAAGGGCAAATTATAAGAAATTTGCACAATTGACAAATCGAGAAAAAGAGATTATCCGATTGCTTTCCAATGGGCTGTCAACCCCTGAAATTTCAGATCAACTTTTTATTTCCTCACATACGGTAGCAACTCATCGGAAAAATATCTGTAAAAAGATTGAAAGTAGATCATTTGCAGAATTATTGAAATTCGCAGTCACATTTGATTTGACATAAATAAAAAACCTGAGCCGGGGAAGCTCAGGTTTTTTTTAACTAACCAATTATTAACCTAAATTATGAAATTATTTACTCATTACTCTTTTACTCTGTTTGTACAATATTAAACGCAAAGCCTATGCCCAAAGTATTTTATACATGTATAGTTAACATTTTTTAACAAGGATATAAAACTATATTACAAAACAAATGGCCTCTGGGAATCCCAAAGGCCATACTCATTAATCTGGTTAATATAGTTTGGTAAAATTTCTAAATCAATCCTCTATCCTTGCAATAAACCACTAACTGCTCATTTTTAGTGAATCCCAAAACTTCCTTCATCAGATTCAATCTCTTTTCGATACTACTCAATCCCGAAGGCTTGATATTTTTATCTTGGAGGATCTGTGGGATATTTTTTTGAAGAATTCCATTGGACAATGAAGAAATGATCTGTATATCCATGGCTGTAAATTCATGTGAATTTTTTGAACGCAATGCCAACCTTATATCAGGTGATTGGTAGATTTTATTGCTATCGACTGCTTTAAGGGCATCCTTAAAATGTTGGCCATCATGCCTAGCTTTTCTTACATAACCATCAATCTGATAATTTCTGAACAAGTCCTCAATTAAACTGATCCTTTCTATGGAAGAAAATACAATAACTTTGAGCTCTGGCTGTAATTCTTTTGCTGCTTTGATTAAATCTTTTCCATGTGTAATTTTTTGAGGTACAATATCATCCTCAAAAACAAGATCTGTAATCAATAAATCATAAGGTTCACCTTCGCGGATCGCATTTCTGATCCATGTTAGTGCATCGTCGCAATAATAAACATACTTTGTTTCTGCAACACCATATTCTTGAACAGTACGGTGAACAGATAAGTTTGCAACTTCATGATCTTCAGCAATCAGTACTTTTTTAAACATAAATGCCTATTTATTAATAGGGATTTCAATATTAATCCCTAATCCATTTTCAAATTGTTTCTCAAAAGTAATTTTACCTTTTAAATTATTTATACGGTTTTCCGTATTACTCAATCCATTTCCAAATTTTTTATCCTCAGGCATTCCAATCCCATTGTCTTTGTAAAAAATCAATAGATTGGAACCGTCATAATCAAATCGAATAATAACTTCATCAGCCCTACTATGCTTTTGCATGTTTACCATTAATTCCTGTAAAATTTCTTCAATGTTGATCTTTAGATTTGAACTGCACATATCCCAAACAGCTTGATCATTACCCGCAATTAATACTGTTCTATATTCATTTGAAAATGACTTTAGGAGATCTGAAACAACGAGATGGAAAGCTACTTCTTGTTCTGCTTCATCCTCAACCTCATAAGAAATGTCCCTCGATTTATCATACATGATTTCCAAGCGATCCAACAACTCCTCCCTATCAATTTTATCTTTGTTTTCTAGTTCAGCCATAACCCTATAAATTCCATTTGCAACAACATCGTGTACTTTCCGAGAAGTTTTCAGCTGACTTTCTTTAATCCGGTTTGCAGCAGCTAGCTCTAATGTAACTTTTCTGCGCTTATATAATATCCAGATATAATAACTGGTCAAACCAATAATTATTAAAACCATACAAAAAATTGCTAATTGCAAATTTATCCTATATTGTTTTTTATCGATTTCATTCTGAAGTTTAAGGTTATGAGCTTTATTCTTTTCAACTTCATATCGTACCAGAGCAAATTGATTTTTCGCGGTCATACGAGCCAACTCTACGCTATCTACTATTTCCTGGTATTTTTCAAAACTTGATTTATCAAATTCATCCATTGTCAATAACAAATATCTTTTCATGGAAGCTAATCTAGCATCTGAATTTTTAATTTTATTGGCAATTTCTATTTGTTTTTGAGTATAATAAAGTGCAGAATCCTGGTTTCTATCAAGATAATAATTTGCTATGTTGGAATAACTAGAATTCAGACCCCATAAATCATCCCGATCGGCTCTTATTTGTAATGCCTTCAGCATTTCTGGGATTGGATTGTAAGATGAATCTAATAAAAATTTAGCTCTTGAATAATTTGTTATAAATCGTGCATAATCTGTTGAATTAGAATCTGTTTTAGGAATGATTTCTTGAAAAATATCAATAGCTTTTTTGTAGTTCTTTATATGCATATAATTCGTTGCCAAATTGTTTATAAAAACATTACGACTTGTTGAATCTAAAGAATATTTAATAGCTAATTCAATATATTCGTTCGACTTTTCAGGCTCCTTTAAATATTCTGCGACATTACTCAAATTGCCATAAATACTACTAAGTACATTAAACTCACTACTGTCATTGGTATCTAAATAATTCAGGGCTTGAATTGACGTTTCTTGAGAACCATAGTAATCACCCAAATCTGTTTGATTAATTGCCATGTTTACCAAGCTACTCGCAACCCCTAGACTGTCTTTATTTTCCAAATAAAGTAGCCTAGCTTTTTCAAAGTATACAAAAGCACTATCAGGTTCATTCTTTTCCAAAAATTCATAAGCCTGCTCATAGAAATGATTTTTTTCATGAGGCTCGTCCGGATTCACTTGTTTATTGCAAGATACAAACAGCAATATCCCTGCAATCGCTAATAATGGTTTCAATGGTAAATAGTTAAAGCACTAAAATAATAATTTATGCATTATGTTTAATCCCTCCACACTAATAATTACAGATATGAAACAATTTTTCACTCAAGGAAAGCACAACTTATTAGAAATCTTTAGAGTAATCATCATATCAAACTCTTTTATTAAACTAAAAATCAAATATTTACAAAAACCAAATCAATTCCTCAATCTTTAACTTTTATAAAGTTACAAAGGATAATTTTTGAAAAATTTAATTTGACAATTTAACAAGAATGACACTAACATCCCGTTTCACAATAAAAATACCAGATAATTTATGCGTAATTAATATTCATCGATATTAATCGAGAATGTTTTTCGCTTATAAACAGTAGATATAACACTACGAAAAAAGAATTTCCTTTGTGATTACGCATATGTTATATCATAAATTCACTTGCCTTTCTTAACTTCAACAGCAAAACTCAACAAACAACAGCAAATACATACATTATGGGATTTTTAAATAGATTATTTGGAAAATCTTCATCGAAAAAAGAAACCGAAAAACCAGAAAAACAAACCACAGAAAATACTCCTACATTCGAGCCTATAAAAACAGAATTAGAATTATTAGAAAGATATGTTGCCTTGGGATTTGAGAAACAGATAGATTTTTCGGAACTAATTGAAGGGAGAAGCTGGGATGCGGATTTAACTCGCGGCACCATTACTTTTGGAGAAGACATGGAGTTTCCAATTCAAATTATAGGAAGTTTTTCCTATTCTGTCAACACCTGGTTATGGGCGTGGGCAAATAGTCAGTCAAACTTACCGGAAAATTTAATGGTAGACGCAAAGAAATTAAAAGCATACGGCGTGCAACATAAAATTGACCAACTCAGGACGCCAGAATATACTATTAAACAGGAGGACCTACATCGATTAGGATTAATAGCAGTCGGAATGTTTAATGCTGATGGATATTATTTCGCTGATTATGGAAGTGGAATAATGCTCATGACAGTGAAATCTGATGAAATTAGAAAAAACAGGAAAATTGGACACTATAGAATATTTACAACATTCCCACAAGTAATTTCAAACTTCAATCTAGACCACAAAAATGCTTTCATAGCCTATTTAAAAGCAAAAGGCTACCTAATAGAAGAAAAAGAAAATAAAATAATTGGAACTAAAGGTTCTGATAGATGTGTAGCCATCTTAGATCAATCGCATAGAATAATAAACCTGGAAGGATAATATTTTCAAAGAATATTAATGGCCTCTGATTGCTTTTATTAATTCATCTTTGGTCATATTATGCCTATTTTTAATACCAATTTCTTTTGCCTCTGCCATTAGGTCTACCTTGGTCCTTTCGTCTAATTTTTTAGACCTGTGATCGATGGTACCTGCGGCTTGGGCATTAGAAATTCGTGCCGCTTTTTCTTTGCTCATTCCTTTATCTACCAAAGCATCATAGGTATCAGGCTTCTTGATTTGTGGAGCTTTATCTCTAGGCATAACTTTAAATTTTAATATATCTTTAGAACACCCAGAATTAATAATTGTTGAATCTTATTGAACTTCTTGATTTTTTGGAATTTGGACATTTCGCTTTGAAAAAACAGTTGTACCAATACTCGCCAAAACTACACAGGCGACAGATAACCATTGTGTAATGGTCAAAAATTCATGTAAAAATACGAGACCAGAAAGTGCAGCAAACGCTGGTTGCAAACTAGTCAGAATACTGAATGTCTTAGTAGGAAGTTTACCCAATGCAATCATATCTAAGGAAAAAGGCAAAGCTGAAGATAAAATGGCAACCAATAGACCTTTTCCAAATAGACTCAGGTTTAAATGCAAAATTGCTCCGTCCCATAATGCAAAAGGTAAGATAAAAAGGGTTGCTATAATCATTCCGGCGGAAACAGCTTGTCTTCCTTCCATAATCTTTGAAACTTTGCTCCCCATCATGATATATACAGCCCAAAATGTCCCTGCCAACAAAGCAAATAACAAACCTAAAGGATCAACACCATTACTTTGCCATGGGACAATCAAGAGAATCCCTGCGCAAGCTAAAACAGCCCAAACAACATCCAGCAATTTCCTAGACAGTGCAAATGCCAAAAACAATGGCCCTACAAACTCAATAGTTACACCCAGGCCCAATGGTATTCTTTGAATTGCCATGTAAAAAATCAAATTCATGACAGCAATCCCAAGACCATAAGCAGAACAATACAACCATTGCTGCTTTGTAAAAGTATGGAGTTTGGGCCTAGTAATGAGATATAAAATTATTGCTGAAAGTCCAATCCGCAATGCCGTGGTAGCTATTGGACCTATAGCTGGAAATAATTGCTTTGCAAAGGAAGCTCCGCCCTGTACACAGATCATAGATAAAATGGCGGCAGTAACGGCAAATTTTGTGTTTCGGATCATGTATTTCACCCAGGTTATTGCCGTAAAGATAAGGCAACTAGATAATTTCTCCTCAGGATTTGTTAAATTAAGTTATCACACAATTATCTTTGAACGATAAATCTTAAATTAGAATATAGTTTTAGGAACCAAAAATCATATCATGAAATTCAAACTAATTATTTTCATCATATTTAATTTCCTATTCACATCAGGTCTATATGCTCAGATTCAGTACAGCTATCCGGGAACTATCTTTTCCAGTGATAGTACTCTTTTATTAAAAAACATCGAAGTAATTAATAAAAGAACAAAGCAAACCTTATATTCAGGTGCTGACGGATCATTTCACATTGACGCAAATCCATATGACAGTATCATGTTTGTCCATCCTCATTGGAATACACTCACTATAGAAGCTTACGATTTGCCAGAGTTGGTATACCTTCAGAAGAAAGCTATCGTATTAGAGGAAATAGTCATAATGGGAAATACAAAAGCAGCAAGATTTAAGGAATTGCACGCCATGAAACATGATTACAATGTTAAGGGTGGCTTACATTATTCTGGAAAACCACCATGGTACCTCCTTTCTCCTTTTGGAGGCTCACCCATAACTTTCTTTTATGAAAAATTCAGTGCTGCAGGGAAAAACGCACGAAGATTTGAAAAGTTCATGAATCAAGAAATCGAAAATATGGAGGTCGACCAAATATTCAATAAGGTTTCCATTTATGAAATTATTCCAATGGAGAATGATGAACTCGAAAAATTTATGGTTGAATATAGACCAGACCTTGAAACTGCTCAATATTGGACGACTTATGACTTACATGTATATGTAAAAAATTCCTACAAAGAATTTAAAGAAAAGAATTCCCAAAACCATATAAACCTAAAGTAAACAGCACTACATACAGGCTTTTACGTGTAGTTTAAATAACAAATTATTTCTTTTAGTTAATTCATTTAGTTAACTTGCCCAAGCTTTAGGGGTGTCTGCACTTGTTGCAGGCTGAGATTTTACCCTTACAACCTGATCTAGATCATACTAGCGGAGGGAAAAGTAAAATGTCTTTCATGGGTCGCCTGTATCCAATGTAGCCATTCCTAAAGCATATTTATTGCTTATAAACTTTAATGGAATGGTATTAATCATCAATCATCAATTAACAAACTTTGCTTTTCCAATTAACAATTTGGAAGAATTAATGCATTTGGAACTCAAAGGCAAAACAAATGGCGTAGCTATAGCTCTTAACAATCAAGTTATTCCAAGAAACTCCTGGTCTGTTACTCCATTGGCAGACAACGATTCAATTCTAATCATTACCGCAACCCAAGGTGGATAATCCTAAAACAAAAAATCATGAAAGAACAAGAAATAACAACGAACCCATTTTCAAATTCGAAAAAAGTATTTATCCCCGGAAAGATCCATCCCATACAGGTTGCGATGAGAGAAATATCGCTAACTCCAACAAAACTTTCCAATGGCTCCGTGGAAATTAATCCTCCAATCACTATTTATGACACCTCCGGTCCTTATACAGATGAAAACGTCACAATTGATATCCGAAAAGGAATAAATAGACTCCGAGAAGAGTGGATATTAAATCGTAATGATGTAGAAGTCCTGGACAATATAAGTTCTGAATATGGCATCCTAAGATTGAACGACTCCAAATTGGATGAGCTGAGATTTTCATATAACCACAAACCGAAAAGGGCTATCGAGGGGGCAAATGTAACTCAGCTACATTATGCTAGAAAAGGAATCATTACACCAGAAATGGAATATGTTGCTATAAGAGAGAATCAAAAGATAGAACAACTGGAAACTGTTACAAAAGGAATGGCAGAACAACATCCTGGTCAAAATTTCGGAGCAAAAACACCAACTTACATTACAGCTGAATTTGTAAGAGATGAGATTGCTGCAGGTAGAGCTATCATTCCAAACAATATTAATCACCCCGAAAGTGAACCAATGATCATCGGCAGGAATTTCTTAGTGAAAATCAATGCCAATATAGGTAATAGTGCAGTCAGTTCGAGCATCGAAGAAGAAGTTGAAAAGGCTGTATGGGCCTGTCGCTGGGGCGCTGATACCATAATGGACCTTTCAACAGGAAAGAACATTCATGAAACTAGAGAATGGATAATTCGAAATTCTCCAGTTCCAATTGGAACAGTACCAATCTATCAAGCATTAGAAAAAGTAAAAGGAATTCCTGAGGACCTTACATGGGAAATTTTTAAAGATACATTGATCGAACAAGCTGAACAGGGAGTCTCTTATTTTACCATTCATGCTGGTGTATTATTGCGATATATTCATCTTACCGCCAAAAGGGTAACCGGAATTGTTTCTAGAGGAGGTTCCATCATGGCAAAATGGTGCCTATTTCACCACAAAGAGAATTTTTTATATACCCACTTTGAAGAGATATGTAAGATTATGAAGCAATATGATGTTGCTTTTTCTTTAGGAGATGGCCTGAGGCCAGGATCTATTGCTGATGCCAATGATGCTGCACAATTTGCCGAATTGGAAACGTTGGGAGAACTAACGAAAATAGCTTGGAAACATGATGTTCAGGTAATGATTGAAGGTCCCGGTCATGTCCCAATGCATATGATAAAGGAAAACATGGAAAAACAGTTAAAAGAATGCGATGAAGCACCATTTTACACTTTAGGACCATTGACGACAGATATAGCTCCAGGATATGACCATATCACCTCTGCAATTGGAGCTGCAATGATTGGATGGTATGGCTGTGCCATGTTGTGTTATGTCACTCCAAAGGAACACTTAGGCCTGCCAAACAAAAAAGATGTAAAGGATGGAGTTATCACCTATAAACTTGCTGCACATGCAGCTGATTTAGCAAAAGGCCATCCAGGAGCACAATATAGAGACAATGCCCTCAGCAAAGCGCGATTTGAATTTAGATGGGAAGACCAGTTCAACTTGTCCTTAGACCCTGATACTGCTAGAGAATTTCATGATGAAACACTGCCAGCAGATGCAGCAAAAGTTGCTCATTTCTGCTCAATGTGCGGCCCAAAATTTTGTTCAATGAAAATCACTCAAGAAATCAGGGAAGCAACCGAAGAAGGTTTGCTCGCGAAATCCCAAGAATTTATCGAAAAGGGTAAGGAAATATATCTATGATCATTGTAATTTCTCCATTGAGCATCATATCCAATGAAATAAATCATGTAAATGAGATGTTTGAAAATGGAATGGATCTTTTCCATTTCAGGAAATATGGTTTACAAGATGAAACAGTATTGGAATATTTGAATAAAGTAAATCCTATTGATAGGATGAAAATAGTGCTTCATTCGCATAAACACCTATCACACGAACTTGGAATTAATCGCTTGCATTTTAATACTGAGGATAGAATTAGTTTACACCCAGATTTAATAGCTATTGGGCAACAACTATCCACATCTACTCATTCAATTGATGAATTCAATGCTTTAAATCAAACATGGACTTATGCTTTTTTAAGTCCAACTTTTAAAAGTATCTCCAAACCCGGTTATGGTAAGCTAAAGACAGTATTGAAAGACATTAAATTCAGAAATAACCAAGAAATGAAACTAATTGGTTTAGGAGGCATAAATTATCAGAACATGGACCAAGTCTTACAAAATGGAGCAGATGGAATAGCACTAATGGGATCAATATGGAATCAAAATAAACCAGCAGCATATATAAAAGCATGCAAACAAAAGGAAAGGATTTGGAATGAAATTGAAAATGAACAATCTTGAAAGAATCCAGTATATATCTGATGGATTTGATTATAACGATCAAATTGAAAACGTCAAAAATGCTTTAGACAACGGAATACAATGGGTTCAGTTAAGGTGGAAAACTTACCCTACAACTAATGAGCTTCACAAACTTGCCTACAATATCAAAAAACTATGTCAAGAATATAAAGCAACCTATATAATCAACGACCATGTATCTCTTGCGAAGGAGATGGATGCTGATGGCATCCACTTGGGATTAAACGATGAGTCAATTGACTCAGCAAAGAACATATTAGGAGAATCTAAAATATTTGGTGGAACCGCAAATACTTATGAAGATGTTATTCGACGTCAAAGGGAAGGCTGCGATTACATTGGCTTAGGACCAATGAGGTTCACGCCTACAAAAAAGAAGTTAAGCCCTATCCTAGGATTGGAAGGTTATAAAAACATCTGTAATAAAATTAAAGCTGGAAAAATTGTTACTCCTCCAATTTTTGCTATTGGAGGTATAGAAGAAAATGATATCCAAAAGCTCATCCACATCGGTATATATGGAATAGCAGTATCCGGTTTGATAAAAAGAAATCCTGAATTGATTACAAAATTGAAAACAAACTATGAAGAACAAATTAATAATTGCAGATAAAGTATTTAGTTCCAGACTGTTCCTTGGCACGGGTAAATTTGGCGATTTAACACAGATGTCGGAATCTGTGTTAGCATCACAGACAGAATTAGTTACATTAGCATTAAAACGAATTGATTCCAAATCCCAAGAAAATAACCTGTTGGAATCTTTAGTCCTGCCACAAGTTAGTTTACTACCTAATACCTCCGGAGCAAGAAATGCCAAAGAAGCTGTGTTGGCTGCTCAGTTGGCTCGGGAAGCATTGCAGACAAATTGGGTAAAGCTTGAAATACACCCTGACCCACGCTATTTAATGCCTGACCCTATAGAAACGTTGAAAGCTACAGAAGAACTGGCAAAATTGGGCTTTGTAGTCATGCCATATATCCATGCAGACCCCGTACTATGTAAAAAACTGGAAGACGCTGGAACCGCAGTCGTCATGCCTTTGGGCGCTCCAATAGGTAGTAACAAAGGACTAAAAACTGTTGATTTTCTTGAAATAATTATTGAACAAAGTCAAGTACCAGTTGTTGTTGACGCAGGAATTGGGACACCCTCCGATGCAGCCAAAGCTATGGAAATTGGTGCAGATGCAGTTTTAGTAAATACAGCAATTGCAACCGCATCAAACCCGATCAAAATGGCCGAAGCATTTAAATTGGCAGTCATAGCTGGAAGAATAGCTTACGAATCAGGTCTCGCATCAGAGAATAATAAAGCTAATGCATCCTCCCCACTCACCTCTTTTTTAATGGACTAATAATGGAAATAAAAGATTATTTAAATCAATTCAGTTGGTCTGACGTTGGAAATAGAATAATGAGATGTACTGAAATTGAAGCTCAAGCATCTTTAAATCGACCAAAAAAAAACATTTTGGATTTCCTCAACTTGATCAGTCCGGCAGCAGAACCACTATTGGAAAAAATGGCAATCATGAGCAATCAGATTACCCAACAAAGATTTGGTAAGACAATTCAGCTATATGCTCCTATGTATTTGAGCAACGAATGTCAAAATATTTGTACCTATTGCGGTTTCAGTATGGACAACAAAATTAAAAGAAAGACACTGAGCAATACAGAAATTGTTCTAGAAGCACTTGCCCTAAAGGACATGGGCGTAAACCATGTCTTATTAGTTTCTGGTGAAGCCAATAAAATTGTTGAAATAGAATATTTTCTGAATGCAATCCGTCTTTTAAAACCCTACTTTTCAAATATTTCAATCGAGGTCCAACCTCTATCTCAATACGAATATGAAAGACTTCATCAAGCTGGAGTTCACTCTGTCTTGGTATATCAAGAAACCTACCATGAAGAAGTTTATAAAACTTATCACCCAAAGGGAAAAAAGTCTAACTTCAATTATCGGATCGATACACCTGACCGTATAGGTTCAGCTGGAATCCATAAAATTGGAATGGGGGTGCTTTTGGGCCTTGAAGATTGGAGAATCGATAGCTTTTATAATGCTATGCATTTGGAATACCTTCAAAAAAAATACTGGCAAACCAAGTATTCCGTATCATTTCCCAGGCTCAGACCAGCCGAAGGTTTTGTAGAACCTAATTTTATTATGGAAGACAAACATCTACTCCAACTAATCTGTGCATATCGATTATGGAATCCAGACTTGGAGATTTCCATTTCTACTCGGGAAAGTGAAAAATTCAGAGATCATATTATTAAATTAGGCGCTACAACAATGAGTGCAGCTTCAAAGACGAATCCAGGAGGATATACGGTAGATCCGCAATCATTAGAACAATTTGAAATCTCCGATGAAAGAAGCATGCAGGAGATAAAAAATAAAATAAAAGAAGTCGGTTATGATCCAATTATGAAGGATTGGGACAACTGCTTCTCTGCAATCAATTAGGTAAATTATGGATCAAGAATTCAGTCGATATAGTAGACAGATTTTTATGGAAGAAGTCTCGGTCGAAGGACAACGGAAATTGAAGAATTCCAAAGTATTAGTAGTCGGTGCAGGCGGGTTGGGCTCTCCTGTAATTCAATATCTATCTGCCGCAGGTGTTGGAAAACTAGCCGTAGTTGATTTTGACATTCTGGAAATCCACAACCTTAACAGACAAGTGATACATCAGGAAAAATTTATCGGAAAACCCAAAGTTGAAAGCGCTGAATCATTTGTCAACCAATTTAATTCAAGTATAGAATTTATTCCCATAAACTCAATGCTGTCTGAAGATAATATCACCTCCATCTTGGCAGATTTTGACATAGTGGTTGACGGATCTGATAATTTTGAAACTCGATATTTAGTAAACGACTATTGTATCAAATTGGACAAACCTCTCGTTTATGGAAGCATATTCTCTTTTGAAGGTCAAGTTGCAGTCTTCAATTACCAAGGCAGCAAGCAGTTGAGAGACTTATTCCCTACTCCTCCAAATGCTGAAGATATTCAGAATTGTGACCAATTTGGTGTACTAGGTGCACTGCCAGGGATTATTGGAAGTATGATGGCCATGCTAACATTGAAAATAATCATTGGATTGCCAATTCAACCAAACCAGCTAACTCTCGTCGATTGTTATAACTGGTCCTTTAGGCAAATAAAATATTAAGATAGTAATTAGTGTGACCCTAATTCTTAAAAACCAGGATGGCAGGGTAATCCCTGCCAATCCTGTAACAAACTAATAAATCTAATATAAAACACCAATAACTATTTCTTTAAAACAATGGTTTGACCTAATGAAAAAATAATCTGCGAATAGTTTTTATCTTTTTGAACCGTGGTACCATTTAACTTTACAACCACATGATATTCTCCAGGATCCGTAGGTATATCAAAAAGAAAGGAGGTCGCCTCTTCCTCAATTGTATGACTGAATACTGAAATATGCTTAGTTGGACCAATAATTTTATTCACCTCTAAAAATACCTTCAGTGGCCTTTCAATTTCTGAAGGAATTTGTTGCGGAATTTGCCAACTCAATTTAACTTGACTTGTTCCCACAGCCTCAGATTTCAAATTCTCAACAGTTGGCAAACTGACTCCTTCTTTTACATCAAACTCATCTTTACGACACGCAGAAATTATTACCATAACAATCAGCGCTATTATATATCTTTTCATAATATATCTTTTTAATATCCCGGATTTTGTTTGTATGATCCCTTAGACCAATTCATTTGTGGTTGTGGAATGGGCAAATACTCATCTCGCCCAGCTACAAACCTTCCTTGATTGTACCAATCAAACCTTCTTTTTTCTTTGTTCAAATATTCATTCATGGTTTCTGAAAGAAGCCCCCATCTCAATAAATCAAAATATCGCCTTCCCTCATTAGCAAACTCTAACCTGTTCTCCCAGATTATGGCCTTCTTTAAATTCTCTTTGTTCAAAGTAAAATTCACCCCTGGCTTGTATAGTTCAATTTTATAATTCATCCATAGCGTACCATCAGCTTTTTTCAAATGTGCCAAGCTTGTAGCTGCTCTGCTCCTCACCCTATTCACCAAGTTCAACGACTCCTGCAACTGTCCCTGCTCCATCAAAATCTCAGCCTTCCAAAGTAATACTTCAGAATACCTAATTTCCTTTTTATTCATGGAATTATAAATGTAGAATGGCTTGAATAAACAATTACAATTTGGATCAACTTGTTCTTTCATAGAATTGAAATAACCATATTGAAAAGGTGCTCTCGAGCCTGATTCCTGATAGATAATTGCATTATTATATTTCCAAGGATAACCTGGGATTGCAGCAGTATGCCCTAAACGAGGGTCAAAAGAATGAGATGTGAAATATTCTTTATACTTGTCTCCCATAAATTCTGTGTTATTATAGTTTTCAAAATCAGGTAAACCAGTATTATCTGTTTTAAAGGCATTAATCATTGTATAAGAAACCTTGTGGAAATCACAGCAACTGAAAAATGGAGTCCACCATGGCGCATTTAACTCATCCCCACGATTTATACGCCCATCTGTCGTTCCATCATCAATGGAATATTGAATTTCCCATAGTGATTCCTTCGTCTTGTTGTCAAATTCAGGCAGGAAATTGTTTGCAAAATCTTCTTCTAAGTCAAATTGACTTTTGTCCTTAGTCATAATTTCATTGATATGCACCAATGATTTTTGCAAAGTCTCTTTATTGATATTGACTACTTTATGTTGGTCATTTTGCTCGTATGCCCTGAAAAGTAAAGCTTTTGCAGCAAATGCATGCGCAGCATATTTTGTAGGTCTACCTTTCTCTGTCTGAATATCTGGCAAAACTTTAGCTGCATCTTCAAAATCCTGGATGATTCTATCCCATATTGGCAAATCATTTTTCATATCATCAGGTCTATTGGAAATCCCTTCAACAATCACTGCATCATTAGGAACCGTATCATCGATAAATGGAATATATTTCCATCGCAATTTCATCCCCAAATAGATCCAACTGCGGAGAAATTTCATCTCTGCAATCCGCTCTTCCTTAAGTTCATATTCTGCCGCATCCATCTCATTCAATAGACGGATAGCCGTGTTGCACCGACTGATTCCTACATACCCTAAATACCAAGGGCCATCATTATTGCCAATATTGGGGGTTACGGCCGTATAAATTTCCATCTCATACCAAGGAGTTTGGTCACTGAGACCTCCACCACCTTTATAGGCATCATCAGATCTGACACTCTGAATCCATGGTGCATGAGTGGTACCAAAACCTAAACCAGGCATAGCCGCATAAGCGGCCACAACAAAATTGTCAATTAATTCAGGCTTGGAAACCTGCTCCTCCGACAATACTCCTTTTGGATTTACATCTAAAAATTTGGAACATCCAATCAATGAAAATGATAAGAAGATATATATTATAGATTTTAAATTTTTCATGATAGCTAAGATTAAAATGAAACATTCACACCGAAATAAAATGAGAATGGCATTGGATAACCAGTTCCTGGATTTTCTGGATCCATTCCAGTAAACTTGTCCTCGCCCCAAGATTTCTTCAGAGCAAAAATATTTTGACCAGTTACATAAACTCGTAGTTTGCTCAGTTTAATTCTTTCAATGGTGGAAAGTGGAAGTGAATATCCAATCGTCACATTCCTTAATTTGACATAGGAACCGTCCTCTACGAAATATGTAGAGAATCTTTTTTCAGCATTGGCGTCTCGTCTGGATAGTGCCGGAATATCAGAGTCAGGATTCAAAGGAGTCCATGCATCTAAAATCCTACTAGGGTGGTTACGGTCATTTTGAACACCAATGTTCCAAAAATCACTTAGCTCCTTCCATGTATTACGCACAGAATTCCCGAAAATCCCTTGCATAAAAAGAGTGAAATCAAAGTTTTTATAGGCTCCTTCGAAATTCAACCCCGCTGCCAATTTGGGATCCGTAACGCCAATCCAAGTACGATCGAATATCTCATTGATTACTCCATCACCATCCAAATCTTTATATCTTATACGGCCAATTCCCTTACCTGGTTGGTTTGGCCCATTATCAACCTCCTCTTGCGTTCTATAAATCCCATCAGCAACCAAACCATATAATGAATTCAACGGACGACCAATAATATCATCCAAAAGTCCATTTCCACCATATCCAAACCTTACATTCTCTGGCAATGAATTTACTTGATGCTTGTAGGTTGATATATTCCCTGAAATGGAATACCTGAAATCTTCCTTGGCAACCGCCCAGGTCAACTGTGCCTCTATCCCTTTGTTGGTCATGTTAGCAGCATTGACCCAACGATATCCCCCCTCGCCGAGTGCAGCAATGTATGGCGGCTCAAACAACATATCAGTCGTTTTCTTATTGAACCAATCCAATGAACCATATAATCTGTTCTGTAACAAAGTGAAATCAGCACCAATATTGAATTGTGTGGTGGTCTCCCATTTTAAATCAGGATTACCTAAGCTTGCACGCCTAAAACCTGTTGGTATACTTCCACTTTCATTACCTCCTATTGCATATGAGGTTCCATTAACATCTGTAACATAAATATTTACCAGTTTGCCTGAGTTCAAAGGTGAGGCATTTCCATTCTGACCCCAACTCGCCCTAAATTTCAAATCATCAATCCAATCCACTTCTTTCATAAATTCCTCGTTCTTGATTCTCCATCCTACAGAAAATGATGGGAAATTCCCGTACCTATTGTTCTTACCAAATGAAGAAGAACCATCACGACGAAATGTAGCCGAAGCAAGATATTTATCAGCAAATACATAATTGGCTTTCGCAAAGTAAGAAAGCATAGTTCTTTCATTTCCACCCCCGTTGAACGTACGTTGCTCACCAGTAGCAGTTGACAAATATGCATAGTCACGTTCTTCGAGTAAGATATCAGATCGATATCCATTTAAGGTCTCATTCAAAAATTTATAGGCTTCCATACCAACCATGAAATCAAGTTGATGCTGTCCCGTCGAAAGATTATATAACAAAGTATTCGTCCAGGTTTGACCCAAATCATGCCAATTATTTTGACTCACACCATTGATCGTACCAGCCTTACCCCCTGCTTCATTCCACTTTTTATCGATCTTTCGGTCGTACCACATACTATAATCCACACCATATTGTGACCTGAAAGTTAAATTGTTGATGATTTCTGCCGTCAAGTAAGCTGAACCCAAAACTTTCATAAAGTTGCCCGTATTGTCTTGGTTCAATTTCATGTCACGGATAGGATTCGCAAAATCATCCATGCCCAATGGCATGGCAACTCCACCCCATTCACCATCATTGGCATAAACAGGAATATTCGGAGGCATTACTAGAAGATCATAAGTCTTATTGATATCACGCATTCTCAAATTCGTTAAAGTCAAATTCTCCCCTATCTTGATCCTGCCATCCAACAGTTCATATTCATTATTCATCCTTGCGGCCAAACGCCTAAAAAATGATGTAATCTGGGTACCTTCATTGTTATAATAATTCACTGAGAAAAAACTCGTGGAATTTTCTGTACCTGAGGTAATGGAAACTTGATGGTTTTGTTGGATTCCAGTTCTCATACCTTCATTAAACCAATTTGTATTCGCTGAAGGCATAGTCTTAGCCTCATTTAACCATTCAAGAGGCTTAACGCTATTAAGAACGGGTATTCCTTGAGCATTCAAATCCCAATCGTATTCATAATACCTGATACCTTTTGGATCGTCTCCATCATTGACAGTAGCTTGCCATAACGCCCTCCCATATTCTTCGGCATTTAGCATCTGTGGTACATTTCCAGGATTATTTGCAGCTACATAACCTTCATAAGTGACCCGAGCTTTTCCTTTTACACCTTTACGGGTTGTCACTAAAATAACACCACCAGCTGCCCTAGATCCATAAATTGAGGCTGAAGACGCATCCTTTAGGAACTGAATATTTTCAATGTCATTTGGATTGATATCTCGAAGGTTAATGGAAACAGGTTGACCATCCAAAACAATTAATGGAGGCGACGAATTAAAAGAGGTAATTCCACGAAACTGGATGCCCACATTTTCAGCTGGGTTACCATCAGTTGTAACGCGGACACCCGGGACCTTACCCTGCAATGAACGCATAACATTTGCACTTGGGTTATTTACAAAATCTTCCCGTTTAACAACAGAAACAGCACCCGTCAAATCCGCCTTACGCTGAGTCATATAACCAGTGACCAATACCTCCTCAACACCTAATTCATCCTTCTCCAATACAATATTGGATGCCTGTGCAATCGGAATATCAATACGTTTATAACCTAAGGCTGTTACCCTAATTTGAGTACTGTTGCCAGACTCTAAGGTAAATTCCCCGTTTTCACCTGTAGCGGTTTTCTTGCCATTCGGAAGTGCAGCAACTGTGGCTCCAACCACCGCAGCTCCTTCTTTATCCACTACTTTCCCAGTGACCGCCCCTTGCTGAGCCAAAACACTGTTCATGCCCATTAATTGGAACCAAATAAACAGAACAATGAGTCCTGAAAATCGGTAATTCTTCATAGGTAAATTAGACATAATTGTTAAGTTAATCGATTAAGCATTTCGACAACAATAGCACAAATGCTACTTATCGGAACGAAAATTTAATTAGTAATTCAGTTTATAATTAATACAAGTTTAATGCTTAACCGATTAAGTTCCAAATTAAATTATAATTTTTATCTTACAATTAATTTGGAACTAGCTTAATATGCCTTAAATCAGTCTTCTTTTGAACCATCATCAGCCATTCTTACAACTTTCGGGTGAAAGCTTGCAACAACATTTACTAAATCTGTCTGTGCTGCCATGACTTCATGTATATTTTTATAGGCCATTGGAGCCTCATCCAAGTCTGCACCGATCAAAGTTATACCCAAATCCTCTAGTTTTTTGGAAACTTCAGACCTAGATAAAGTTTTGATGGCTTGGGTTCTGCTCATTAATCGACCTGCGCCATGCGAAGCAGAGTTGATG
This sequence comes from Sphingobacterium sp. 1.A.5, assembly GCF_002734235.1. NCBI lineage: Bacteria > Pseudomonadati > Bacteroidota > Sphingobacteriia > Sphingobacteriales > Sphingobacteriaceae > Sphingobacterium > Sphingobacterium sp. 1.A.5. Next base: position 267,989 of record NZ_PEBA01000023.1, read on the forward strand.
GATTGCTCTTCACCTTTTCCACGAACCAAGAATCCTGGCGCTGCCATGGATCCAGGTATAATTCCCATCACCCCTTCTCCAGCTGGTGTAGCACCTTTGCGGTGTACAATGACATCCTCTCCTTTCCATTTCTCTTTCCATGCAAAATTGTGGTGGTTTTCAATTTTCGCCAACCTTTCTGCCCCTAGTTCTGACAATACTTTTTCATGAATCACTTCATGACAGGCTGAAGCATAATCACCAGCTAAATTCATCGCCATCCAATATTCTTGCCCTTCAGCAGAGTCTAAGTCAAAGTAAGCCAAATGCTTGGCTTCATAGGGAAGCTTGCATAATTCCATGGCCAACTTCGTATAATGGTTGGCAATCATAGCCCCTAAACCTCTTGATCCGGAATGAGTTAGTAGGGCCAAGTAGGTGCCTTCATGAATTCCAAGCTCCTTATCTTCTGCCTGAAATTCCATAATTCCAAATTCCACAAAATGGTTTCCTCCACCAGATGACCCTAATTGGGTCCAAGCCTTGTCCTTCAGATTCTGAATAAAAGGGTTTTCATTGAACAATTCATTCTCCAATACTTCATGATCCAATCGCTCATGTTTTAGAAATCCATTTCCTGCACCAAATCTTGTGGTTTTCATCAAGATTTTCTTAAGATCATCATGATGGCTTTCTAGATATGTTGCTGGCAAATCAAATATGGACAAGGCCATTCGGCATCCGATATCCACGCCTACTCCATAAGGAATAACGGCATTGTTTGCCGCCAAAACACCTCCTATAGGCAAACCATAACCTTGATGAGCATCTGGCATCAATGCACCAGCAACTGTAATCGGTAATTTCATGGCAGTGTTCATCTGTTTTTTCGCTCCTGCCTCAATTTGATCCCCACCATAAACCTCATAAGAATCAACCTCAGATTTCAACTTAATATATTCTTTTTCAAGTTTATCCACATTCAATAGCATGTTCGAGAGTGGAGCAAAAACTTGATCCCCTAAATATGCCTCCGGATTATCCAAAACTTCTTTGAATTTCTCCAACATCTCATCTCGCTTATAACCTAAACGTAATCGGTTTATTTTTAAGGCTACGCCCAATGCTTCATTTTCTTTATATCCTAAAGCAATTAAATCATTGCCATTTATTCTCATATTTTCCATAATATCTTAATTTATCAATTTTAATACTGTTTTTAATCAGCAGGACCAAATTGTCCTGCTGGGCTTCCTATTTATTTAAGAACAATTGTTTCAATTGATCCACGATTTGTCCATTGCCAGAAACTGAAATCGAATTGATTTTATCAGCAATTTTCTCAACGTATTCCATTTCTTTCAATCTGAAGAGCATGGCATTTTCTTCAAGCAATTTTGCCGTATTCAGCAGGCTTCTTGTAGATGCTGTTTCTTCTCTCCTAGTGATGATATTGGCCTGTGCTTTTTTCTCGGCAACCAATACCTGGTTCATAATATCTCGAACTTCCCCAGGAAGAATGATGTCCTTAATACCCGCCGAAATCAATTTTAATCCTAGCCTATTCACTCCTACAACATTCTTCATCAAGATTGTCTCGGCAATAACTTCCTTGTTTTCTAAAAGCTGATCCAAATTTTGATTTCCAACCATCAATCTCACCTCCATCTGCATCAAATTATATAATTGATCGATATAGGAATGGTTTTCCAACAAGGCAACTTTCATATCACTCACTTGATATTGAATGTTGAGATTCAGTCTGATTTGAACTTTGTCCTTGGTCAATATTTCTTGTCCATGAATATCCATCTGAACTGTCCTGAAATCCACTTTGAGAACTTCAATTCTATTAAAGCTTTTCCAATAGTTATATTCCCCTGGAATAAGTTCTCTTTCGAATTTACCATTGACCATTAAAATCGCTCCTTCATAATCTCTAACAATATATCTATTGATATAATACATCAAAGCTGGAGATTCCATATATGCTCTATTTATTGAATCAGGAACTTCCCAATGGTTCATATTTTCTATTTGAAAATTATAGGTTAACAAACCCTTCCAAAAGAAATATCGACCAGGACCCAACACATTTGTAAATAAATTGTTGATAAAAACTAAACAGATCTCATTGTCAAGTACATCTACGATTTCAACCAATTCTGCAAATCCAGGTACAGTCAAAAGCACATCCGTATTATGATTTACATGAAAATAATCTGCCATATTGTATCGATCAACTGATTCACCAAACCCTAACCAATAGGTTCCTTCAGTTAATATGCGTTTTACAGCATTATTTTTGATAACCATACCTACTTCATTTTTGTTAATTACTATCCTTTTCATTGCATTATAATTTATTATTTATACTCTATTAATCATTTTAATAAAGCCATCGTTCATCTTTCATCAGTTCAAGCCGGAATCTAGAGGTAGTTTTAAAACTTACCGAATTATAGATCTTTATATTCCCGATGGATCAGGATTCTATCAACGTATAAATCTTTTGTTTTAAGACTAGCAAAAAATTGCTAAGACTCTTACTAATTGCCAATAACAATTATGTTTTGGCCGAAAAATAAACGATGAGCTTTAGGTTTTTTTCGTGAGAAAACCATAACTCTCAGGAACGCAAAAAGCGTTAAAAGGACATCAAAGATGTCAGTGTGGCTTTCGCCGGGGTTTGTTATTCTACCAATTGAATTAACCTGACGAATCAGGTGCAGGAGTCGAACCTGCAACACACAAAGTATGAACTATAACCTCTCCTATCGACCAGTATACTTTAACCTATTGGCTAAGCACTAATCTGCTATACAGAAACAGATGACTAGGATCTCAATTTGAGATTACAGACCATATATCCAAACGGATATATATCGTTAAAAAAAGCTTACCGCTTGTTTGATCAAAGAACAATGTCATACCTGACATTACAAAGATGCTAACACCAGTGCGCAGCCTTTATGCGCAATAAAAATTTATGATTATAAAAAGATGAAAATATATGTAAGATATTAATATTCAGTAATATAATTTTTATACAAAACATCTAGATTCCTTTTTAAAAAGAATACTACGCAAATACATTGCGTAGACAAAACTTTTTACTTAAATTAAATTATTGCTTTGAAAAGAAAAATAAGATGTCAACAAACAAACTAGCATTAATCCGTTATAAAATCATTGACCAATGTTTACAACAAAAACATAGGAAATGGACCCTTGAGGATCTAATAGAGAAAGTGTCTGATGGTCTATACGAATTAGAAGGTATTAATAATGGCGTTAGTAAACGGACAATACAAAGTGATTTACAATTAATGCGAAGCAACAAACTAGGGTACAATGCCCCAATAATTGTCAAAGACCGCAAATACTATAGTTATGAAGATCCGAATTATAGTATCAGCAATTCGCCCCTTTCATCTGTTGATATGGAGAAAATGAAAGAAGCTGTTGACCTTCTCAAACATTTGAATGGATTTAATTTTTTTGAAGAAATGAGCGACATGATTGTCCGATTGGAAAGTCATATATACTCTAATAATACGCATGGGAAATCCATTGTGCAAATGGAAGGAAATCCCCTATTAAAGGGAATCAAATGGATAACACCGCTATATAAAGCTATTAAAGAAGAAATTCCTTTACTGATAAAATACAAGTCATTCCGATCACAACAGCCTATTGAAAAGATATATTATCCCTATTTATTAAAAGAATTCAGAAATCGTTGGTTTTTGATCTGCAAGCAAAAAAACATCGATAACATTATCACATTAGCATTAGACCGAATCGTCGATTTAGATGAGATGGCAAAAGCAGGCTTTAAACACTATGAAGGCGTAAATTTTGACAGATATTATAGTGATGTGATTGGAGTAACTAAATCGGAAAAAGATCGAGGCCAAAAAGTATTGTTACAAATAGACAAATCAAATGCCCCGTATATCGAAACTAAACCCATTCATTCTTCTCAACAAATAATTAATAGATCGGAAGATGGATCGATTATAATCAGAATTGATGTGGTTTTAAATTTGGAATTAGAACGTGAGATTCTAGGTTTTGGAGAGTGTATAAAAGTTTTAGCACCTAAATCATTGGAAAAAAGAATTAAATATAGATTGAATCGGGCATATAGAAAATATGAATTAACTCCACCGGAGAAACCAATACAAGATAAATTGAATACCCCAGAAAATGGATAATTCGCAAAGAGATTTGTTTTATATGTACATTTAAGGTTATATTAAAATAATATTCATGAAAAAAATTCCAAAGACGGATCAAAAGACGAGAAAAGTAACATCTGGTCCCGTTCGTGAAAAAGCAAGAACGATGAATAAAATCGTGAATGCTGTTGGAAAAGTATTGAAAAAACACGGCTATCCTGGTCTATCGATTGCCAATATTGCAACTGAAGCAAAAGTTGACCGAAAACTTATCTATACTTATTTTGAAAACCTGGACAACCTTGTAGAAACTTTCATTCAAAAAAGAGATTATTGGAAAACTAAAGCAAAGACTACCATTACAACACTATTGAACCAAGATGTAATAAGTCAAAATGAAATGCAAAACTTATTAATTGGACAATTTGACACCGTGATGAAGGATGAAATCCTTCAACGTATTTTACAATGGGAGTTATCAGAAGACAAGGATATTCTCAGAAAACTTGCCAACAGTAGAGAAGAAATTGGGGAACAATTGATTCAGAGATATGAAAAATCATTTATTGAAAGCAATGTGGATATCCGCGCTGTTTTAGCTTTACAGACTGCAGGTTTGTATTATCTGGCGATGCACGCTCAAACTAATGGCAGCACATTTTGCGGATTGGACCTTAATTTGGGTGTAGATCGAGAAAGAATAATCAATGCTTTGAAAATGATACTAAATAAAACGCCTACATGAAGAGAACTATTCCCATAGATATTAATATTACTTTAAAAGCTCTGGTAGAAAGTGACGCCATCCGTATGTTTAACATTATCAATAAGGAACGAGAGTATCTAGGAGAATGGCTCCCATTTGTACAGTTCACCAAAAAGGTTGATGACAGCAAAGGATTTGTTGAAATGGCAATGTTGAGCAGGAAATTGAAGAAAGATTATGTTTACAAGATTTGTCTAAATGACAGGATGATTGGATTAATCGGAACAAAAGAAACCGACATGATCAACAGAAATACCGAAATTGGATATTGGCTCTCCGAAGAATACCAAAACCAGGGAATTATGACAAAATCTGTCAGTGCCTTAATAAAAACCCTTTTCGATGATTTAAATATTGAACGCGTTCAAATTTGTTGTGCCATAGGTAATGAAAAAAGTATAAATATTCCAAAGCGTTTAGGGTTTAAACTCGAAGGAACAAAAAGAAATGGTGAATGGATCGGAAATTATCAATTCAGGGACTTACTGGTATTCTCAAAATTAAAATCCGACGAAGAACAATAAATATTAAAGCCGGAACAGTTTACGCTCCGGCTTAATTTTTTGGTTTGGCAACTACCTAATTATTATTTTCTTTTTTCGCTTCTTTCATGGGGTTTGGTTCTGCTGACTGACCTCGCGCCGACCTACCATTTTGTTGATAAAGCTCGAATCTTGACGGTTGGGAAGTTCGTGGCCACGAATTATTTGACTCATCTATGTCTGCAGTCTCACGGAATGGATCTAATTTTACAGAAGCAACCTGCTTTGTTTTCGCAAAAACTTTAGTAGCCTCATTTTCATCCATCCTCCAGATATATGCCGGTACATTATCGATTTCCTTGGAACCATCAGTAAAGGTCCACTCAATTATTAAGGGCATGACCAATCCGCCATTATTTTTAAAATTCAACTCATAAAAAGAGGTTTTACCATTGAAAATATCCTTCTCCTTTTCGTTCAAATTATCATAAAATTTTTGATACGCAGCTTCATCAGAAGGTTTCACTGCAAATCGATCCCATTTATTGTAGAAATCTAATAAGGAAGTATCTTTATCCACCAAAAAAGCCATGTTCTCTTCCATATTCCGTTGGCGGGTAATACTGTTTAGGTCCTTTTCGAAAGCTTCTTTTCTTTGTTGTTGTGTGACTTTTGGATCCCCTCCACTCATTCTATATTGGGTAACATTTTCCAAGGATATTTCAACTGGGTCAGTAGTGAAGAACCAACCTCTCCAGAACCAGTCCAAATCTACTGCTGACGCATCTTCCATAGTACGGAAGAAATCCGCAGGAGTAGGATGTTTAAATTCCCATCTTTTCGCATATTCCTTAAATGCATAGTCGAACAACTCCCTCCCCATAATGGTTTCACGAAGAATATTCAATGCAGTAGCCGGCTTTGCATAAGCATTCGGACCAAATTGGACTATGTTCTCAGAATTGGTCATGATAGGCTCCAGCTGATCTTTTGGCAACTTCATGTAGTCTACGATTTTGTGGGCCGGGCCACGACGCGAAGGAAAATCTTTATCCCATTCCTGTTCAGTAAGATATTGAAGAAAGGTATTTAAGCCTTCATCCATCCATGTCCATTGTCGCTCGTCTGAATTTACGATCATTGGAAAGAAATTATGACCAACCTCATGAATAATAACACCAATCATTCCATATTTCACAGCTTCTGTATAAGTCCCATCCTCATCAGCACGACCATAATTGAAACAGATCATTGGATATTCCATACCGTTTGCTGCTTCTACAGAAATGGCAACTGGATAAGGATAAGGAATGGAAAATTTTGAATAGGTCTTCAGGGTATGCGCAACTACTTTAGTAGAGTATTTACGGTAAAGTGGATAAGCTTCAGGACCATAATAAGACATAGCCATCGGTTGGTTGCCAGGTACACCGTCGTTCACCTTCATCGCATCCCAAATTAACCTTCGTGAAGTAACAAATGCAAAATCACGAACATTTTTAGCCTCATAAACCCAAGTCTTTTTAGCAGAAGACTTTTGTTGAATAGCCTTATTAGCATCCTCCAAGGTAACAATCTCTACCGGTTCCTTTGTTTGCTGTGCTTGTTTCCAGCGTGCTAGTTGTGTAGAATTTAATACTTGTGCATAATTTTGACACTCACCTGTAGCTCCAACAATATGGTCAGCAGGAACGGTGATGTTTACTTTATAATCCCCAAAGACCAAAGCAAATTCCCCACGTCCCGTAAATTGCTTATTCTGCCATCCTTGGAAATCTGAGTAAACCGCCATCCGGGGAAACCATTGTGCTATCGTATATAAGTAATTGTCATCTTTAGCAAAATGTTCATAACCTCCACGACCATTTTCGACCATCCGGTCAGTAATTTTATAATCCCAATCTATTTTTAATGAAATCTTCGCACCAGGTTTCAATGGAGTTGGAAGGTCAACACGCATCATCGTATAGTTTATGACATAATCCATAGCTTTGCCCGATGCATCTGTCAATTTTCGAATATTAACTCCATAACCCTTTTGTTCAGGTACGATAGACTTCAAAGACTCTAACGACATTCTTTCACGCAAACTGCTCTGGTCAAATCTTTTGCTCTCAGCATTATCAGCATGCTCATTTTCATCCAATTGTAGCCATAGATAACTCAATGGATCCGGAGAATTATTGGTATAAGTAATTGTTTCCGATCCTTTCAACAGCTGATTTACCTCATCAACCTCTACATCGATTACATAATCAGCTTTCTGTTGCCAATACATCGAACCAGGAGCTCCAGAGGCAGTCCTGAAAATATTAGGGTCAGAAAGCAAACTGCCAAGTTGTTCAAATTTATTCCCGTGGTTCGACCCTGGATTATTTTGCATTTGGGAGAATGCTGTTTGAAGTGTTGATACCCCTACCAACGCCAAACAAAAGCCTCTGATTAGTTGATTATTTAATTTCATAGTGGAATACGTTCAAGTGCCATGATAAATGAAATCCCTATTACCGCAGAAGACAAAAAGAAACTCCAATCCCTATTTGACACGGAGAAAATCTTTAACATCAATTCAGATAAAAGAATAACGAAAAATACGATAATAAGCTGTCCAAATTCTAACCCTATATTGAATGACAATAGGGGCAATACAATATTCGCCTCTTGACCCAATAAAGATTGAAGGTAATTTGAAAAACCCAGTCCGTGAATCAAACCAAAAAACAGTGTCATTGCATATAAAATATAAGGATTGCGCTGTTTCCTTCTTTTGGGAAGATTATATAAAGCGGTTATCAAAATGGTAACTGGAATTAAAAATTCAACCCATCCTGTATCAACTTTAACAATCTTAAAGGCTGCAAGAGCTAATGTGATAGAATGACCAACCGTGAATGCAGTCACCAACCAAAGTAATCGTTTCCAATCTTTAAGAGTATAGCTGCAACACAAAACCAGTACAAATAAAATATGATCATATCCAGTAAGGTCTAGGATATGCTGCCAACCGAGTTGAAAATAAATGGAAAATTCACTCATTAATTAGGTTATTGTAATAAAAACATAACAAAATTAATATTATTTTAATATTGACAAATGCATTTGCAATTTTTAAATAATTTAGCACATAATTGTTGCAAAACTAGAAGGAATGAATTCGTTAAAAAACAGAATATTATTAACAATTGTAGGTTTGAGTACCGCTCTTATTGCATTTGCACATCCGTTTTATGTAAGCATCACATCCATAGATTACAATGCAAAAAATAAAAGAATTGAAGTATCCTGTAGGCTGTTTTACGATGATCTGGAAGTCGCGCTGAAAAATCAAACAGGAAAGAAAATTGATGTCATAAATCCTAAAAACAAAGCAGAAGCCGACTCTGCTATTTCAAGATATATACAACACAATCTGAAATTAGCAATTAACAATCAAAACAAAAACTTGAAATTTGTTGGTTATGAAATCGAAGAAGATGTTGCTTGGTGCTATTTGGAAATCCAAAACATAAATGCTGTCAACAAAATAGAAATTGTCAACCAACTTTTATATCGAGATTTTAAATCCCAATCTAATATTATGCACCTCAAAGTGAATAATATGAAGAAAAGCACCAAACTAGACAATCCTAAAAGGACCGCATCATTTAGTTTTTAATAAGAATATTTTACAGGGAAACGGGGATTTGGGAATTACACACCCCTTAGAAACACAAAATGCTTTTTTCTCAAAAAGCACATCTAAATTTAATTTGTTTTGTTTTTTAGAAGAGTTAACTTTTCTTGTTAACACTTCTTTGTTTTGGTCTTGGTTGGTTTCCGATAAACCCGACATTCGTTACATAAAATGATAATGGGTTCTGAATCAATTTTTCTTTTTTACTTCTTTCTTTTTTAATCATATATATTACCTTTCTTTTTGGTATGCAGGTAATATAACAAATTTTGAGCCAAAAAACAAATTAAATTTATTAAAGACAATAGACATAAGACATAAGACACAAGATGAGCTGGAAAGTACCAATTCTATTGTCTATTGTCTAATGTCTAATGTCTAACCCCTAATTCCTCACATCAACCGCATGTCGATGAATGAATTCTGAGGGGGAGCTATGCAAAATGTGTTTGAATACTCTGTTAAAATGAACAACGGTATTGAATCCACATTGATAGGCAACTTCAGAGATGTTTTCTGTGGATTTGTTGATCAATAATTGACAGGCTTTTTCAATTCTGATTTCATTCAAAAAGGTCACATACGTTTTCATTGTATGCTTTTTAAAGTACTTACAGAAGGCGGATGGCGTCATATGGATAAGCTGGGCAACTTCATCGATGCTGATCTCTTTATTATAATTTTCCAGGGAGAACCTCAATACCTCATTGATCCTTACACCTACTTTATCGTTGAAATTAGATTCCGGCAATCCCGAATAAAGGGAAATCATCTCTTTTTCATTTGCTATCAAATAATCAAAGATTTCCAAAACACGCATTAATTTGGACAAGCCTTCTTCACGCATTAAGGATTGAAATTTTAACCTAACTGGTATACTGGTCTTTGGCAGGAACTTTTTGCTTGAGTCTAGTGAATTAAAAATGTCTCGAATTCTATGAAGTTCTTGCATATTGAAAAATGCTTGCATTTTATCAAAAGCAACGAAGATGTGAACAACATGGATCTGCTCGTCATCTGACCCTTCTTTAATAAAAACATGAGGATCATTTGCTTTCAATATATAGATTTCATTTTCAAAGAATGGTTGTATCAAGTTTCCTATCACTACCGAACCTCTCCCCTTCAATATATAAGAAATCTGTATTTCTCTATGTCTGTGGTAGTGGCTATAAAAATCATCTCTAAGGTCCTCTTGGACATAAAACGAACCGGCACCAAAGGCAGGCACAGTAAACTCAATAGGATACCTCGCTTCCATTGTCTTAATAGCTTCCATACAATCCATTTTTTTTCCTTGGTACCGTTGGCTGTCGGCAACAAAGGTTTGATATTCATAATTTAGTTACAACAAAAATATCATTTTTTTGTAATCCTGCCCTATGATTTGGAATTATATTAAAATATTTTTTTAAGCCCTGGTTTTAGCCACTAATTCTGAACTTAATACCTTCTTTTGAATGGTATTTTCTTTCATTTGACTAGTTAATATTGTAACACTTTCTTTAGCAAGGTTTTCTATCGGTTGTTTTACATGAATTATAGGGTGATAAAAGAAATCATATACTTCACTGGAGTCAAAACACATGACATTAAGGTCATCTGGAATTTGAACTCCTTGTTGAGTAAGGTATTTCAAACCAGCAATAGACAACGTATTGGTCGCAAAGACAATAGCATCAGCTTTTTGGGTTTTTAGGATATATTGAATGTTCTTGCCCAGTTCAGCCTGCTGTTTGTTGAAATTAATCTTATAAACTTTCGAACCAATGGATGCAGTAGCGTCCAAAAATCCTTGTTCACGATCTTTCATATGTTGAAGACTGCTATCATAGCCTATGAAAGCTAAATTCTTATATCCTAATTCAATTAAGTAACTAACTGCTTTTCCCATTGACTCCTTATTGTCAGTTACTACATAACTGGAATTGACATGTTCAAAGTGCCTATCGATCAGGCAAATCGGGATACCTAACGAAATAATATAATCGATGGTCTCCTCAGAGTGGTCTGGCGGCGAGATAATAAAACCATCGACCTGTCTTTTGATGAAAACATCCACAAGATTCTTAAGTTTTTCTGGACTCTCATCTGAACTGCCAATAATGGTTGTTAAACCAAACTGTCCTGACTCATCCTCCACGCCTCTTGCAATAGATGCAAAGAATGGATTCGATATATCGGCAACGATAAGTCCAATGGTATTGGTTTTTCCGGTCTTTAAACTTTTGGCAATATGGTTCGGCTGGTAGTTCAATTCTTTCGCGGCTTGCCTTATTTTTTCGGCAGTTTCTTTACCAACTCTCCCTTTTTCCTCATTACCGCTCAGCACATAAGAAACCAAGGCCGTTGAAACACCTATCTTCTGCGCTATATCCTTTAATGAAACCTTTTTTACCATTTTGTAAATATATTATTATTAATTCATAATTAAGATTAGCTTACCACTTATCCATAAAGTTAGGACCCCAATGGTCAATCACGCGATTTACTGCCTCAGCAGCAGCCCCATTCCCCCAATCATAAATGGTAAATTCACCGATACCAATACCATTTGCATCAGTCCGCCCATCATGACCGTAATTTTCCATCATAAAACCGTAATCCTTCTCCCCCAAAAATGGCCACCGTCGCTGCCATTGTTCCTTAGTTTCGATATTCTCAGGGCTGTACATCATTACAAATGACGCCTTCAGTGCAGAAATCCCACGTTCCATATAATCTTTGCGATTCAATTCTTTGCCATATTCCATTATCAATTCAGCAAATAAACTTTGCCTCGAATCATTCCATTCAGCATCTGCATTCATAACGCCAAACCCGCCCAACGCATGGATATAAATAAATGAAGGTTGCCATACAGCTTGCCACATCAACAACTCATCCATTACCCGCTGTCCTTTCATCAAATATGCTTGTTCATTCGTCACACGATAAGCTTCCATGAATGCATGAGCAACGTAATAGATACTTAAGGTATTTTGCTTAAACATATTATTCCGAACCAGCTTTTTATCGACCAAACTATCATGACCATAACGACTGCAGGACCAATAGGTCTCAAAATCCTCCCATTTCCCAATAGGTACAATTTCTTCTTCAATCACCGACAATGCCTTTAAAGCCGCATTCTTATACTTTTCATCATGCAAAACCTGATATAACTTTAAAAGGAATGAAACCGACATTGCTGATTCTGGAGATTTGCTCAAAATCTCCATATCCTTTTGATCTTCTAAGCTTAACCAAGCAGGGAAATATCCATCCGGACGTTGGATTCTTAATAACGACTCAGCATAGCTTTTAGAATAATTTAATAACCGCTCATCCTTTTCCAATTCAGAATACCAATCTAACATTAACATCGCAGTATAACTCATGTCAAGAATGTGATAAGGTGCAGTTTTTGGATCCCATGTAAATGGATTACGATTTGAGTTGCCAAAATAATAAGTATCCCATCCTGCAGAACGCCTGTATTTTTTACCATTAATATCTACATCAACCATTTCTGTCCCAATTAAACCCGGAAAAAAACCATTAATTTGAGGAAATGAAAGTGCTAATTCTTTTGTTTGATTGGCATAACTTAGCAGTGAATCGACTCCTTTTCTTTTTGCATACCTAAAAAGACCAGAAGCAGACCTTAAGGAGTTGAACCAAGCCTGGTTCCAAATTGATCTAAATTCCCTTTCATTTGTTTCTTCACGGTAATTTGGGCTTTGAGTAACATTCACAATAAATGTAGGTGCACCAACTCTCCTATCATTTAAGTCAAATTCTTGCCAAACCGCATCTCGCCAATGATTAAATGCCCATTGATATGTATAATCAACATAAGAATCTAAATTGTTTTTTGAAAATGGCTCACCTTTAGCATAAAATGGCGAACCCCATTTTTGCCACATAAAAGAATTTACACTAGCAAATGGGTTCTCTATGTTCCTTTGATCCGACGAAACCAAAACATAAAAAGAAAGCGTATATATTCCTTTAGAAAAATGAGTTTTATCCTCTTTTTCATAAAGTACATGGTCTGTTATTTTGGAATTCGCTTGACCTATTGTCATTACATTTTCACTTGCATTTAAATCAAGATACCATGGTACAACAGGTTTTTTTTCTAATAAAGTTACATCAGGAATAATACTTATACTCTTTCTCTTATCCTGTACAATCATTGCCGGTGATCGAAATACATGTTGTGCAATGATATGATTGTCTGTAGGTGTAAGATGAGGTGCCCAATGAAATGTTGGATTAAAATTGGGATAAATATTCAAATACAAACTGGTTAAATTAATATCCTTTTGTAAATCCCAACTCACATCAACTTTATAAATATGAGAATCAACTTTATTGAAATTTAATTTTGGCCCCTTACCTTCAACTTTAGAATATTCTAGATGAGAAATATATCTTTTTAACTCCTGAGGCATCTCTTTCCCCTGTAATGTTTTACTTGATAGATTTAAAAAACAAAAACAAACAATTAAAATATACTGACCAAACAAATTCATATAGCTCCTATAATTTATTGATTGCCGATCCTAAAGTATTATATTTCTTATACCTTATATCGTATATATCTTTCATTTCAGGATTCGGCAAATATTCTTTTTCAAAACCTGAACCCATCCCTTTCATCGCCTCTGATAAAGTAGGATATACTCCAGCTGCTGTTGCTGCTAGCATACAAGCTCCTAAAGCACAGGTTTCATCAGATCGATGAACTTTAATAGGCCTTTGTAAAACATCTGCCAAGGTTTGCATAACATATTCGGATTTCTTTGCAATACCACCTATGCCTATTACCCCTTTGATAGGCACACCTTGCTCCTCTACATGCTCCACAATAGCTCTAGACCCAAAACATGTTGCTTCAACTAAAGCCTGAAAAATATTAACTGGACTACTCCCTAAATCCAAATTCACGAGTGCAGCAGTTAAGGAAGGATCAACATTCGGTGTTCGACGGCCGTTAAACCAATCTAAAGCCAACTCAGAATTCTCAGTAACAGGCTGTTGTTTTGCCAATTCGGAAAGATCAGAAAGTAAATTATGCTCTAGCTCTTCTTTAAAATCAAGAACAGCCTGACTACCCGATGATGCACTACTCTTCAAACTATTCCGCATTGGCCACAACAGCAAATTCTTGAGCCAATTGTAAACATCCCCAAATGCAGACTGACCAGCCTCCAATCCAATATATTGTGGAACAATAGATCCCTGAACCTGACCACAGATCCCCTGAACCAACTTGTCCTTTAAATCTTCTTTCTCAATTACCATCATGTCACAGGTAGAGGTACCCATCACCTTACACATAAAACCCGGCTCAATTTGAGCTCCAATTGCACCCACATGCGCATCAATCGCACCTACTGTAATCAAAACATCTTCGCTAAGACCCAATTTCTCTGCCCATTCCGAGGAAAGATTCCCAACAACCTCATCAGCCGTATATACTTTCTGATCAATAGATTTATAAATCCGATTTAATTTCGGATCCAAATATTCAAAGAACGCTTCTGGAGGATATCCTCCTAGCTCCTCAGCCCATAATGCTTTATGACCTGCAGCACAAACATTTCTCCTAATCAGATTCGCATCCTGATGCCCCGTCAATAAAAATGGAAGCCAATCACTCTGTTCTACCCATGAATAAGTTGCATCAAAAACCTCTTGGTCCGTTCTTGCCAAATGCAACAATTTCGACCAAAACCACTCTGATGAATATGCCCCACCACAATAACTTAGATAATTCACATCAAAGTCCTTAGCCTTTCTATTGATCTCTTCAACTTCTTTAATAGAACTATGGTCTTTCCAAAGAAAAAACATAGCGTTAGGATTTTCTGAAAACTTGGAGGATAAAGCTAAAGGCTGCCCTTTCTGATCTATTGCTACAGGAGTCGAGCCAGTAGCATCAATTGAAATAGCAACTACTTGAGATTTAACCTCAGAACTCACCTGATTTAAACAACTTTTTAAGCATTCTTCAAGACTTTCAATATAATCAAGTGGATGTTGTCTAAACTGACTTGATTTAGGATCACAGTATTTCCCTTCTTTCCATCTTTTGAATGGTGAAACTGCCGACCCCAACACTTCACCATTGGAAGTATCCACTAACAGAGCCCTGCTCGAATCAGTCCCAAAATCAACACCTATAACATATGTCTGTTTCATGAAAATCCTTTTTAATGTACTGGATTTGACATATCCAGCTTCCCTTCAACTTTACCAACTCCCCAAATCGCAAAAATCGCGATGACGATATAACAAAATACCGGTACAATAAAACCCATCGCCATGGAGCTATGATCAGCGATCAAACCCATCAACGGAGGACAGAATGCCCCTCCTGCAACTGCCATTACCAAAAAAGAAGAACCTTTCTTCGTCAATGTCCCAAGGTTGTTGATGCCTAAAGCAAAAATTGTTGGAAACATAATGGACATAAAGAAATAACTTAAGAATAACGCAAATACTGAAACCCATCCCAAATTCATAAATACCAGAATATTCAAAATGACATTCATAATAGCATAAAATCCCAACAGTTTATGCGGAGCAATAAACTTCATTAAATATGAACCCGTTAATCGACCAATCCAAAAAGCACCCATACCACCAATTGCTAAAATCAAAGAAGCAGCCTGCTCATCATTCTTTGGCATAAAGAAATCACCAAATGCCCCTAAATGACTCATTATATCGGAAATTGGAGTCTTAAGATCATGGATGG
This sequence comes from Sphingobacterium sp. 1.A.5, assembly GCF_002734235.1. Taxonomy (NCBI): domain Bacteria; kingdom Pseudomonadati; phylum Bacteroidota; class Sphingobacteriia; order Sphingobacteriales; family Sphingobacteriaceae; genus Sphingobacterium; species Sphingobacterium sp. 1.A.5. The sequence continues at coordinate 283,824 of NZ_PEBA01000023.1, forward strand.
CATCTATGACATAGTTAATAAAAAATGAATTGGTTCCTGTTTGTGCCGCTACGTACAGAAATTGTGCAACCACTGCAAAAATAAAAACAGGATGCTTCAATAAATTCCGCATTGGAGGATTTTCTTCATATTCCCCAGCCTCTTTCTTTTCTTTGATTTCAGGCAATTTGATTATCAGAAATACAATGGCAACTAGTACTACGACACAACCGATACCGATATAAGGTTGTACCAAAGAGTCAAATTTATCATGTTCGCCTTCGGATTCTGTACCGAAAATCATAAGACCACCGATTAAAGGACCTAGAATCCATCCCAAACCATTGAATGATTGAGAAATATTAATCCTTCTGGCAGCCCCATCTTTAGAACCTAATACAATAGAATAGGGATTTGCAGCAGTCTCTAGAAATGCCAAACCACAGGCAATTACAAATAAAGCCGTCAAAAATGGAATAAAGGCCGCTAATTTGGCCGCAGGATAAAACATAAAAGCACCTATAGCAAACAACACCAACCCGAAAATAATCCCTTTTTGATATCCATACTTCTTAATGAACAATCCTGCCGGAATGGCCATAGCTAAATATCCTATATACAATGAAAATTGTACAAAACCAGACTGAGCCTTTGAAACATGCAATAAATCCTGGAAATGTTTGTCTAAAACATCCAAAAATCCATGGGCAAAACCCCACAACAAAAATAAACTACAGATAAACAGAAACGGAACTAATAGATAATTCCCTTCATCATCCCGAAACAATGATTTCTTTTGGTTTGCCATTATCATTTATTTATAAAGTGGTCCAAAAACCTCACAAGCTCTATAATCTGATCCTTCTGAATCCATGCCAAACGCAGCCCAAGTTGCTGGCCTGAACAAACGATCAGATGGTACATTATGCATACAAACAGGGATACGTAGCATCGATGCCATCGTAATCAAATCATGACCAATATGACCATAACTGATCGCGCCGTGATTTGACCCCCAATTTGCCATAACTGAGTATACATCTTTAAATGCTCCCTCTCCAGTTAATTCAGGCACAAACCATGTGGTTGGCCATGTTTTATCAGTACGTTCATCCAGAACTTTATGGACTTTTTCTGGAATATCGATAGTATGCCCTTCAGCAATTTGCATTACAGGACCTATACCTTTTATTAAATTAATCCTGCACATAGTGACAGGCATACCCCCTCTAGTTAGGAAGTTGGAAGAATATCCACCTCCTCTGAAATAATCACGATTCGCAGGATACCAAGTTGTAGCTTTCAGACAGGATTTAACCTCCTTGTCTGAAATCTCCCAAAATGGTTTCATAATTGGCTTTCCATCTTCACTTTGCTGCCCAGTACCATCTAATGTTGCCGATCCGGAATTTATCAAATGAATAAAACCATTCTTTGCATCACCTGTAGGCTTCCAGCCGCTAACACGTTTCACAGCTTCTGGCGACCAATAAGTGCGGACATCAGCAAAAATCTGAGCCGTATTCGTCAATAGATAATTAAAAGCCATCGAAACACCATTCAAGGAGTCGTTCTCGGTCGCTACCATATACGGATTTCTAACACCATTCCAATCAAATGAGGAGTTGAGGATAGCCTCTGAAAAATCCCCATTCGGTAAAAAATCAGTCCATTGACGCTGCCCCTGAAATCCAGAAATAAATGCATTGTGACCCATGGCCTCTTCAGCATGCCCCATTTCTTTAAGTTTTGGGTTACCCAACATGAGATCCCTAATAATCAAGGTCATTTTTACCACAAATTCCCAATCCTCATCCTTTTCCTTTCGATTTTTGACCTTATGCTTCTGATTATAGTCTGCTCCTTCTTTACAGTATTTTTTAGTCCATTCCAATGCTCGGCCAAACTCTTCCTCATCATAAATCCCTAATTGTACCCTTCTCAATACTTCTGAGGAGTCTACATATTCATTGCGCATACCTAAGTATTCCTGGAAAAACTCTGCATTTACAATGGAACCTACAATACCCATCGAAACTGAACCAATTGCCAAGTAACTCTTTCCACGCAAGAAGGCAACCGCAAGACCAGATTTGGCAAAAGACAATAATTTGCCTCTAACATCCTCCGGAATAACAGAGTCACCCATATCTTGAACATCATGACCGTATATACTGAATACTGGCAAGCCTTTCTGGTTGTGTGCTGCAACTGTAGCTGCCAAATAAACAGCCCCAGGACGCTCTGTCCCATTGAAGCCCCAAATGGCTTTTGGACGAATAGGATCCATATCCATCGTCTCAGAACCATAACACCAACATGGAGTTACGGATAACGAAACACCAACATGGTCCAAATCAAACTTCTCCTGGCAATCCGCAGCTTCCTTCACCCCACCAATACAACTGTCTGCAATAACGCATTGTACAGGACTTCCGTCCGGATATTTTAATTCGGACTCATATAATTTCGCCACAGCTTTCGCCATGTTCATTGTTGTATCTTCCAAGGACTCCCTAATGCCGCCCCAGCGACCATCAATAATAGGTCTAATCCCAATTTTTGGATATGTACTCATTTTCTTTTTAGGTTTAGAATGCAGACTGAATGTCTTGAACTGAAATATTAAATAACTTGGTTAACAAAATAGAAACCTGCTCTTTATCCCCCATAAAATGATAAACATTATGGCTGTGGTCTAACTTTTCAGAAGGCTTTAGAAATGCTGCAGGAGATACACTCTCTATTTCATAGAATGGACCCATTTGACCACCATCTTCCAAAGGCCCATCATTATAGGCATTGACGGCATCGCCAATAAAAGGATCCTTCTTAGTAGTCCATTCTTGGTTAAGGTAGGTCTTGCCTGAATCTATGGTGAATTTAGTAACTGTTAAAATACCATTAGCTAAATCATAACTCCCTGCAATGGTCTTCGCCCTTTGTGGAGATAACCCAAGTTTGCCCCTCGATTTACCATCAGCCTTAAAATATAAAACACCATCCTTGTAGGAAATACGGTCTTTATCAATTTCTCCAAAATAATCGGTAGTCGCAATCTTACCCTGAGCAGTTTCCTCATAAGGAACCAAAATAACAGTACTATCGGTAGGCATAAACATGTCTAAACTCCATAAACATGGCGCACCAGTTTCTTTAGTCCATGCTTCTTTGCCAGTATTGGTAATGCTGTTCAGTGTACTGAAACCAACTGACTTTATTTTGTCGCTTAATTGAATCCCTAAATCAGACTCAATCTGAGAATTGCTCAACATCTTGATATCACGATTCAATTTCATTGTTAATACAGTTCCAGCATAATTCTTGAGCTCCGTATCCTTCTCCATCTTGGCAGAACTGCCATCAGCAGATATTAACTTCCAGGATTCAGTGTCAATGGATGTTGGCGTCTTCCAATTTTCGTAGACCATCTCCTTTCCATTTTCAAAATACAAGGAAAATGGCCCTCCTTCTGGACCCAACCATAAACGATCCTCACCGCCATAAGCATTCATATGTGGGTCAACTGGCGCCGAAAATGCCTTATAGTTAACCCAGCCAAAACTCTTCCCATCTGGCCCATCTGCAGTCGATGTAAAAACTTTACCCTGATATTTAGGCGATACAAGAATTTGACCTAGACCACTTTCATTACTGAGAATCAAAACACTATCGTATTTTTGAAGGAATTCTAGATCATATCCAAACTGCCCTTCTTTGTATGTTGTGTTCACTGTATCTTGTTTTGAAGTTTCACCTTTCTTATTTTGTTGACAAGCCGTCAGTAGAATACCCGACGACAAACCTATCAATGCAAATGCAAGTTGTTTTTTCATAGAATATTAGTTTACTTCTAAATCATTTTTAGCAGGTAAATTAGGAAATTTACCGTGTGGCTCTGCTTGATACCAATAGGCTACTGAAATCATATCTGATTTTTGAGGAAGGTATCTCCCCTCGGAACGCCAACCTAAATCTTGAATCGTAACTTTCAGGTCTCCATCAAATCTAACGGGATCCATTACATGCCAACGGTACATACCAAATCTTTGCTGAGATTCATATACACCATCGGGCCTGATTACCTGATGCAAACCAGCATATGGGGTAGAATATTCTTGATATTGTCTTGTGGACTTATTTTCGAAATTATAAGAACCGCAAAAATAATCCTCAAGACCAGTCCCAACTATAGTCGCATAATCCTTGTCTCCATCCATAAAGAACTTGATTTCACCTTCGCCCCACCATCCTATATTGTTCACTCCAACAGCTAAATAGGTACCCACATATTGACCTTTTCCTTTAATACCATCTATAATCGTATGCAAAGAACCTTGAGTAGGATTTGAACGGCGATATTGCGCATGGAAATAAGCCTCATCTTCAGGAACCTCTGTAACAGCGTAATCAATCTGATAATATAGATTCATCGGCTCGCCAGAAATGTTTTCCATCGTAATTTTACAGCTCTTACGAAAGGGCATCTTCCAATAAGAATTAAATGCACTTCCTGGATTTACGGTCATTGCAATAGAATTCAATGGCGCAAATCTATGCCATGCCATCCCGAAAAATGGACCAACAGGTGATTCAACTGAGGGTGTAGATTCACCGTCCCAATAAATCCTGAAAATCGTATGATTCCAGTTTCCAGTCGGCGTCATCCACATATGTTGGATTACTCCTGATTCGTTAATCTCGGCCATTGTAAAAGTTTCTCCAGGCTCAATAGTGACATAAGGATTTACCTTCCAACCTACACCAAGCTCACGTGAAGCATGATGTGCATTCGCAATATTTCTTTGTCCTTTTTGCTTCGCTGGATCGGCCATTCCACCCCTGCCCTTTTCGCCTGTAAAGTTCTCCGGACTTATTGACCTCGTCTTTGCATTGGAAAGCTTAGACAAGGTCCCCATATTCATATCAATACCGTTAAATTGTTGTTGTTGCTGGGCATAGGTCGTACCACATAGCAATAGAGATGCAATTAATAATTTTATTTTCATGATTTACGTATTAGTTGATTATTCTAATATTTAATTGATATACATATCTTTTAAAATGCTATCCTTATTAATCTAGATTGAATTGAAAACTTTAGTTTAACGATTAAGCACAGCGCTTTGAACATTGGCTCCCGTAAAATTAAATTAAAATAAGTCCTATTGCATTTTCAGTTTATAATTACACAATGTTAATGCTTAATCGTTTAATATCAAAATAAATTGTAAAATTTTTTATTCGATAATCATTAAAGATAAGAGAAAATTCAGGTAATAAATACAGGCTATCGTTGCTTCACTTCGTAGAAACAACGTCAAGAACATAAAGTTTCGTATTTGTAACAATTTTTAATCAAAAAAAAGAGCTGCTCTTTCAAAGCAGCTCAATTGAGTTTTACTAAAGGTTGATTATAAGTATTTTAGTCATTGATCAATGATCGATCTAAATGTACATATCCACCATCTACATGAACCAATTGGCCTGTAGTGTGGCTTGATCGGTCAGACAATAAGAAAACAGCCATATTGGCTATCTCTTCAACAGTCGTCATCCTATTTTCTAAGGGTATCCGACTTGTAATTTTATTTAATGTTTCTTCAGGATTAGGTATGGTCTTAATCCAATTTTCATACTGTGGAGTCATCGATTCTGCAACTACGATCGCATTTACACGAATATGATAGGGCAACAATTCGACAGCCCACTCTCGGGTTAATGCATTACGACCACCATTGGAAGCCGCATATCCAGAAGTTCCTCCCTGCCCCGTTTCTGCAGTTTTAGAGGAAATATTCAAAATATTTCCTTTGCTCTTTTTTAGCTCTGGCAAACAATAATGTGCCATTAGAAAATAATGAACCAAACTGTTGTGCAAAGACTTAACAAATGAATCATAATCACCGCTCTCCAAACTAACACCATCGTTCAATCCCGCATTATTAACTAAACCGTCAATTCGACCCAATTTGGAAACAACCTCTTCCACAGCTCTTTTACAGTCTTCAGGAAGTGTAAGCTCTGCTTGAACAGACAAAGACTTAAATCCTTTCTCCTCAAGTTCTTTTGCTACTTCCTCATTGTCTTTCTGTTTCCTACCAATAATAACTGGAATAGCACCCTCTGAAGCTAAAAGCTCAACAATACCTTTCCCAATTCCTTTTGCACCCCCGGTCACCAAAAAGACCTTATCTTTTAAATTTAAATCCATAAAAACTAACTTAAACCGTAGAATTTCACAGCATTATCACCCCAAAATCCCTTTAATTCTTCTTCCGTAAATTTATCTAATCGATGCTCTACGATATGTAATGAATCTTCGTAATCCCCAGCTAACAAACAAACAGGCCAATCAGAACCAAACATGATTCTATCTTTGCCAAAACTTGCAATAACATGGTCTAAATATTCAGCAAAATGGTCTAGCTTCCAATGTTTCCAATCTGCTTCCGTAGACAGTCCCGAAATTTTACAATGAACATTTGAAAATGAAGATAATGCCACAATAAATTCTGCCCATTCATCGAATTCCTGAGATTTAATTGGTGGCTTCGCAATATGATCCAAAACAAAAGCTTGATTTGGATTTGCTTCAACACATATTAAGGTACTCGAATAATGCCGTGGCCGAATCAAGAGATCATACGTATAATTAAACTTCGTAAGAGACTCGATGCCACGCAAAAACTCATCCCGAACAAGAAATTCAGGATCATCCACTCCTTCAACTATATGCCTAAAACCTTTGATTACCTTAAATTTTGAAAAATCAGTTAAGTAATCGTCAATGCGCTCTGATCGTAAATCAACCCATCCAACTACACCTTTGATTAATGCATATACTTGAGATAGTTCAACCAAAAATTCTGTTTCCCGATGGGTTTGATCTGCTTGAACAGCAACTACACCATCAAAACCCAATCCTTTTAAAGTCCCTGATATATCATTTGGTAAAAAATTTCGTTGGATTTTTGCCATCTCATCCGTAATCCATGCATCTTTTACGGAGTCATATAACCAAAAATGTTGATGAGAATCTATGCGCATGTCGTTATATTAAGACTTTTGGAAAGCAATGACCTCCTGGCGTTGTTCACCCAAATAATCAGCTCCTAATTCAACAATATCTCCTGGTTGCAAGTAAATTGGAGGGTTAAATCCTAAACCAACCCCCGCTGGAGTACCCGTAGAAATAACATCTCCTGGCAATAAGGTCATAAATTGAGAAACATAGGATACAACGAACGGAACGCTAAAAATCAAATTAGAGGTATTGCCATCTTGATAGGTCTTACCATTTACCTTCAGCCATAGTTTCACATTGTTGATATCTGGAATCTCATCAGCAGTAGTCATATATGGACCCATTGGCGCAAAAGTATCACAGCCTTTGCCTTTATCCCATGTTCCACCACGCTCAATCTGAAACTCACGCTCGGACACATCATTATGCAATACGTATCCAGCAACATAATCTAATGCTTCAGATTCTTCAACATAAGAAGCTTTCTTTCCGATAACTATACAAAATTCAACCTCCCAATCGGTCTTCTCAGAGTTTCTAGGAATCATCACCTGATCGTTCGGACCAACCAATGCTGTAGTAGATTTCATAAATATAATGGGCTCCGCCGGAATCTTTGCACCAGTCTCTTCAGCATGGTCTTTATAGTTTAAACCAATACATACAATCTTTGATGGCCTTGCAAACGGCGCACCTATCCGAGTCCCCGCAGGAACCTCAATTAATTTACCTTCATTGGCCTTAACAAACTCCTCTAATCGCTCCAGACCAGTGTCCGCAAAAAAATCCTCATTAAAGTCCCCACCAAATGCAGAAACATCATAATTTTTACCATCGATATGAACACCGATTTCTTCCTTTCCAGGCTCTCCGAATCTTATTAATTTCATTTATTTTAGTATTGTGATATGAGATATGAGATTTGAGAACTTTCATAGCTCAAATCCCAAATCTCACATCGAATTCACACTTTATATCTCACATCTCACATCTCATATCTCACATCTCATATCTATTTCACCCATCCAATCCCACAAACTGTTCTTTGTCTTATGTCTTATGTCAAATGTCTTTTCCACCCTTCCTATCCCACATCTCACATCTCACATCTAACATCTCACATCTCACATCTCACATCTAACCTCAATTGTTCAACTTCACAAATCCCCCATCGATAGCGTAATCATTACCAGTGATAAATGACGCATCATCTGAACAAAGGAATAACGCTAATTTAGCAATTTCTTCTGGCTCCGCCATCCTGCCGATGGGTTGTGTTTTCGATAATTTTTCGAACATTTCATCTTCCTTGCCAGGGTAGTTCTTTGCGATAAAACCATCTACAAAAGGAGTATGAACACGAGCAGGTGAAATAGAATTCGACCTGATATTATCCTTCAAGTAATCTTTTGCAATAGATAGGTTCATGGCATAAATAGCACCTTTACTCATTGAATAGGCAAATCGATCTGGAATACCTACCAACGAAGCAATAGAAGCTAAATTTAAGATGGCGCCACCTCCATTTGCTTTCATAACAGGAACGACCGCAAATAAAGCGTTATAAGCACCTTTCACGTTCACCTCATACACTCGGTCCAAATCTTCCACAGAACAGCCTTCTAGGTTGCCAACATGCGCAATTCCGGCATTGTTTACCAACACATCAACCCTGCCGATCTTCTCAACCGCAGCCAAAACCTCTTCTTGCTTACTTACGTTACAGGTATGAACCTCACATTTACCCCCCTCAGCCTCAATTGACAATTTGGTTTCTTCGCCCCCGGCAGGATTCAAATCCAATATATGAACAGTAGCTCCTTCTTTTGCAAACAAGGTCGAAATAGCTTTTCCAATGCCACTCCCTCCACCAGTTACAATAGCAACTTTACCATTTAATTTTGACATAATATTTTATATTACAATATCTTAAAACATTTATATTAAAGTGATACACCACGTCTCCAAGGAATAAAATCATCCTGACCTAACTGAACAGCCTTAGCAATTCGGTCTCCACTTGCCACGGAAATTACATATTCCAATATTTTATGAGCCGCTTCCTCAATCGTTTCTTCTCCATCAATAACGGTCCCACAGTTCAAGTCAATTGCATCATTCATTTTGTTGTAAACTTTACTGTTTGAAGCAATTTTAATCACTGGAGCAATAGGATTTCCTGTTGGTGTCCCCAATCCTGTAGTAAACAAGACAATATTGGCTCCCGCAGCAACCTCGGCGGTAGTGCTTTCAACATCGTTTCCTGGCGTACAAAGCAAATTTAAGCCTGGACCGTTGGCCAATTCTGGGTAATCTATCACCGCAGCAACAGGTGAAGTACCCCCTTTCTTGGCTGCACCTGCAGATTTAATAGCATCCGTAATCAATCCGTCCCGTATATTCCCCGGTGATGGATTCATATAAAATCCCGAACCGTCTGCTTCAGCCTTCGCATTATAAGTCCGCATCAAATGGATAAACTTCTCAGCAGTAGCTTCATCAATACAGCGATCACTCAACTCCTGCTCTACACCACATAATTCAGGGAATTCAGATAAAATTACAGAACCGCCCATCGTTACAATCATATCGGAAAGAAAACCCAATGCAGGGTTTGCGGATATCCCTGAAAAACCATCAGACCCCCCACATTCCAAACCAATGCACAATTTGTCCAATCCAGCTTCTTCACGCTCTTGCTTATTTGCCTCCATTAAGCCTGTAAATGTAGATTTGATTGCCTTTTGCATCAATTCCTGTTCTGTACCCTCAAATTGTTGTTCAAAAACAAACAATGGCTTGTCAAATTCAGGATCTCTTTTGGCAATTTCAGTCTTTAAGATAGATGCTTGCGCATGTTGACAACCCAAACTCAGAACAGTGGCGCCAGCAACGTTTGGATGGGTGATATATCCAGCCAAAAGTCCACAAAGGGCATCTGAATCCATCCGAGTACCACCACAACCCATATCATGATTCAAGAATTTGACCCCGTCAACATTCGGAAAAAGCCTCTTACTCTCTTTATTAGCCCTAGCTGCACTTAAATCTACAGCCAGCAGGTCATCAATAGAAGCCCCACCTTTATATCTAGTTATCAGCTCATCAACCTCATCAGAATAATCTTTCGATTCAACCTGATAACCCAATTTTTCTTCCAAGGCCGACTTCAGCGTAAGCACATTTCTGTTCTCGCAAAACACCAAAGGAATTACCAACCAATAATTTGCCGTTCCTACAGTTCCATTACTTCGGTGAAAACCTCTGAAAGTACGACCTTGAAATGCGGAAACATCTGGCTTCGTCCATTCCAATTTTCTATTCCCTAATTTAAAATCATCTGCAGCATGTCTTAGATTGTTCACATCTAGTAACTCCCCCATTTCTAATGGCTCATTTACCTTTCCAACCAAAACACCATACATATAAATCTCATCGTCTTTTTCCAAAGCATCAATGGTGAATTTATGCTTGGCAGCAACAGCTCTCTTCAATACGATATCTTTCCCTTGAAATTTCAAAGAATATCCAACTGGCAAATCTCTAAGTGCTACCAGTACATTGTCTTTTGGATGGATTTGTAAAAATTCCAACTTCTCTTTTTCCATCTTTTTAAAGTTCAAATATTTGTTTCATCATCACCCATTTCTCCCCGGGTTTAGAGCCTGGAATGGATTGTTGATATTTCCACATCAATTGCTCCCAAACCTGAACGGCAGGATTCCCTGCATCCATTTTATCTTTCCTTTCAAAACTAAAGGAATCATCTACCTCCATAATCATAAACAACCGATTACCAAAACGATATATATCCATAACCGTAATTCCAGCATCGGTAATTGACTTTTTTATCTCTGCAGAAACCCTGGTATGATGGTCTTCATATTCAGCAATCATTTTTGGATCGTCAACCAGATCCAATGCCATCGCAAATCTCTTATTATTCATAATCACTAAATCAATGTCCTTGTTTAACAGATACCTGATTGCTCTTGTTTTGTGTTGCAAATAATGCCACAACAAAGAAACAAACCAGAACAACGAAATACCCATATTGCATATGTCCTGTCAAATCTGAAATATACCCCAAAACTGGCGGAAGTAAAGCTCCCCCAACAATAGACATAATAATTAAACTTGAGGCTGACTTCGTATCCGCACCAGTCCCTTCTACCCCAATTGCAAAAATCGTAGGAAACATGATAGACATAAAAAAGGCGATGGCAACCATACTATAAAGTGTGACAGCTCCAGTCCCAAAAATACAAATCAAGGTAAGACCCGCCGATATAATAGCATAATAGAGAAGCAGTTTAGAAGGCGCAATATATTTCATGAAGAATGTCCCAATGAACCTACCTAACATAAACACCAACCCCGCTACACCAGCATAATATTTTGCATCTTTGGCCTCTATTCCGGAAACTTCCACAGCATAAACTATTAGAAAGCTCAAAACACATACTTGAGCACCTATATAGAAGAATTGAGCCAAAACCGCCCAAGCCACATTTTTATGCCTTAAAGCCTTTAAAAACCCGGTCTCTTCCTCTTCTTCTTTTACTTCTGGTAACTTTATAAAAAAGAAAATAAGTGCCACAACAAGAATAATCAACCCAAGGATTACATATGGTCCTTTTACGACTGCCGTCTCTGCCTGAATATAGGCCAAACGCTCTGCATCGCTCAACGCCGAAACCTGATCCACCGTAAGTGGATCTTCGGTCAAAATAAACTGCCCACCTACAATCGGTGCAACAAAAGCAGCTAAGCCATTGAACGATTGAGCAAAATTTAAACGCTGGGTCGCAGTATGAGGATCCCCCAATACTGTCATATATGGATTAGCAGCAGTTTCTAAAATCGTTATCCCGCAAGCAACAACAAATAAAGCCGTAAGGAAAAACATGTAACTCATCGTATTTGCAGCAGGAACAAAAAGAAAACATCCAACAGCAAAGAGAACCAAACCTACCAATATCCCCACTTTATAACCATATTTTTGCATAATCAACCCTGCAGGAATACCCATCACTAAATAGGCAATAAATACCGCAGAATCTACTAAAGATGCCTGCAAATGGGTTAAACTAAATGCACTGCGTAAATGCGCAATTAATATCGGATCGAGATTGTGAATAAACCCCCAGAAAAAAAATAGGGAGGTGATTAAAATAATAGCAACGGTATTACTCCGATTGTTCATAGTGGGATTATAATTGAAAATCTAAATAAGGGATATTTTTATACAATATATTGAACTATCTTACCAATATTATAAACTATTTTACCATAATACTCCTTTATTATTCATTTTTTATGAATAAATTCGACAATTATGATAATCAAACAACTTGCCGTACCAAAATCATCCAATCAAAGCTTTCAGATGCGAAGGGATTATTTCCCAAAACATCAATCAATTTGGCATTATCATGAAGAAGTAGAATTAGTATTGGTAAAAAAAGGAGCAGGAACCTTATTCATAGGTGACCGAATCAAAAATTTCCAACCTGGAGGATTAGTGCTGATACCTCCACAGGTACCACACTATTGGCTATTTGATGAAAGTGAAGGCACAGAAGAATCTGATGAACCAATAGATTGTTTTGTTATTCATTTCAAAAATGACTTTGGAGTCGAAAAATTCCTGAATATCCCTGAGATGAACAACATCAAATCACTGCTAATTCAATCAACTCGTGGAAAATACATCGAATTAACTGAAAACAACTATATCGTAAAACTAATTATCGGATGTCTAGAATCCACCGGCATTACAAAATTGTTCAACTTATTGGAAGCCTTAAACCTAATAAATGATCTTGAATCTGAAGAGTTGATTTCTGAAAACTATTCGATCCTTAATTATTCTGAAGATCAATTTCGGATGAACAATCTCATGAGTTATATTAGAGAAAATTATAAACATAAAATAACCTTGAATGATTTGTCCAAAGTAGCTGGAATGACCGAAAACTCTTTCTGCAGGTATTTTAAGCAGAAAACTGGAAAAACACCGGTCCAATTTCTGAATGAATTGCGAATATCACACGCATGCTTTCAGCTCAGAAACAACAAAATGAGCCTTAAAGAAATATGTTACGACTCCGGATTCAACAATTTCGTCAGTTTTCACAAATCATTTAAAGCAATCACGGGAACAACGCCGACACAATTCAAAGGTTAATATTTCTGTAAGCATTTCACCACTTTACTAAAGATTCAATTTTGAGGATTTAAGGTAAATCATATTTTTGCGGTCATTATTTGAATATAAATGAATAAAGTCTACCAGTTTTTAAACCTCCATTTTGGAGAGGAAGCAAAAGATAAAGTATTAGAAAATGTTACATCGAGCATTTCCTTCAGGGGTGCAAATGTTTGGATTTTAGCATGTGCCATAGCCGTAGCATCTGTGGGTCTGAATGTGAATTCTACAGCGGTTATTATTGGTGCCATGTTAATCTCTCCATTGATGGGACCTATTGTAGGAGCTGGTTTTGCTTTGGCTATTTATGACTTTGATCTATTGAAAAAATCGATCAAAAATCTAGCAATCGCAACTGTAGTAAGTCTTTTTGTTTCATTCTTATATTTCTTATTGAGCCCTTTCAAAGAGGCTCAGTCTGAATTATTGGCCAGAACCGCACCAAATATCTATGATGTTTTAATCGCTTTCTTTGGTGGTCTAGCTGGTGTTATTGCCCTTACTAGGGTTGAAAAAGGAAACCCAATCCCCGGAGTAGCCATTGCAACGGCTTTAATGCCTCCTCTATGTACCGCAGGATACGGCTTGGCAATCGGCAATTTCAGCTATTTTGGAGGAGCATTATACCTCTATACAATCAATTGCTTCTTCATCTGTATTTCAACATTCCTCATCGTAAAACTGCTGAAATATCCAAAAGTAAAGTTTGTAGACTCAGCTCGAGAAAAAAGAATAACCAGAACTATTACAACTTTGATCTTGGTAATCCTGATCCCTAGCTTCTATTTAGCTTACCAATTATTACAAGAAAAGAAATATTCACAAAATGTCGACGCCTTCCTTCAAGAAGAGTTCATAAACAAAGGCTATACATTGATTTATGAAAAAACATCCTTCAATAGCAGACCAAAGAAAATTGAACTCGCTTTCTTGGACAAGAAATTCGCTAATACAGAAATTGAAGACCTCAACAAAAAACTAACTGACTACGGTATCACTAACACAAACCTAGTGATCAGACAGGATAGCACCGATTTAAAAAGGGACATTCTGGCGGAAATCAGCAAACAATCCAGAAATGTGTCCGAAAAAGACGTAACAATTCAGAATCTAAGAACTGAACTGTCCACATACACCTTCAATGATGCAGAATTAATCAAGGAAATTAACATCCTTTTCCCAGAACTCGCTCCATACAGCATAGGCAAGCAATTAGTAGTTGTAAACCCTGACAGCAGTTTCCACCAAAATATCATTACATATAACGCCCAAAAACCGCTGAACGATAACACAACACTGAAACTACAAAAATGGTTAGAAAACAAACTAGGAACTAAAAGCGTAAGGATCGTCAGAGCAAATTAACGGCTGTAACTTGCCGATGCTGAAAACAATCCGCAACAGAACGGAACTCTCATAGCAAATTCTATTTCCACTCACACACCCCCATCGGGGGTCAAATGCCGTAGGCATGAAATACCTCTTAAATACCGTAGGTATGTAATATCTATAGAAATGAAAATCGCGTAAAACACCAACACCGTAGGTGTGGCATGTTTGCTAAATTCCCTGCTATAATAGTGTCACCCCTAGCGGGGTTGTGCTATTATTTAAAATCAAATTTCACCCGACACAACCCCGCTTGGGGTGTAACTATTATAGTAAGGATTATATCACACCATTCAACCCTGTAGGGGTGTAACTATTATAGTAAGGATTATATCACACCATTCAACCCTATAGGGGTGTAACTATTATAGCGCCAAAAACCATCACCATCGGTGCGCATGTTATTGTTGGCATTGCTTCTGGCTTCTTGGCCTCTGCTCCTTGCCCTTCGATTCCGCCTTCCACCTAAAAACCATAAAAACTATGAAATGTCTTGTGTCTTATGTCTAATGTCTACTGTCTTATCTATAAACCTTCTTCGAATTCAACGCCAAAAACCCAATCACCCCAGCCAACAATGACGTTATCAATATAGAAAGCTTAGCTTCTGAAATATGCAATGGATCATTAAAAGATAAGATTGCAATAAAAATGGACATCGTAAATCCGATACCAGCTAATAATCCAACTCCAAAAATATGTCTCCACGTGCTACCTTCAGGTAATGAGCTCAATTTAGCCTTTGTACACAGATAAGAGGTCAACATAATTCCTATAGGCTTACCAACCAACAATCCTAAGGTAATCCCCAACCCTAAAGATGAAGTCAAACCACCCAACATCTCACTCTCCAATGTAATATTCGTATTCGCGAAAGCAAAAACAGGAATGATAAAGAAGTTCACAGGTTTTGTCAATGCATGTTCCAACCTTTCCAGAGGCGACTCGATCGCCGTATCGTTCGTTGGAATGGTCATTGCGACCAAAACACCCGCTATAGTAGCATGAATCCCAGAATGATGAACAAAATACCAAATAAAGACTCCCGGAATCAAATATAAATATGGATTTAGAACATTGAACCTGTTCATCAATATTAAGATAACAAGACCAGCAGCTGCATATAATAAATAACTAACTTCAATTCCCGACGAATAGAAAAAAGCAATCACTAAAATCGCAATTAAATCATCCACAATTGCCAATGCTGCCAAAAATATCTTTAAACTAGAAGGAATTCTATTGCCTAAAAGATTGATAACAGCCAAAGCAAAGGCAATATCAGTTGCCATGGGAATTCCCCAACCGCTAGCGGTTTCTTGGCCAGCATTTAAGGAAAGGTAAATGATTGCAGGAACTGCAGCACCGCCGATGGCACATAAAATAGGCAATGAGGCTTTTTTCGGAGAGGAGAGCTCCCCTTCTACTATTTCCCTTTTTATTTCAAGACCTACCAATAAAAAGAATATAGCCATCAGACCATCATTGATCCATAATAACACTGAATACTTGAGATGAATGGAATCATTCTCAAAACCCAATTGATGATCCAACAAGTTCTGTAATGCGCCTGCTAACGGACTATTTGCTATAATCATCGAAAAGACCACACAGATAAACAGCATGATTCCGCCTGCATTACTGGAAGCAAAGAAATCCTTGAAAACATTTAAATTAATCAGTTTGTTCATAGGTATTTATATATTACTTTTTATTCTTTTCCCAAATTGAAACATCAGAAAAATTAGTACTTGTATTATTGAAAACAGGATCCTTTCCTTCTTTCCTTTGTTCGTTGTAATCCTTCATTAATTTCAGGACCTTATTATGCAACAAAATAATAGCAATCATGTTTAGCCATGCCATCAGTCCAACCCCAATATCGCCTAGATCCCAGGCCATTTTTGCCGTCGAGATACAGCCTAAATAAACAGACCCCAATATCATAACCCTTAATAACCAAATAAGGATTGTTCTACTGCGATTTTTTCCAATAAAACTTACATTGCATTCCGCGATATAATAATAGGCCATGATAGTCGTAAAGGCAAAAAACATAAGTGAAATAGCAATAAAACCTGCTCCGAGTGTGGGAAAATGTTGTGAAACGGCCAATTGGGTAAATTCTGGACCAGCCTCCACTCCCGGAATATGTTGGACGATAAAACCACCCTCTGGATGTGCAACGTTATATTGTCCAGTAAATAGGATCATTAACGCCGTAGCGGTACAAACAAATAAGGTGTCAACATACACGGAAAAACCCTGCACCAAACCCTGTTTGATAGGATGGCTAACCTCAGCTGCCGCTGCAGCATGTGGTGCCGTGCCCTGACCTGCCTCATTACTGTAAATCCCTCGCTTCACGCCCCATGATATTGCCGATCCGACAATCCCACCAAAGGTGGCCTCAAGATTCAATGCCGATTGGAAAATCAACTTAAATACCTCAGGTACCTCGCGGATATTGATTATTATAATAACTATAGCCATTAAAATATAAGCTCCTGCCATAAAAGGTACTACATATTCAGCAACCTTACTGATACGTTTAACACCTCCAATGATAATAAAGCCTAGTAGAAGCACAAGCAATATCCCAACAACCATGGGTGAAATATTAAAAGCAGATTTCATAGCCAAAGCAATGCTGTTACTTTGGACACTTGGTAATAAAAACCCAGTACTTACGATAGTTACAACAGCAAAAACCCAAGCAAAGACATTGCTCTTCAGTCCTTTTTTGATATAATATGCTGGACCGCCCCGATATTCCCCATCTTTTACTTCTTTATAGAGCTGACCTAAGGTCGCTTCAATAATAGCAGAGGAACTGCCCAAAAAAGCAATAATCCACATCCAAAAAACAGCCCCTGGACCGCCCATACCGATCGCAGTAGCTACTCCTGCTATATTACCTGTTCCAACACGGCCCGAAATTGCCAATGAAAATGCTTGAAAGGAAGAAATACCCTTCTTAGATCCGCCACCTGAAAATAACAAGCGAACCATTTCCTTAAGATAAATTAACTGGGGAAATTTGAACCTGATGGTAAAGTATACGCCTGCCAAAAGGCATAAGTAAACCAAAGCATCACTCCAAATAATACTATAAATTTTGTCTATAATTTCTTGCATGAAACGCTAAAATATACATAACATTCCATCCTTTCCCGAATTATTGCATAGATTGTATCTATAAATATTCATTCTTCTATAGAGATAATCAACTCAATTTTTCTGCAATAAACCAAAGATTTGTATAATGCAGGTAACAAAAAAAAGCATCTTAATGTGTTTTTAAGATGCTCTTACATTTCAGAAAATATTTACTATTTAGATTTTTTCTCTGTGTTTTTTACGGTAGTTCTACCTTTAAATGGATCTCTAGGTCTTTTTTTTCCGTATGAACCCATGATGATTTTTCCTCTTCTACTTTTTTTATCTCCTTTTCCCATAAGTTGTAATTTATGTTATGATTTAATAAAAATATGTTTTGGATTCTCAAGATACTAAAAATCAGATAGATTACAAAATCAACATTATAAGAAAAGCGGGCAATGGTATTCCCATGGCCCGCTTTTTTATTTTTCCCCAAGAAGGATATGCCTATCCTCTACTGTTGTAATTCGGTGCTTCTTTTGTAATCTGGATATTATGTGGGTGTGACTCACGTAATCCAGCACCTGTAATACGAACAAATTTTGCATCTTGTAGTTTCTCTATCGTTGCTGCTCCGCAATATCCCATAGATGCGCGAAGACCACCAATATATTGATAAACTACCTCTGCCAATGTTCCTTTATACGGAACACGGCCTACAATTCCTTCTGGAACTAATTTTTTGATATCATCTTCCACATCTTGGAAATAACGATCTTTAGAACCTTTTTCCATAGCTTCTACCGATCCCATTCCACGATAGGACTTGAATTTTCTACCTTCTAATAAAATGGTTTCACCTGGTGCCTCTTCAACACCCGCGAACAACGAACCTGCCATAATGGTATTCGCACCTGCTGCTATTGCTTTAGCTATATCACCAGTCTGTTTGATACCTCCGTCTGCGATCAACGGAACTCCGGTTCCTTTTAAGGCTTTGGCAACTTCATAAACAGCATATAATTGAGGAACACCAACGCCTGCAATTATGCGCGTCGTACAGATTGAACCCGGACCAATACCTACTTTAACAGCATCTGCTCCAGCATCAGCCAACATTTTTGCTGCATCACCAGTAGCGATATTACCTACGATAACCTGTAAGTCAGGATAAGTAGCCTTAACCTCTTTTAATTTATTGATAACTCCCAATGAATGACCATGAGCAGTGTCAATCGTTACAACATCAACTCCTGCTTTAACCAAAGCCTCAACACGGTCTAATGTATCTACAGTAACACCTACTGCAGCACCAACCAATAAACGACCATGTTCATCTTTTGCTGCATTTGGATAGTGCTTATATTTCTGAATGTCTTTAAAAGTAATCAGTCCTTTTAAAACACCGTCCGTATTTACAACTGGAAGTTTTTCAATTTTATGGTTCTGAAGAATTTCTTCTGCCATAATAAGGTCCGTGCCTTCAGGTGCTACAACTAAATTTGTTTTAGTCATCAACTCACTGATAGGACGAGCCATATCTTTTTGGAAACGAAGATCACGGTTAGTAACAATTCCTACTAATTTATTCTCAGCATTAATTACCGGAATACCGCCAATCTTGTGCTCCTTCATGATTTGAAATGCATCACCTACTGTAGCATTCTCCAATAAAGTAACCGGATCTTGGATCATACCACTCTCCGAACGCTTCACCTTACGAACCTCTGCAGCTTGTTCTGCAATAGTCATATTCTTATGTAACATGCCGATTCCACCCGCCTGAGCGATGGCAATCGCAAGATCTGCTCCAGTAACTGTGTCCATGGCAGCAGATACTAAAGGAATATTTAATTTGATTTTCTTGGTCAAGAATGTACTGGTATCTACATCACGAGGCAATATTTCAGAATAAGCTGGGATTAATAAAACATCGTCGTAGGTAAGTCCTTCTTGTACGAATTTTTGTGGATCTAGTTGCATAGCAAATATTATATGGGGTTTCCTATTTGCGAGGCAAACTTACGAAATTATCATGAATAATCAAACTCTATATAACTATTTACATAAAATCGACATTATGAATATTGTACCCGAAAACAAGTACTTTAATGAAAGAGTTAAGGTTTTGTTAAAATTTGGCAAGCTAATTGCTATCTGTAGCATAAATTAAAGTTTAATTAACACAATATTTATGAAAAAGACATTACTATCACTAGCAGCTGCAGCAGCTTTAGCATTCGGTGTTAACGAAGCAAAAGCGCAAACTCCTTATAGAACTGCAATCGGTCTTGGTATCGATCTTGGAGACGGACAAACTTTATTCGGCCCTCAAGTAAAACATTCTTTCGGTGGTGCTAACGCAGGTCAAGCACAAGTATTATTCGGCGACGGTCTAACTGTTGTTGGTGTTGACTATAACTACAATCGCCCATTCTCTGGTGCAGGTGGTTTAGGTTGGTACTTAGGGGTAGGTCCTCAAATCGGATTCTGGGACGGTGGTTCTGCTTTCGCAATTCGCCCTCAAGCTGGTTTAGAATACAAAATCCCTTCAACTCCAATTGGAATCCACTTCGACTGGAAACCTTGGTGGAACCTTTCTGACAACTCTAACTTCGAAGCTGGTCGTTTCAGTTTAGGATTTAAATTTATCTTGAAATAAATTTAAACAATACAAGCATAGAAAAGGCTTTTCAATTCTGAAAAGCCTTTTTTGTTTTATACCGTACTTAATAAATACTCGCTTCAGTTTTACCTGAAAATTAAGCTAATATTAACAAACAACTTTTTCCGTATTAAGTTTGATATACTATTTCCATTATGTAATTTTTTTATACCTTTGCGAATCTTGGTAAAATATTATTAAGCTTAAAAAAGAACATAAAAACCATAATTTATTACGATTAGACAATGAGTAAAGGGCTGATTAAATTTTTGGTGATAGTGGTTTCCTTAGCGTGCCTCTACTCCTTATCATTCACTTTTGTAACACGTAAAGTTGAAAAAGACGCAGCGGAATACGCCAATGGCGACATGGCTAAAGAAAAAGCATACTTGGATTCCATTGCAGGTGAGGTAGTATATAATATAGGTATAGCTAAATTCACCTATCGCGAAGCTAAAGCAAATGAACTTGCTCTAGGATTGGACCTAAAAGGGGGTATGAACGTTACAATGGAAATTTCATTGAACGAACTTATCGCTAACCTGGCAGGAAATCCTAAAGACGCAAACTTCAACAAAGCATTGGAAAATGCTGTAAACAAAAGTAAAACAACCAACACTTCGTTGATTGATTTATTCATGAACGAGTATAAAGCAACTGGTGCTTCTACTCCTATCGCTTCTTTCTTTGCAACAAAAGACAACGCGGCTGTAATTAAAGGAACTAGTTCAGAGTCTGATGTTCGTAATTTCTTGAATAGAGAAGCTGACAATGCTATCCAAAACTCATACAAAGTATTACGTACGCGTATTGACAAATTCGGTGTAGCTTCTCCTAATATCCAAATCCAACAAGGAACCAACCGTATCCTGATCGAATTACCTGGGGTAAACGATGAAGAACGCGTTCGTAAGCTTTTACAAGGTTCTGCCAAATTGGAATTCTACGAAACTTACCAAAACCCACAAGTATATTCTCTTCTTGAAAATGTAAACAGAACATTGGCAACAACGTTGAAAGCGGACAAACCAGCTGCTAACGTGTCTAGCGACTCTACTGTAGCTAATACTGCTGATACAACTAAAAAAGAAGAAAACTTATTGGCTAAGCTTGGAGCAAATCAAAAAGCTTCCGATTCTGCAAAAACAGACTCAGCTGCTCAACCTGATGTTGCCGCTTTAGCTAACAACCCACTGTTCGCAGTTCTTTCTCCATCTACTTTCAACCAAGGAGGTCAACAACAATTGGCTCCAGGTGCTGTAGTAGGTTATGCCAACTTGAAAGATACAGCAAAAGTGAATGCTTTACTTGCTCGTCCTGAGGTAAAATCTATTATCCCTGGAAACTTGAAATTGTTATGGGCAGTAAAACCAGAAAACAATGCTAAAGATTTCCTTTCTTTATACGCTATCAAAACTTCAGGTTCTGAAAATGGACCAGTAATGACTGGTGAGGTAATCACTGATGCACGTGATGGTTTTGACCAACAAAACAGTCCAATCGTTTCTATGGAAATGAATGCTGATGGTGCTCGTCAATGGAAAAGAATTACTGCTCAAGCAGCACAAAATAGAGATCATATCGCTATCGTGTTGGACGGTGTAGTATATTCTGCTCCTGGTGTAAACGAAGAAATCCCTAACGGTAACTCTCAAATCTCTGGTAACTTTACGATTGAAGACACAAAAGACTTAGCAAACGTTTTAAAAGCTGGTAGACTTCCTACAACAGCTAAAATCGTGGAAGAAGCGATCGTTGGTCCTTCATTGGGTCAAGTAGCTATTGATTCGGGTGTAAATTCTGCAGTGATCGGTATCATCGTAGTAATGGCATTTATGATTGCTTACTACAACCGTGCTGGTATTGCAGCTAACATCGCCGTGATTTTCAACGTATTCTTCTTAATGGGCGTTCTTGCTTCATTGAATGCAGTACTGACACTGCCTGGTATTGCAGGTATCGTATTGACTATGGGTACTGCAGTGGATGCAAACGTACTAATCTATGAACGGATGCGTGAGGAAGAAGCATTGGGTAAATCACCTCGACAAATCGTTGCAGATGGTTATAAACATGCAATGCCTTCTATCCTTGACTCGCAGATCACAACGTTCTTAGTAGGTTTAATCCTGTTCTTCACAGGTAGTGGCCCTATTCAAGGGTTTGCAACAACTTTGATGATCGGTATTATCACTTCTTTGTTCACTGCGATTTTCATCACTCGTTTGATTTTCGAATTTATGTTGAGCAGAGATATGAAAATCACAACTTCATTCCCTTGGTCTAACCATACGTTGAAAAACGCAAACTTCCAATTCATCAAGAAAAGAAAAGTTGCGTATATCATATCTGCAATCGCAATCGTAATATCGTTCGCTGCAATTCTTACTAAAGGGTTCTCTTACGGAGTTGACTTCCAAGGTGGACGTACTTATACCGTACGTTACGACCAAAGTGTAAGCCCAGAAGCTGTACGTGAAAACTTAGATAATATTTTTGGTACAACAACAGAGGTTAAAACTTTTGGTAATGAAAACCAACTGCGTATAACCACTTCTTACCAAATTGAAGAAACTTCTGACCAGGCTGATGCTGAAGTATTAGGTAAATTAAATGAAGGTCTTACTAAGATTCAAGGAAATAAATACGAAATCCTTTCTCAACAAAAAGTAGGTCCTACTATTGCAAGTGATATCCGTGACCGTGCAATTTATGCCGCTGTATTCTCAATCTTAGCTATTGCTGCATATATCTTGATCCGTTTCCAAAAATGGCAATATTCGGCAGGTGCAGCGATCGCAACAATTCACGATGGTATCATTCTAATGGGTCTATTCTCAATATTGGATGGAATCGTACCATTCTCCCTAGATATTGACCAACACTTTGTTGCAGCAATATTAACCGTATTGGGTTATTCTGTAAATGACACGGTTGTTGTATTTGACCGCCTTCGTGAGTACTTGAAAAAACCAAATGCTCATCAAGAAGAAATCGGCACGACCATTAACAATGCAATCAATTCAACATTGAGCCGTACAGTGATTACCTCATTGACAGTAATCTTCGTATTGGCAGTATTGTTTGTGTTTGGTGGTGAAGTGATCCGTGGATTCTCATTCGCTATTTTGATCGGTATCGTGGTAGCAACATATTCTTCTATCTTCTTGGCTGCACCAGCTATTTACGACCTTAGTGGTGGTAAACATTTAGCTGAATCTGCAAAAGAAAAAGAAAGAAAACAAGCAAAAGTGGTTACTCCATAATCTGGAATCTGCATAAAAATTTAAGGCCCTGAAAATTCAGGGCCTTTTTTTGTCAAAAAACTGTTTTATATACCTTCACGAATCATTATCCTATATATTTTTTATTAGTTTTGAATCTTAATCACAAGACATGAGAAATAAATTAATCCTATCCTCTCTTTGCCTTTCCTTAGGTGTTTTAGCTGTGGGATGTAATAATCAGGACAAGAAATCTGAAACAACGGAAGCACATGACGATCATGCTGGACATGACCATAGCGCTCATGATCATAGCACACACGAACATGCTGCAACCGAACAGTCAACGCAAACAAACCCCGCTCCTGCTGCTCCTCAAACAACAAAAGCTGCCGCGCTGAGCATACCAGAATTTAATTTCTATAAAGTAAAATCCGGAATATCATATTCAAAAGCAGATATCCCTGCAGGAAAAAATACAGTATTCGTGCTGTTCGACCCAGGATGTAGCCACTGCCAAAATGAAACTAAAGGATTAGCGAAAAATTACGATAAAATCAAAGACATCAATGTGCTGTATGTATCTATGAATGACCCGGCTTTGATGGCGCAATTCTTCACCACATTCGGAAAAGAACTTGAAGGCAAAGAAAACGTACAGATGCTGTGGGACAGAAACCAAGAGTTTGTACAGAAATTCCATATCCCAAATATGTTCCCAGCAAATTATGTCTATGGTCCTGATGGCCAATTAAAATCGTATTGGGAAGGTGAAAAAGATATTAATGAAGTAATCGCTGAATTCAAAAAATAATGAGAATTGCCATCAATGGGTTTGGTCGAATCGGACGCCATACCCTAAGAAATCTACTCAATAGAAACTTCAACGAGATTGAAGTGGTCGCAATCAATGATCTTGCAGATGCCAAAACTTTGGCCCATCTGTTTAAATACGACTCCGTACACGGACCATTGAACCGAAAGGTAGAGCATGACCAAGATCATCTATTCATTGATGGCAAATCAATACAGATCTTTAACAAAAGAAACCCGGAAGAATTACCATGGAAAGACCTTGATATCGATGTGGTAATTGAATCAACCGGATTGTTTGTTAAAAAAGAACTCGCTGAAAAACATCTTTCGGCAGGTGCTAAGCAGGTAATTATCTCGGCACCATCCCCTGATAAAGAAGTACCAACTGTTGTACTCGGAATAAATGACCGAGATTTTGACTGGAATACGCCAATCTTTTCAAATGCATCATGTACTACAAACAATGTCGCTCCACTGATCAAAATCCTAGATGAAAATTGGGGAATCGTGGATGGTTATATCACAACAGTGCATTCCATGACTGGCGACCAGAATCTTCATGATGCACCTCATCGTGACCTGAGAAGGTCCCGCGCTGCATCTGCTTCGATAATACCAACGACTACTGGAGCTGCTAAAGCTATCACAAACGTATTCAAACATCTGGATGGCAAATTGGGTGGAGCAGGAATCCGGGTACCAGTGCTCAACGGATCATTGACGGATTTTACATGTAACCTTACTAAAGAAACAACCGTAGAGGAAATCAACCAAAAATTCAAGGAGGCAGCAGAAGGTGAATTAAAAAATGTGCTCTATTATACCGAGGATCCAATCGTATCTGTAGATATCATCAATAACCCATATTCTTGTGTTTTTGATTCTGAATTGACAAGTATTGTTGGGGGTTTAGTAAAAGTTGTGGGTTGGTATGATAATGAATTTGGGTACTCCAATAGACTTGTTGACATATTATTCAGATTGGCAAAAAAATGATTCGATTTATAAAAGTTGAAGATGCTCTACCCATTAGAAGCGCTGTACTGCAAAAAGGAAAGGATCCAAAGCTTTGCCTTAACCCAGAGGATTTAAAGCCTGACAGCTTCCATTTAGGATTCTATGACGAAGACAACAAGCTTCAATGTATATTGACCGTCCACAGAACAAACCATCCAAAACTTCCTCATAAAGGCTACCGGCTTCGAGGAATGGCAACTTTGCCAGAAGCTAGAAGAAAAGGATATGCAAAAGAATTACTGTCAGCTGCAATTGAGCATATAAAAACTCAATTAAAAGGTGACTATTTATGGTGCATAGCTAGGGAAATAGCTTATCCCTTTTACGAAAGCATGGGATTCGAATATATGTCAGATGAATTCCAATATAAAGATGCTGGAAATCATAAAGAAATGTTCATTCCTTTTTACTAAATTTTATTTTATAACTCTCCTGCAACACCTAATCCAAAAAGTGCAAAATCATACTTTACAGGATCTGCAGGGTCCAGTTCTTTCAGATGATCAGTTAGTTCAATTGCTGTTTTCCAATTCACTTTGTCGGATTGGATAAATCCAAATTTCCTAGCAACACGCTCTACATGTACATCACATGGACATATTAAGTCCTTTGGCTTGATCTGGTCCCAAATCCCAAAATCAACCCCCATATTGTCCTTTCTCACCATCCATCGCAAAAACATATTTAACCTTTTGCAGGTTGATTTCTGCAAAGGTGAACTGACATGCTTGCGTGTCCGGTGAGGAAAATCAGGCAATGAAAAAAAATACGATTTAAACGAATTCAAGGACTCCTCAATGCTGAAGCCATTCATGTCCTCTACCTGTAAAAAGGCATCTTCTAAACTTGTGAAATGAGTATAATGATATTTAAAAAAACTAATAAAATAGAGAAGATCGGTATCATTGAATGTCCTATGCTTAAAACCCAACATATTTTTCAAGTCCTCATCCCCATGATTGACAATAAAATCATACGGACTCCCGTCCATACGTTCAATCAATTCATTACATTTATTGATAATGGTCTTTCGCTGACCCCAAGCCAATATACTTGCGAAAAAACCCATAATCTCAATATCCTGTTTCTCTGTAAATTGATGCGGAATACTAATAGGATCATTGGGAATAAAATCAGGCCGATTATATTCCTCAACCTTACGATCCAAAAAATCTTTTAATGACAAATCCATTTACACTAAAGTAGCAAAAATCACCCCAAACACCAACGCCATCGGTGTGGCAACTTTGTTAAAATAGATGGTTGGTGTCACAACGACGTCATGGTTGGTGTCCCAACGACGCCATGGTTGGTGTCCTAACGACGCCATGGTTGGTGTCCCCACCAACCATCATTATGATAAAACTATTATAGAAAAGATTATATGACGCCACACAACCCTGTAGGGGCGCAACTATTATAGATACGATGCATAAAGGAAGCCTCACAACCCTGTAGGGGTGTAACTATTATAGAAAATATGGTCATAAACCCCAAAAACCCCATCGGGGTTAAATGCCGGAGGCATGAAATATCTCTTAAATGCCGTAGGCATGTAATACCTATAGAAATGAAAATCACCTCAAATACCAACGCCGTAGGTGTGGCATGTTTGTTTTATTCCCTACTATAATATTGTCACCCCGATGGGGTTGTGTTATTATAAACACAAAATAGTTTCCAGAGCTAAAGCTCTGGAATGACAGATTCTTTTTTTTTAAAAGGGGCGATTTTTGGGGAAATGACTTGCGGCTCGCCGCAAGTCATTTCCCCAAAAATCGCCCCCTCTCCCTCTCAACATTCGTGTCATTCCATCTCGTAAGAGATGGAAACTGTTTCTTGTACTCTGATGAGGTTTCACCGCCGTGGCAGGTGTCTCCACCTGCCACCTAATCCATACCTATTGCATTTAATCCCTTACCCTCCCTAGGATGTGTAACTATTATAGAAATGGTGCATAAAGGAAGCCACACAACCTGAGTTTTCACCGCCGTGGCAGGTGTCTCCACCTGCCACATAATGTATTCCAATAGCATTTAAGCCCCTACCCTCCCTAGAATGTGCAATTATTATAGAAATACAACGCCATAGAACCCTGTAAGGGTGCAACTATTATAGAAATGATTATACGACGCCACACAACCCTGTAGGGGTGTAACTATTAAAAAATCCCGAATCTACATATCCAAAGCTAAAACAATGGAATACATAGATCCGGGATTATCTATTTAATATATCTTTAAAATCCTATTGATTGATCTCTTTCCAGATTAAATCCTTCAACTGTTGAATATTCTTACCAGTCACTGAAGAAATAAATAAATATGGAATTCCTTTTGGAACTTGCTCTGACATTTCTGTTTCCAATTGATCATCGAGCATATCCGACTTACTGATGGCAAGGATCTTTGGCTTATCCAACAATTCTGGATTGTATGCTGTCAACTCGTTCAGCAAAATATTATATTCTTCTTCAATGGTACGATCTGTATCTGCAGGAACCAGGAATAACAAAACCGAATTCCGTTCGATATGGCGCAAGAAACGGTGACCAAGACCTTTTCCTTCTGCCGCACCTTCGATAATACCTGGAATATCTGCCATAACAAATGATTTCCCATCTCTATAGCTAACTATTCCTAAATTTGGAACCAAGGTAGTAAATGGATAATCTGCAATCTCTGGCTTGGCAGCAGAAACAACAGATAACAATGTCGACTTCCCTGCATTTGGAAAACCAACCAATCCCACATCAGCCAAAACTTTCAGCTCCAATATGATCCATTCTTCCTTACCCGGTAAACCCGGTTGCGAAAATCTTGGCGTCTGCACAGTCGATGACTTGAAATGCCAGTTCCCTAAACCACCTTTTCCACCGGGGGTTAATATTTTCGTCTCACCATCTTCGGTGATCTCAAATAAAACCTCTCCAGTTTCAGCATTCTTGGCAACAGTACCTAAAGGAACTTCCAGAATCTCATCCTTACCGTTTGCTCCTGTTTGCAAAGCACTACCACCTGGCTCACCCGAATTAGCAATAATATGTTTTCTGAATTTAAGGTGAAGTAAGGTCCAGTATTGATGTGATCCTTTTAAGATTATATGTCCACCACGACCGCCATCTCCACCATCTGGACCACCCTTTGCCGTGTGCTTATCACGGTGTAGGTGAGCAGATCCGGCACCACCATGTCCAGAACGGCAACATACCTTTACATAATCAACAAAATTTGACCCCTGAGCCATAAATACCCCTATTCAGTTTTTTTATTAATAATTATCGATAACATTGGAAAGGTTCGCGAAAATCTCTTCGATATCGCCAATACCATTCACTTTGCTAAGTTTACCTTGCTCTTCATAATAAGGTAATACATGAATCGTCTTACCAAAGTATTCCTCAATACGTTTTTTCAATTTATCAGCCGCATCATCCGCACGACCTGAAATCTCTTGACGCTTTGCAATACGTTGAGTAAGCTCTGCCTCATCTACATCCAATGCAATAACTCCAGTGATTGAAGTATTGTTTGCTTCCAAGAATTTATCCAATGCTTCAGCTTGAGCAACCGTACGTGGAAAACCATCAAAGATAAAACCTTTAGCATCAGGATTGTTCTTCAACTCCTCTTCCAACATGGAAATAGTAATGGAGTCTGGAACCAAATTACCGTCAGCAATAATCTGACTAACCTCTTTTCCTAGAGGAGTTTGGTCCTTGATGTGTCCTCTAAACATGTCTCCAGTTGAAATATGGTGTAGAGCGTATTTATCGATTAATTTGGCCGATTGAGTCCCTTTACCTGCTCCTGGAGGACCGAATAAAACTAGATTTAGCATAATGTTGTTGTTATTTTTAGATGTAAAAAAACAAAAGCCTAATCCCGTATAAGAATTAGGCTCTTTCCAAGTGCGCTCAAAGGGAGTCGAACCCCTAACCTTCTGATCCGTAGTCAGATGCTCTATCCAATTAAGCTATGAGCGCGGCAACCAATACTAATACGACTGACGCCCTTTCTGTTTTGGTGATGCAAATATAAGGAAATAATAGTCTCAGCAAAAATTTTTTTCATTTTCTAGCATTTAATCCAACATTTTATACCTCAATTCTAATTACTAACAGAATCTTTGCCAACATTCCTAAACAACCGAAACACGATAACTTAATGTCAAACAATGATTTAAGAATAATGAGCTAACAACCCTTAAAATCCGAAGCATAACTACTGCCTCAAATCATCTTTATATTATTAAAAAATCTACTTAATATCCGCTGAAACGAAAATCTACAGAAATAGTCTTAATACTAAATACTCTCTAACAACTACTAAAAAAATCTTAAGGAAAAATCTAAAGGAAAAGTCTAAATACTAAATACTCTCTACTAACTACTAAAAAAAAGTGCGCTCAAAGGGAGTCGAACCCCTAACCTTCTGATCCGTAGTCAGATGCTCTATCCAATTAAGCTATGAGCGCATTCTTTAAGGACATATTGTCCGTTGAGGTGGCGCAAATATCGTTACTTTTTTATACTTTCCAAACCATTTTTCCGTTTTTTAATCATTTTCAAACTATATTTTGCATATCGTGTTGATATTTATATATTTAAAATTATGGCCGATCGAATAATTAAAAGCAACAAAATCAGAATTGGAGATATAAGCATCTCTTATTACATTAAAAAAGCAACAGAACAACCTGAGAAAACCATTATTTTCTTGCACGGGTTTCCATTCAACAAAAAAATGTGGCGTGAGCAATTGGAAAGTCTAGAAGATAATGTGACAGGAATCGCCATAGATATCCGTGGGCATGGTAATACAACCAAAGGTCATGGCTTCTTCTCAGTTGATGTTTTCGCTAAAGACCTGGGTGTATTTATGCGTAAACTTGAAATCGATAAAGCCGTTCTTTGTGGAATATCAATGGGTGGATACATCGCTTTGCGTGCATATCAACTGTTCCCAGAAAAAATTTCAGGACTTATCCTTGCCGACACACACAGCAAACCTGATGACAATGCCGGCAAACAAAAAAGATTCGATGCCATTCAAGCAGTTTTACAATATGGACGCAGACCATATGCCATTGGATTTACTGGAAATGTATTCTCTAAAAAGAGCATCGAGAATAAACCTGATGCAGTAGAATTAATAAAAAGCAGTATCCGTCGGAACAGTATAGAATCGATCTGTGCTACGCTATTGGCTCTGGCATCTAGAACCGACACAACTGAAGTGCTCTCGAAAATCAATGTGCCTACCTTGATCGTTAGAGGAAAAGAAGACAAAATCACTCCAGCAGAATTGATGGAGGAGTTAAACAAAAACATCAAAGGTTCAAAATATATTGAAATGGCAGACTGCGGCCATTTACCAAATCTAGAAAATCCTGAAGAGTTCAATCTTCACATGAATAAGTTATTATTAGAGGTCGTTTAAACGGCCTCTTTTTTTTCTGAATCTTCTTTATTGTTTTCTTTATTCACTTTCACCACTTTCTTCTTGATAGGACCATCAGGAACAATTTTTTCCGTCAGTTGCTTCCCCATGTCGATCATAAATGATGCTTTATCATAATCCCAGAGGCCTGCAATATTGTGAGGAACGTTGATGACATAGTCAGGCTTGTACAATTCAACGGAAAGCTGGCTTAATCTTCTGCGCATCATAAAATAAGACTCCTGAAGCATAGAGATTGCATTCAAACCTTTCGCCCCAGCATAAGGCCCAAATTCCGCATCGGGCTTCCCATCCAAATTAACCGCAACAACGATATTCCTTCGCTTCCTGCGAACATAATTGATCGGTAATGGGTTGATCACACCACCATCAACCAAGTTCCAGTCCTCACTCTCAATACTCGTAAAAACTGCCGGAATAGCAATAGATGCCCTAATTGCTTTGTAAACACTCCCCTTCTCAAAAACAACCTCCTTCTCACTCACCATATCCGTCGCAATCGCCCGAAAAGGAATATTCATGTCCTCAATATTCTTATCCGGAAAAATATCCTTTAAAGACTCAAAAACACGCTCTCCCTTCAGCAACCCAAACTTTGGATTAGTGAAATCCATCAATTTGAAAACCTGACGCCTTGTTATGGCTCGCATCCAATCTTCTAAAGCCACTAGCTTGCCCTCCACATAAGCAGCCCCGATCAAAGAACCTATAGAACAACCCACAACCTCGTCAATCTCATAACCCTTCTCTTCCAGACTCCGGATAACACCTATCTGAACTAACCCGCGGGCACCACCACTGCCCAAAACCAAGGATACTTTGCGTTTACTCTTTAAGAAGTTCATGCTTAAAGTTAAGACTAATTTGCAAGAATATAAGCGGAAAAATTTACTGATGATTGTCATACTTATGTTTCTTTTTAAATAGTTGTTTGCAACAATTATCTATCATTGTTACTTTTGATAACACTGTTAACTAAAATAACGATGGGACTAACGGAAAGAAGATTAAGGCAACAAGAAGAACTGAAACAGCAAATCATATCATGCTCACGTGAAATCGTGGAAAATGAAGGCTGGAATGCGCTTTCTATCCGAAAAATTGCCGATGCTATCGAATATTCCGTACCTGTAATCTATAAACACTTTGAAAACAAAGAGGCTATTTCAACCTTTTTTGTCCAAGAAGGATTTCAAAATCTTCATAAAGAATTAGAAGAGCAAATAGATGATTCAAAGGAAGTCTCAGATAAATTGGGTCAGCTTGCTAAAGCCTATTGGCTGTTTGCTGTCAAATACCCAAAGCATTATGAAATTATGTTCGGGTTGGGAATTCCAACTTGTGAGAAAACCAATGAATCGGAAAACATAAAAAAAGTTTCAAATAAAATGTTGGGTCTGATCGAAGAAGCAATTGCCCTGAGTGGAAAAACCCATATCGATAAATATTTAAAATTAAAGACCCTTTGGTCTATCCTTCATGGAATCGTAGCAATAGAACTTCTTTCACTGAACAGCAGAGACAACATCTGTCCTTCTGAAGTGCTAAAGGATGCTATTGATGGATATATAAAATCAATATTAGTATAAAACAAAAATAAAAATTACCCACAAAATGAGCTTATTAGAAGATTTAAAATGGAGATATGCTACCAAAAAAATGACTGGTGCATCAGTTGAACAAGAAAAAGTAGATTACATCATTGAAGCTGCTCGCCTTGCTCCAACTTCTTCAGGATTGCATCCTTTCAAAATTATCGAAATCAGCAATCAAGAATTAAAAGAACAAATCCAACCATTAGCATATAATCAATCACAAATCGTGGATGCTTCTCACCTTCTGATTTTTGCGGCATACGATGAGTATACACAAGAACGTGTGGATTCTGTTTTCTTGCAACAAGAAGTAGAAAGAGGTTTGCCAACTGGGTTTGCAAATGACTATAAAAATGGCTTGATGGCACGCTTTAACAGCCAATCCAAAGACCAACATTTCGAACACGCAGCACGCCAAGCTTATATTGGATTCGGACTTGCAATCGGAGCAGCAGCTGAACTTCGTGTAGATGCAACCCCAATGGAAGGTTTTGACAATGCAGCAATTGACCAATTCTTAGGGTTGAACGAACTCGGATTGCGCTCGGTAACCGTCTTGGCGTTAGGACACAGAGATATCGACAACGATTGGTTAGTAAACCTTAAAAAAGTCAGAATCGCAAAAGAAGATTTTGTAATCAGCAAAAACTAAGAATCAATAAATAAATTTTTCAAGCTACCCCTAAAAGGTAGCTTTTTTTATCTAATGCCTTCAACTTCGGCGCCCGCTAGCGACAATCTTCAGCACTGCTAGCGCAAGTCTGCGCGCTGGCCATGTGCGACGGCCTGACTTGTGTTCCAACTACCCTATCAGCGCCTCTCGCCCTCGCTGGTGTCCAGCCTCTCGCCCTGGTTGGTGTCCGGTCTCTCGTCCTGGTTGGTGTCCCCACCAACCAGCAATTTTGACAATGCCAGCGAAATCCTGTTTCCGTTGTCTTCCACTTGTGCCACCGATAGCGACAATCTTCAGCACTGCTAGCACAAGTCTGCACGATGGCCCTGTGCGCCGGCCTGACTTGTGTTCCAACTACGCTATCAGCGCCTTTCATGTCATGTCCTAAAAAAAGTAGACACTTTTTTGTTATTATTGGGCTGTTCAAATGTGTGTAAACTCCGTAGGAGTTTTCCACATTTGAACAGCTTTTTTTCTTTTTTGCTTCTTTTTTCTTTTACTTTCCACACCTCAATGTTAGTCCGTTTTAAGCTGCTCCATGGACCTGCTCAGGTGTCTTGAGTTTCAGTGACCAATGTGGTCGCTTTGTGTTGTATATTCTAATGCACTGTTCCACAGATCTTCGGACGGACAATTCATCTGGCCATTCGCTGTCCAGCATAAACTCTTGCTT